>DAORNH010000433.1:1093-1853 GCA_035440865.1 Hyphomicrobiaceae bacterium | reverse complement strand
ATGCTCGTGAACGACCGTTCGCTCATCCCCCGCGCCATCGAGGAGGGCGTGCGCGTCTTCCGCACGCTGCCGAGCCACAACCGTGTGATCATCAATCCGGAGGCGAAGGCGAGTTTGAGCCTCGGCTTCGAGGACAACCGCACGACCTCGCACAACTACAACTACAATGGAACGTCGCCGGGCTCCTCGTCCTCCACGTCGGGCTCCGCGCCGGTGTCGGGGACGAGCCCGGGCATCGCCTATCCGCTCCCGCCGGTCGACTTCAAGGGCGTACCCGCTCGCGGCGGCCGCCACTGATACGACGCGCATCACGACCGCGCGCGTAGCAATTGCGCGCGCTGAACCTTCGAGCCTAAGGTGCCTCGTACACTCGTGCGGGGCATCCGCGTTTGAGGCACGGAGGAGGACGCAATGGCGAAGGTTGGCTTCATCGGGCTCGGCAACATGGGCGTACCCATGGCGGGCAATCTCGTGAAGAAGGGGCACCAGGTCCAGGGCTTCGATCTCGTCGCCGGAAACCTCGAGAAGGCCAAGGCCCGCGGCGTCGCGACCGTCGCCAGCGCCGCGGATGCCGCCAAGGGCGCCGACATCGTCGTCACCATGCTGCCGGCGGGCAAGGACACGATCGCCGTCTACGAGAAGAGCGGCATTCTGCAAGCGGCGCCGAAGGGCGCGATCCTGGTCGACGCCTTCAGCCGCACCAACATGCCGCACATCTACGCCGTCGGCGACGTGACCGGCCCGCCGATGCTGGCGCACA
>DAORNH010000433.1:0-1083 GCA_035440865.1 Hyphomicrobiaceae bacterium | reverse complement strand
TGCCGCCGCGGCCGGGCTCGGCTCGCTCGACAGCCCCGTCTCGGGTGGCGTCAATGGCGCGGAGGCGGCAACGCTCACGCTGATGGTCGGCGGCAAGGCCGAGGCGGTCGCCAAGGCCCGGCCCGCGCTCGAGGCCATGGGCAAGCGCGTCGTCCATTGCGGCGAGGCCGGCGCCGGGCAGGCCGCCAAAATCTGCAACAACATGATGCTGGCGATCAACATGCTCGGCGCCTGCGAGGCTTTCGTGCTCGCGGAGAAGCTCGGCCTCTCGCACAAGGCGCTGTTCGACGTCGCCTCGACCTCGTCCGGGCAGAGCTGGGCGCTGACGAGCTACTGTCCTGTGCCGGAGCTCGTGCCGACGACGCCCGCGAATTCGGGCTACAGGCCGGGCTTCGCCTCCGCCCTCATGCTGAAGGACCTGAAGCTCTCGCAGGAGGCCTCACAGACGGCCGGCGCGACGACGCCGATGGGCGCGCTCGCAGCCCAGCTCTTCGGCCTCCACAACGCCTGGGGCGAGGGCGGCGCCGACTTCACCGGTATCATCCATCTCATCCGCGGCAAGAGCTGAGAGCCCGTCATGGCCAAGATCGACTACTACATGTCCTTGAACTCGCCCTGGACCTACCTTGGCAGCAAGCGCTTCGCGGAGATGGCGAAGAAGTACGGGCACACGGTCGACATCAAGCCGGCGAAGTTCGGCGAGGTGTTCGCGAAGACCGGCGGGCTCCCCCTGCCGCAGCGCTCGCCCGAGCGGCGCGCCTATCGGCTCATGGAGCTGAAGCGCTGGCGCGAGGAGACGGGGCTGCCGATCACCATACAACCGAAGCACTTTCCCTCCGACGAGGGTCCGGGCACGCGTCTCGTGATCGCGGCGAAGCTCCAGGGGAAGGATGCGCACGCGCTTGCGACGGAGATCGGCAAGGCGCTCTGGGAGCTCGAGGGCAACATCGGCGAGGATGCGGTGCTCGATGCCGCGGCGAAGCGTGCCGGTCTCGACGCCGCCGCGATCCGCAAGTCGGCGCCGCCGGCAGCCGAGCTCGACGCGCTGCACGCCCGCTATACCGCGGAAGCGCTGGCGGCCGG
>DAORNH010000432.1:0-1914 GCA_035440865.1 Hyphomicrobiaceae bacterium | reverse complement strand
GCATGAACGAGCGCGCAGCGCGAGCAGACATCCTGGCGCGCGTTCGCGCCGCCCTCCGGCACGACCCGGCGCACGCCGAGCAACGCCGGGCGCGGCTGCGCCAGACCATCGCGATGCCGACCGAAGGCCCGCGCCCGAGCTTGGTCGGCGACCTGGTCGGCATCACCGGCGCCTCCTGCGCGATCGCCGAGACCGGCACGCTGATGCTGCTCTCCGGCACACGGACCGCGTCGACGACCCGCCTGCTGCCCGAAACGCACATCGCCATGGTGGCCGCCGGACGCATCGTCGCCGACATGGAGGAGGGCTTCGCGCTGCTCCGCCATGAACGCGGCGAAGGCAGCAAACTGCCGCGCGCCGTAAACTTCGTCTCCGGACCCTCGCGCACCGGTGACATCGAGCAGACCGTCGTGCTCGGCGCACATGGGCCGTATCGGGTGCACCTGCTGGTCGTCGGCACCACTGCCGACTCACCGATGGCGGCCTGATATCCGGCCATCACCGGCGCGGACGCACCGGGCAAGAATGCCGACCCGCAAGGCCGGCCGCGGCGCTGTTGCTTTTGCGCGACGCCCAGGCACGAGGATCCCGACCATGCCCACCATCTCAGTGAAGCTTTCCGACAAGATCAAGCAGCGGGTCGTTGCCGCTGCCGAGAGGCAAGGCGTTTCGCCACATGCGTTCATGGTGCACGCGATAGAGCAGGCCGCTGCTCTGGCAGAACGACGGGCGAGCTTCGTGTCCGAGGCGCGAGCAGCGCGGGACCAGATGCTGAGGACCGGCCAAGGCTAAGATGCCAGCGAAGTTCACGCCTACCTGAAGGCACGCATTGCCGGGGGGCAACCGTCAAAGCCGAAGGCAGGATCCTGGCAAGGCTGATCTACTCGGAGCGGGCGCTTGCCGATCTCGAAAGAGCGACCGATTTCCTGATCGAGATTGATCCTGGCGCAGCAGCTGCAACGGCCCCCTGTGCCAATATGAGTTGATTGCGGAAGCGGTAGATCCATTGATTCGTCACCCGCTGATCGGTCGCCCCGTCGAGTGTGACTTGCGCGAGTTGCTCATCTCCCGTGGCCGTAGCGGCTACGTGGCGCTCTACAGCCTCGAGGAGGATCACCAGGCCGTCCTGATTCTTGCGACCCGCCATCAGCGTGAAGCTGGATATTGGCCGCAGGGCGAAGAATGAGTGCTTGTGCATCGTGGCGATTCAGGCAATTGCAGGCGACACCGTCCGGCGCCATGGCGATCGGCGTCGCGAGCGGATCGGTCTTCGCCGGCGAAGCTTTCTGGGTCAACGCGATGCGCGCTGATCCGGGAACCTTGCCTGGCAAGAGTTGAGCAGCCTGGTCGACCGCCTGCGGCAGCCCTGTGCGACGCAATCCAGCTCGATCGTTTTCGCATCGCGATCGGCCACCACCAGCCGCTCACCATGGCCGTATGCGGGACAATCAAATGGCTGCCATGGCTCAGAACCTTGTCGTTGGCTTCATTGGCCCGTGGCGACGCACTGCGGGTTGATTGTTCCTTGGTCATTAGACGGCGGACCGTTTCAAGTTACGAACTATTGGCAGACATGCGATAGCTATTACCTATAGCCGTCATTGTCACAATCAACTTTATCTTGTAACCATCGCGCCATAGTATGAACTCATGTCATCGCGGATGACCCAAGCCGATCGGAGATAACCATGAACGAAACTGGCACACACTCAACGGGCAGATGCCCGGTCACGCACGGCGGCGTAACTTCAGCCCACATGGCCAACGTCGACTGGTGGCCCAGGGCCTTGAACCTCGACATCCTGCACCAGCACGATAACAAGACCAATCCACTGGGCGCCAGCTTCGACTATCTCGAGCAACTCAAGAAGCTTGACGTCGACGCGCTCAAGAAGGACGTCAAGGCGCTGATGA
>DAORNH010000431.1:320-2065 GCA_035440865.1 Hyphomicrobiaceae bacterium | reverse complement strand
GCGCTTGACCACGGTCATTTCGGCGTCAAGCTCCATCGCTCGACCGGATCGGGCTGGCAGGAGATCGCCGCTCCCGCCTATCCGCCGAAGCCGGACAGCGAGCCGGAGATTGATCCGATGGGCAAGACCGTGCCCTGGTCGGTCGTGAAGATCTGGTCACTCGAGGCGGGCGGGGCCGCCGAGCCGGGTGTGCTGTGGTGCGGCACCATTCCGGGCGGCCTCTTCAAGTCGATGGACGCCGGACAGACATGGGCCCTCAATACTGCGCTTTGGAACGATCCGCGCCGCAAGAAGTGGTTCGGAGGCGGGGCGGACTATGCCGGCATACACTCGATCGCCGTCGATCCGCGCGATCATCGCACCGTGCGCGTCGCTGCATCGTGTGGCGGCGTCTGGCGGACGACCGACAGCGGCGTGAGCTGGGCGTGCACGGCCGACGGCATGAAGGCCGCCTACATGCCGCCCGATGTCGCCAACGACCCGGGTGTCCAGGATGCCCACCGCCTCGTCCAGGCGCCGAGCCGGCCCGACCGGCTCTGGGTCCAGCATCACGATACGATCTATCGCTCTGACGATGCAGGCGGCATTTGGCATGACATCGGCAAGGTCAATCCCTCGTCGTTCGGATTCGCTGTGGCCGTCCACCCGAACGATCCGGATCGCGCCTGGTTCGTCCCGGCGGTCAAGGACGAGAAGCGCTATCCGGTCGACGGCCGCCTCGTCGTCACGCGCACGAGCGATGGCGGGCGCACGTTCGAGGCACTCTCGAAGGGGCTTCCCCAGGAGCACGCCTACGATCTCATCTACCGCCACGGCCTCGACGTCGACGAGACGGGCCGCCGCCTCGTGATCGGTAGCACGACTGGAGCCTTGTTCATCTCGGAGGACCAAGGTGGCAGCTGGACGATGGTGTCGGCGCATCTGCCGCCGATCCATTGTGTACGATTTGTGCACTGAAACGATTGCGTGACACGCGCGGCCTTGCTTCGGCCGAACCCTTCTGCCAAAGCTCAGGCTGGGCGAGGCCGGTCTGCGCCCCGATGTGCGCGCGCGGAGCGCGTGGCACCTGCGGATTTCGGGCACCACTGCCCATTGCGACCCTTGAGGAAAGAGGAGGCTGCATGCTGCCGATTGACGATGCCGCGCCCTGCGCCGGCACTGGACCGGTTGCGATGCTGCGACGAGCACGCGGGCGGATCGCGGGAGCGATGCTGGCGGCCATGATCGCCACCGGCGCCGCGGGCTGCCTCGACATCGATGCTCATCTGCAACTGAAAGGTGACGGCAACTCGGCTGTGGTAGCCGATGTGCGCCTCGACCAGGAGATGCAGCACGTCTTCGCCTTCGTCGAGCTGCTCGGCCAGCAGGTGCCGCAGGGCGCAGCCTTTCTGCGACGCGGTCTATGCCCCGCGGTCGAGTTTTTGACTGCCTTTGCGCTCGGCGGTGCCTTCGACGTGCAGGGCAAGCAGGCAGTCGTCAAGGACAAGTTCGTCTGCAGCTTCTCGGCCGACCTCGGCACCACGGAAGCCGTCATGGGCAACCTCGGGCCGAACAGCATGGCCGGCTCCATGGGCGTGTTCGTCGTGAAGCCCGAGGGGCCGAAGCGTTACCGCGTGACGCTGAACCTCGCCGTCCTGCCCGACCTGTCGGCGATGGCGACGATGCAGC
Organism: Hyphomicrobiaceae bacterium; assembly: GCA_035440865.1. Classification (GTDB taxonomy): domain Bacteria; phylum Pseudomonadota; class Alphaproteobacteria; order Rhizobiales; family Hyphomicrobiaceae; genus DAORNH01. The sequence goes on along the minus strand of DAORNH010000431.1, from coordinate 397 downwards.
TGTCGAACGACTACATGAAAAAGGAAGGCAAGATGCCCGATCCGGCCGCCATGGAGCGCTTCCAGCGGGCGCTTGAG
>DAORNH010000431.1:0-301 GCA_035440865.1 Hyphomicrobiaceae bacterium | reverse complement strand
GCCGAGCATCATGAAGCTGATGGTGCGCGACGGTGTCGTCGAGATGACGATCACGGCGCCGAAGATTGTCGAGACGAACGGCAAGTCGGACGGCAAGACCGTCAAGTTCGTCTGGCCCTGGACGGAATTCGCGACCCTCCTCGTCAAGGCTGACGCGCGCAAGGGCAAGACCTACTTCGCCGTGGTCGAATACTGATCAGGCCGAGTGCTCATCGATCCATCCTGGCCGCCAGCCATGAGCTGCAGTCGGCCGAACCGAGATACGGAGACACGCATGTTTCGATCTGAACAGGCGGGAGCC
>DAORNH010000430.1:700-2073 GCA_035440865.1 Hyphomicrobiaceae bacterium | reverse complement strand
CAGGGCGAGGCGCGCGCGGCCGTGCGACGGAGGCTCGGCGATGCGGCCCTCGTCGATGCCGTTGCGACGTTCGCGTCCTTCAATGCGATCGTGAAGATCGCCGACGGCACCGGAATCCCGATCGAGGCCTGGAAGGAGGAGCGCACGCGCGATTTCCGGGCGACGCTTGGCATCGAGACCTGGGACAACGACTGAGGCGGCGCGAGGCTCGTGTCCTGATCGCGAAGCCCTTTGCCATCCAAAATCAGCGGGACGTCGCGATCAATAGGGGCAGCAAGATTGCCGAGCACTTGGTGTGGCGCAATGTTCGCAAGCTCGTATCTTTCAGCTGCAAGGTGAGAACGGGTTGTCCAACGGCCTTGCGGGGACATGCAGTCGGTTTCGTGCGTGCACAAGTAGTGGACGCAATGTCGGCTTGGGGGCAACACGAGAACTCTCTTCTGGACGTCGACGAATCGAAAATTTCGGCAGCTTTCGGATGAGGAGCGGAAGGCTTGGCGTGGAATTTGGCCGAGCCTCTCGCAAACCTCACGCGCGGCGTCTGATGGCGACTACGCCTTCGGTACGAGCTCGAACTGCAGGCGCGGCAAGGCACGTCGCCAGGGCCTCATAACCGGGTGCACCGCGAACCGGAGCGACAGGCATCGGCGGGCTATGGTTCGCTGGGCACAGAATGATTGCTTCGTCTGGGCCGACCAGTTCGACATCCAGTATCGATGTGGAACGCGTGAGGGCGATCAGAGGTCGCGCATCCGGTGCGCGGCGTCTCAAAAAGCAGATCAATGCTTCTTGCGTGGCCTCGTCCAATCCACTCTCGAGCATGTCTACGACGTGCACGGTCGCGCCTTCGGCCTCCAAGGCCGTTAGCAAGGCCAAGAGCGCGCTGCAATCATTCCCACCCGCTTGGACAATCTCGGATATCGAGCGGCGGACCCTGGCCGCCAGCTCCGGTTGCGCTGCCAACGCTTCTTTCGCTGCCGCCGCACCGTCTATCAACCGATCCTCGCTGACAAATGACGCTCCGGGTATTTTCTCCGCCATGCGCATGGCAAGGCGCGTTTTTCCGCTCCCCAGAGGTCCCGTAATGAACGTTAGGCCGCGTAATCCCCGCAGTTCAAATGGCTCGCCGCCCCACGGCCACGGGAGTTCGAAAGTCACGCTGATCTGGTTCTCTGCTCGCCGCACACTCGATACGACATTGGCAACAGACATGGTGCCGCGATCCAGCTCGGCCCGAAGTTTGCGCACTTTATGCACGGTATCGTGAAGGTGACGGGCTCGGGCTTCAAGGGCGGCTTCATGCGCCGCCAGAGCGCGCCCGAGCAGGGGCGCGTCGCCGCCAAGGACACGCGCTACTTCGGCGAGGCTTAAAC
>DAORNH010000430.1:0-690 GCA_035440865.1 Hyphomicrobiaceae bacterium | reverse complement strand
GAAGTTCGACAACTACGGTAGCTCGGGCCATTTCTTCTTGCCCGTAAGCTCGCCATCCGGCGGCGGTTCGCAACGGCTTGAGCAAGCCTCGCTCCTCATAGAGGCGGAGGGCTTTTGCCGACACGCCGAGTTTCTTGGCGGCCTCGGACGGGTTCAATAGTTGGGCGGTCGAGTTCACGAATCACCTCGCTGTTGTCTGACCGCCAGTCTTTTCGAGGATGCCGCAGGGGACGGGTCAAGCGAGTATCGATCCTACGATCGATCTTTTGTGGAGGAACTCGCCGAGCCGAGGCTGCGACGCGATGCGATGCGATCTAGAGCAGACCACCTTTCGCAGAGGAGGATCAGCCAACGGCTTGTTCTATTGTGGGCCACTCACGACCGAGCGGGTGTGTCGGCGGGCGCCACGCAGCAGCGCGAGTGCCGCAGCCGGGTCGATGCGCCCGTCGTAGAGGGCGCGGCCCGTGATCGCGCCGGCAAGCTTGCGGTTTTCGGGGGCGAGCAGCGCCTCGATATCGGCGATCGAGGCGAGGCCGCCCGAGGCGATCACAGGGATCGCGGTCGCATCGGCGAGTTCGCGGGTCGAGGCGAGGTTGAGGCCGGTCAGGATGCCGTCGCGGTCGATGTCGGTGTAGATGACGGCGGCGACGCCGGCGTCCTCAAAACGGCGCGCGAGCTCCACCGCGCCGA
>DAORNH010000429.1:1390-2200 GCA_035440865.1 Hyphomicrobiaceae bacterium | reverse complement strand
GGTGTGCCGCATAGCGGCAATCGCTCAGATACCAGCGTAGCGTGATCGTCGCCATGTCGGATGTGGCAAGGCCCGGGATCACGAGCACCGGATGTCCGTCGCCTGTCGGCGCGAGACGCAGCAGCGGCATCATGGCAAGCGTCACCGCCAGCTCCAGTGGGGCGCGGGCCTCGAGCGCAGCAAGCCAGGGCGCCGGCGGTCCAGAGCGTGGGCCGGCATCGAACGTATCCAAGAATGCCTCATTGGCAGCAGTGCGATATGGTCGCAGCATGTTCGGCGAAGCCGCCACCACGAGGCCAGGGACTACGCCGACGCGGCCCCAGATGCTTCCTCGAATGTGGCGCAACAGTCACATATCTCTGCCTTAGGCTAAGGCAGCAGCACCACGCGTCCCTTGACGCGCCCCTCCTTTAGGTCGCCGAAGGCCTGGTTGACCTCGCCGAGCGGGCGGGTCGCGACATACAGCTCGGGAATTGAGCCACTCCGGGCGATCGCGAGCAGTTCGCGCATCTCGGCGAGGCTGCCCACATAGGAGCCCGTCACGGTCACAGCCTTCATGGCGAGCATGGCGGGCGCCATGCGGGCCGCCCCTCCGAATAGGCCGACGGAGACGAGCTTGCCACCCTTGCCAAGCGCGTTAAAGCCGAACATGAAGCTCGCGCCCGAGCCGACGAAGTCGACTGCACCCGCGACTCCCCCACCGGTTGCCTTCATCAGAGTCCGCGCCGCTCCCTCCGCCGATGGATCGACGCAATCGGCGGCTCCAGCGGCCCTGGCGACGTCCCACTTCGTCCTGTCGACCTCGGCGAC
>DAORNH010000429.1:1011-1354 GCA_035440865.1 Hyphomicrobiaceae bacterium | reverse complement strand
CGCACGCCCGATAGGCCGACGCCGCCGGCGCCGATGATGAGCAGTCGCCCACCCGAGGGAAACGGGACAAGCTTCTTCAAGGCGCCAAAGGCCGTAAGGCCCGAGCAGGCATACGTGCAGGCCTGCGCCTCGGGAAGCGGCGCGTACTCGACGAGGTATCGGGTATCGGGCACGAGCACTTTCGTTGCAAAGCCGCCGTCGCGGTGCACGCCGAGCGCTTGCGGTGCATTGCAGAGCTGCTCGTCGCCCGACGTGCAGGTGTGGCAGGTGCCGCAGCCGATCCACGGATAGACGACGCGCTTGTCGCCGACTGCGGCGCCGCTGGCCTCGGGGCCGACCGCTG
>DAORNH010000429.1:0-1001 GCA_035440865.1 Hyphomicrobiaceae bacterium | reverse complement strand
ATCGACGATGCCGACGATCTCATGCCCGAGCGTGCGCGGCGGATTGACGATGCCCTTCGCATCGATCCTGGCCCCGTCACCGAGGTCGAAGAACCCCTCGTGCAAGTGCAGGTCGCTGTGGCAGAGGCCGCTCGCCGTGATGTCGACCACCACCTGGCGGCCGACCGGCACCGGCGCCGTCTCCTTCACGGCCGTCAGCGGCGCGGCAAATTTTTCGAGGCGGTAGCTCAGCATGGGGCCTCCGGGGCGACAGGATGTGCTTTGCTCTCCCCTTCCGCCTTCGCAGGCGCCCCGTCAAGCCGAGCCGTGCCCGTCATCCGGCCGAGCCGACGCCTCGCTCCCGGCATTCAGGGAGTGTTCATTGGCAATCGGGCTGGTGTATGTGATGACAGTTTCATGACGCTCGCGGTACTGCCTGGCGAGCGCGCGTCGCCTTCAGGTTTTCGAGCAGAGCTTCAGCAGCCGCATCCCGACATGAGCAACACAGTACCAGACCTCGGCGCCCGGACGGCGAGGCCCGCGTGGCTCTTGCGCGAAGGCCGCGTGCCGGAACGGATCGTGTGGGCGATTGCCGCGATTGTCGCGCTCTATTATGCGCGGCTCTTCTGGCTGACCGAGGGCCTCGTCCCGAACATCCTTTTCACGGCCGGCGTGTCGCTTGCGATCGCCTCGGCGCTCACCCTGTTGACCCGTCGCCTGCTGTTTGCGACGACCCTGACGGGCGCCTTCATCGCCATCATCTATCTGACGGCGGCGACGAAGCGGAAGATCATGTTCTCGGTCGTGCATGCCTACGACCTCGTCTTCTATCTCTCGTCGTGGTCGACGATCAGCTACCTGTGGAGCGACTTCCGCGTCTATGTGCTTGCCTTCTTCGGCGGCGTCGCCTCGCTGATCATCGCGGGCGTCGTTGCCTGGCGGCTCGACAGCACGCGCGTCGACCGGCGGAGTGCCGCCCTCGCCTTCCTCGCCTCGGCGCTCGTCGGCGCCTACGGGGCCGA
>DAORNH010000428.1:0-2210 GCA_035440865.1 Hyphomicrobiaceae bacterium | reverse complement strand
AGCATCAGCAGGAGATGGAGCGACAGATCGGCGATCGTGGCCCTGCGCGAGCGGGCCGGGGTCAGCCAGGCGGTGCTTGCCGCGTTCCTGAGCGTCGCCACCAATACGCTCGGTCGATGGGAGCGCGGAGAGCGGCAGCCGACTGGCGCAGCGTTGAAGCTGCTGCACGTGGTCAAGGACAAGGGGCTCGAGGCGGTTCACCGATGCCACCATGATGTTCTCGCCTGGCATCATCGCGCTCGGCGCCGACAACCAGGCCGCTATCATCGACGAGCTGCTCACCTTCGACGCCTTCGACGACGACGACCCGCTCGATGCCCACGACGCCGGTGACTTGGAGGTGGGGACAGAGATTCCGAATGAACCACTGGACGCTCGCCGTCGCCGTGACGCCCCGCACCATCCGCCTGGTATGAATTGCCTCACGATTTGCGGGGGCGGATCATGAAGCGGCTCGTGGAAGGGGCCGAGCGCGGGCAGTCGACGCTGTTGCCGGAATGCCTCGATGATTGGGTCGACGAGAGCAATCCTGTTCGCGCCGTCGACGCGTTCCTCGATGCTCTGAACCTCGCGAAGCTGGCAGCTGAAATGCAGAAACTGGAAGCCCACGAGAAGGCGATGCTGGCCTTGCCCGACGAGCAGATCTCGCTGACTGATCCCGACTGCCGCTCGATGGCGACGAGCGGGCGCGGCTCGGGCGTCGTCGGCTACAACGTGCAGGTTGCGGTCGACACTGAGAACCATCTCATCATTGCGCACGAGGTGACGAATAGCGGCTCGGATCGGGCACAACTTGCCAACATGGGCCGCCAAGCCAAGGAGGTTCTCGGCGTCGACAAGCTCGAAGCCGTCGCCGATCGCGGCTACTACAGCGGCGAGGAGATCAAGACGTACGATGACGCGGACACCGCCGTGACGCTGCCGAAGCCGAATGCCACGGGCATGGAGGCTAAGGGCAAGTTCGTCAAGCACGACTTCGCCTACTTGGCCGAGCACGATGTCTATCGCTGTCCAGCCGGCGAGTTGTTGGCCTATTGGCTCACGACGGTGGATGGAGCATCATCACATCCGAAGACGGAAGGGTCCTGTCAGACGCCAAAGGTGAAGTCATCCGCGGAATGGAGGTGGTTGAGTCCGCGACGGGAATCCCAGAGAGGCTCACACCACTACACCTACGCCGCCGACAACGAGCGCGTATTGAGGGTCGTCCCCGGCGGCGGGGCCGGCGGCGCGGACCTCGTCACGGTTTTCCTCGGCTCAGGCGTCGAGATCGCGCCCGATGGCACGTGGACGAAGTATCTCCACGACGACGTGAAGCGGAAGGGAAATGGCGCCGGCGCGGTGGCGTTCTTCCACCACCGGAATCACCTAAAGACGTTCCGTCTCATCACCGATAGCGCGGGCACGGAGGTGCGCCGAACGACCTTCCGACCCTTCGGCGACAAGGCCGCCGAGACCGGCACACATGTCGAGGCCAAGGGCTACATCGGCGAGCGGCACAACGCCGAGACGGGCTTCCTCTACCTGCACGCCCGCTTCTACGACCCCATCCTCGGCCGGTTCATCAGCTCTGACTGGTGGGACCCCAACAAGCCGGGCGTAGGGACGAACCGCTACGCCTACGCGGACAATGGTCGTATCCTGGAACCCAAATGTTGCGGGCTCCACGAAACCGGGTCAACTTCAGTGCCATCGTCCTCCTGCATCGGTGTGTCGCATTTGCTTGGCGGCAACGATCCCTGAAAATCGATGGCATGATGCGCGCCCGGAAAGTTCGGCAGTCGGCGCTCGTCCTCGCCTTGCTGGCGATGGCGGTGCACATCCTGCTCGTGACTGCGGCACAAGCGATCGGCGTCACACGGGCCGGCGAGCCATCAAGCATCGATATGCTGTGCAGCGCCATGCCTGAGGGCCCGGCAGGCGCGCTGCCCGATGACGCGCCCGCCAATCGGACCCATACCTGCCCGCTCTGCTTCGGCGTTGGTGTGGTGGCAATTGCGCCCCCGTCATTGACAGAATGCATCGCGCCGATCGACTTCATCGCCGCCCCGATCGCCTGGGTGACACAAGTCAGCGCGCACGCAGGTCTCGGGCTATCGCCCGCTTGGCTCATCCGTGGTCCACCCTCCGCTACCGTTTGACGAGCTTTCGTCGGGCGCTCCGGTACGATCCGGGGGTCCTAGCCGTCATTTTATGCGGATCTGGCCCGA
>DAORNH010000427.1:0-2356 GCA_035440865.1 Hyphomicrobiaceae bacterium | reverse complement strand
CGCCCGGCCGGCCCCGGTAGGCATCCTCGAAGACCTCATGGGCATCGTCGCCGTCGAGGCGACCGTCGCGAGAGCGCGGCGACGCGCCTGAGCGCGCGCCGCGCCCGAGTGCCGGGTCGTTGCCCATGCGCCAAGTAGGCCTGTGGCCGGTGACGGAATCCTTGAGGTATCCCTCGACCTCGGTGTCACTCATGCCCTGGAAGTAGTTGTAGTTCGCGTTGAACTGGCGCGCATGCTCGAGGCAGAAGCGATAGAAGCGGCCCTCGCGTCCCCGCCCCATCGGCGCGCGGTGCGACGCGGGCTCGTTGCAGCCGGCCCATTGGCAAGCGTGAGCCGCCTCGCGGCGCGAGCTGCGAGGCTCGGCCGTGGAGCGAAGGCTGTCGAAATATTTCGAGTCGAGCTTCATGGGGTCGCGAGTATGTCGTCTCGTCCGCCAATCGACAAGGATTGCCGGGTCCGGTATGCGAGCCTCGTGCAGGGCGTTGCTGCAAAGTCACCAGACTTCATCGCTGCCACCCCGTCCGTACCAAATCCGCGAGGCCCTGCCAGGACAGATCCGAGCGCAATACAGGTAGCACAAATGAGCATGGACGAGCGTATACGCGAGCGGTTGATGATGGCACTCGAGCCGAGGCGGCTCGATGTCGTCAACGAATCCCACATGCATGCGGGCCACGCGAGCTCTCCCGGGACCGGTGAAAGCCACTATCGGGTGCTCGTCGTGGCGGACCGTTTCGCTGGCCAAACCCGCGTCGCACGCCACCGGATGGTGAACGAGGCACTGAAGGCCGAGCTGGCCGAGGGCGTGCACGCGCTCGCCATCGGCGCTTACGCGCCAGGCGAGCCGGTGCGTTGACCGCACGCAAAAGCGTCAGGGTAAGGTCGGCAGCGGTGGCGGGGTGCCTTCGGGCAGCGGTGTCGCCGCCGTGTTCATGAGCATGGCGAGCAGGCTGTAGTAGCCGGCGATACCGACGAGATCGACGATGCCGCGCTCGCCGAACTGGCCGAGCGCACGCGCATAGGTCGGACTGCTCACGGTCTTGTTCGCGTTGAGTTCGGTCAGGAGGTCGTAGATCACCGCCTCGTCCTTCGCCATGGTGGCGGGCCTCCGCCCCTCGGCGATCGCATCGATGATGTCCGCCTTCAGTCCCGCCTTCTCGGCGATCGGGCGGTGATGATGCCATTCGAAATTCTGCGACCAGTGGCGTGCCGTGATGAGGATCGCGAGCTCGGAGAGCCGGGGCTCGTGTGCGCTCTTGAAGCGCAGGTACTCGCCCGTCTTCTGCAACCGGCTCATGAAATCCGGACTGCGCAGCAGCACGTTGAAGGGACCGACAACGCGTCCGCGCGGACCCGAGACGATCTCGTCCGCGGCCTTCTTTTGCTCGGGGGTTAACTTTTCCAAGGGGATCGGCGGCATCCGATCGGGTCGTGTCATGGGCGTGCCTCGACATTGACTGGAACCAAGTCCGCCGAGCCTAACGGAATTCACGCCGGCGTCCATGGCGACTGACGGGCGCCAAATCAGACGGCTGATCGGCGTTGCCACGGACGTTAACTTGGGCATTCAACGGATGAACGTTTAATTGACCGATAATTTGCTGTTGAATTGAAGGAAATAGAGGCCCGTGAGAGATGTTGCATTCGACGATTGTGCACGAGGTTCACGTTGAACGATCCGCCGACCAGCAGGCCCCGTCTCCGGTTCGACGATGTCTTCGACATCGTTGCGATCGACGACAGCTTCGTCGATCTGCGCGTGCTCGAAAGCCTTGTGCTCAGGGCTTTCCGTCCGCGAGCGCGCATGCGCGCCTTCCTCGACCTCGCATCGGCGCGGCCGAGCCTCGCAGCATTGCCCCCGCACCTCGTGATCATCGACGATCAGATGGGGACGCTCAGAGCCGAGGACACGCTCGCCGAGCTCCGAGGCTCGGGCTATCTGGGCCCTGTCGCCGTCATTTCGGGGGGTGGCTTGCCCGGCCGCGGCGCCGAGCTCCTGCAGAAGGGCGTACTCGCCTACCTCGCCAAGGACGATCTCAACATCACGAGTGTGATTACCCTTATCGACCAGGCCATGAAGCACCTGAGCCTGTGGAGCGCCAATCGCGACGACAGGTAGTGCTGCAGACCGCCGAGCGGACCGGGCTGGCCACGCGACCGAATGTGAGCGACAAGGGCGTCTGCGTACGCCCACTCGACCACGATCGGACCCCGCCTCATGAAGCGCTATCGCATTGCAGCCATTCCCGGTGACGGCATCGGCACCGAGGTCATCTCGGCCGGCATCGAGGTGCTCGAGGCACTTGCCCGGCGCGACGGCAGCTTCGCGATCACGTTCGACCATTTCGACTGGGGC
>DAORNH010000426.1:0-2410 GCA_035440865.1 Hyphomicrobiaceae bacterium | reverse complement strand
GGCGGCGTCTACGGCTCCATGATGTCGACGCCGATCCTGAACGCGCCGCAGTCGGGTATTCTCGGCATGCACAGGATCGAGGAGCGGCCCGTGGTGCGAGCCGGACAGATCGTCGCCCGGCCGATGATGTACCTGGCCCTCAGCTACGATCACCGCATCGTCGACGGCAAGGAGGCCGTGACCTTCCTCGTGCGCGTCAAGGAGTGCCTCGAGGACCCGCAGCGTTTCGTGCTCGAGCTTTGAGGGTGATGGTGCGGCAGTTGCAGTAAGGGCTTAGCTTCGCGAGCGGGGCTGCCGCCCTCGACCCACTCGGGGGCGATTTCGAGCTTGCGCGCAGACGCGCGCGGGGCGCCCCGAAACCTGCCTAATTTGAGACCAAGTCGAGAAAGCGGGTGGTTTGGAGGGTGTCCCTCCCACTGGAGCGCGGGGCGAGAGCCCCGATCGCGCAGCGAGCGTGCGGTTGTGAGACCTCGCGCTTGAACTCGGTCGTGGATCGGCGCTACTTGATACCAGAGATATTTCCGGCGCGGCGCTTGCCAATGAGTGCGCGTCCGGCCCTCGAGGAAATGCGCCCATGCCCGCTGCCAAGTCGCCGAGCAAATCGAAGAGTGCCGCAGCGAAGGCCCCGCGCAAGGCTGCGGCGAAACAAGCGCCGAAGTCCGGAGCGCGCAGGGCTGCCGATCGCGCCAACAGTCTGCGCAACGGGCCGGACGACAGAGGTTTTTTCGGCCTGTTCGGCGGACGTTACGTCGCCGAGACGCTTATGCCGCTGATCCTCGATCTCGAGAAGGCCTACGGTGACGCCAAGGCGGACTCCGCTTTCAAGGCCTCGCTCGATCACCTCCACAAACACTATTCGGGACGGCCGAGCCCTCTCTACTTCGCCGAGCGGCTGACTGAGCATCTGGGCGGCGCGAAAATCTACTTCAAGCGCGACGAGCTCAATCACACGGGCTCGCACAAGATCAACAACTGCCTCGGGCAAATCCTGCTCGCTCGCCGCATGGGGAAGACCCGCATCATCGCCGAGACGGGAGCCGGGCAGCACGGCGTCGCTGTCGCAACAGTCTGCGCCAAGTTCAAGCTGCCGTGCGAGATCTACATGGGCGCGACCGATATCGAGCGGCAGGCACCGAATGTCGCTCGCATGAAGCTGCTCGGCGCCAAGCTCAACTCCGTGTCGAGCGGCGCGGGCACGCTCAAGGACGCCATGAATGAAGCGCTTCGCGACTGGGTGACGAACGTCGCGAACACCTACTACATCATCGGCACGGCGGCCGGCCCGCATCCCTATCCCGCGATGGTGCGCGACTTCCAGTCGATCATTGGCGATGAAGTGCGCGCGCAGATGCTCGAGGCCGAGGGCCGGCTGCCGGATACGCTTGTTGCCTGCATCGGCGGCGGCTCGAATGCGATCGGTCTGTTCCATCCGTTCCTCGACGACAAGGACGTCGCCATCTACGGCGTCGAGGCCGGCGGGCACGGCCTTGAAGTGCCGAACGGGCATGCGGCGTCCATGACCGGAGGCCGCCCCGGCGTGCTGCACGGCAACCGCACGTACCTCCTCCAGGATGACGACGGGCAGATCCTCGAAGGGCACTCGATCTCGGCGGGCCTCGACTACCCCGGCGTCGGTCCGGAGCACTCCTGGCTCAAGGACACGGGCCGCGTTACCTATGTGCCGGCGACCGATAAGGAGGCGCTCGAGGCATTGCAGCTGTGCACACGGCTCGAGGGCATCATCCCGGCGCTCGAGCCCGCGCATGCGCTCGCCTACGTGACAAAGCTCGCGCCCAAGCTCGCCAAGGACAACCTCCTCGTGATGAATTTGTGCGGCCGCGGTGACAAGGACCTCTTCACTGTCGCCAAGGCACTCGGGTTGAAGATTTGAGGCGGAGATGCCCCGCGTTTCGTTCACGGCAAATATCCAGCGACACGTCGCCTGCGAGTCGGTCGAGGCGGCGGGCGGGACGGTGCGCGAGGTGCTCGACGGCGTGTTTGAGCGCAATCCGCGCGCGCGGAGCTACGTGCTCGACGATCAGGCGGCGCTACGCCGGCATATGGCCGTGTTCGTTGATGGCGTCGCGATCCGCGATCGGCTGCATCTGAGTGATCGCGTACGGGCGGATAGCCACATTCACGTGATGCAGGCTCTGTCAGGCGGTTGAGGTCTGCGACCGTGTACGGCTTGGCGGCAACCTCGAGGAGGCTGTGATGAGCGACGAGATCCTGGTTGGCACGAAGAAGGGGCTGTTTTCGATCGTACGGCGCGGCGGCGCGTGGCAGATCGGGGCGAGCGCGTTCCTCGGTGACAACGTCTCGATGGTGCTGGCGGACACGCGCGACGGCGCGCGCTATGTGGCGCTCGAGCACGGCCACTTCGGCTGCAAGATGCATCGTGCTGCAGGTG
>DAORNH010000425.1:2156-2423 GCA_035440865.1 Hyphomicrobiaceae bacterium | reverse complement strand
GACGCCGAGCGGCGCTGCGGCTGAGATCGTACTGCACTATGTCATGAACGGCAGGTCAGGCGGTCCGAGCCTGCTATCAACACGCGCACGCTAGCTCGCTGTCACTTCGCGCGCGAAGCACCTTGACGGCCCTTCCGGCGCTCCTCCACATGAGGGCAGCTCAACGGCGGCACGGGCGGACACGATCATGGCTGAACGACATCGCCGTCTCTTGCGCGAACTCTACGACACGGCCGTCGCGGCGGCGCATCCCTCGACATGTCTAGC
>DAORNH010000425.1:1210-2083 GCA_035440865.1 Hyphomicrobiaceae bacterium | reverse complement strand
GCTGCGGCCACCGAGGCGCACTATCGCCGCGCCGGTCACCTCGACCGCATCGCAGGCTTCACCACGGCCGCCCACGGCTATCGCGCGAGGCTTCCGGGCTCCGTGCCGAGCCATATCGAGATCATCGAGGCGCGGCATCCGACACCCGACGCAGCAAGCGTCGCCGCAGCAGAGCGCGCCATCCGACAGGCGTCGGCAGCGACCGCCGACGATATCGTCCTCGTGCTGCTCTCGGGCGGCGCGTCGGCGCTCTGGACGGCGCCCGCCGAAGGGCTCGATCTCGCCGCGAAGACGACGCTGACGCGCGGCCTCCTCAAATGCGGCGCCGACATCCACGAAATGAACACGGTGCGGCGGCATCTCTCACGGATCAAGGGCGGACGGCTCGCCGCGGCGGCCAATGGCGCGGAAGTCGTCACACTCGCCATCTCCGACGTTCCCGGCGACGACCCTGCGACCATCGGCTCGGGGCCGACGGTGCCCGATCCGACGACGCTCGCGGAGGCCCGCGCCGTCCTGGAGCGGCGGCGCCCGGCGTTCGACCGGCTCGGGCTCGAAATCCCGGAGAGCATCGTGCGAGCGCTTGCCGATCGGCGCAACGAAACCATGAAGTCTGGCCATCCGGCTTTTGCACGGACACGCTACGAGATCATCGCGACGCCGCGCCGATCGCTCGACGCGGCTGCCCTCGCTGCGCGACAGGAGGGTTACGAGGTCGTCGATCTCGGTGATACGGTCACGGGCGAGGCGCGCGACATCGCGTCCGCACACGCGCGCATGGCCGTCGAGATCGCGGCGGCGGGGCGGCGTGCGGTGATCCTCTCCGGGGGCGAGCTTTCCGTCACCGTCGCCAACAAGGCCGGGCGCGGCGGG
>DAORNH010000425.1:0-1200 GCA_035440865.1 Hyphomicrobiaceae bacterium | reverse complement strand
AGGAATATGCCCTCGCCCTGGCACTCGCGCTCGACGGGGAGCGCGACATCTCGGCCATTGCCGCCGATACCGACGGCATCGACGGCGGGGAGGGCAGTGCCGCTGACCCCGCAGGCGCCATCGTCTGCCCGGCAACGGTGGTACGTGGTGCCGCCGAGGGCCTTTCCGCGGCGCGCCATCTCGCCAACAACGACGCGACGCCCTACTTCGCGGCGCTCGGCGATCTCGTGGTCACCGGGACGACACATACCAATGTCAACGACTTCCGCGCGATCGTCATCGATCGCGGGGTTGACGCGTGAGAAGGGACGAAAGAATGGCACCCCACGGCATGTTGCGGCGCGTGGCGAAGGTGGTCGGCGCTCTTGTGGCGGCAACCGTGATGGCCTGGCCAGCGCTGGCCGATCTCAAACTCTGCAATGCCTCGTCGAGCAGGGTCGGCGTGGCGATCGGCTACCAGGATTCCAAGGGCTGGGCGACCGAGGGCTGGTGGAACATCGCTCCCCAGACCTGCGAGACGCTGCTCAAGGGCACGCTGTCGAGCCGCTACTACTACATCCACGCGATCGACTACGATCGCGGTGGTGAGTGGGGCGGTGGCTCGTTCATGTGCACGGCAGAGAAGGTTTTCCTCATCCGCGGCGTCCAGGATTGCAGCAAGCGGGGTATGAAGCGGACAGGGTTCTTCGAGGTCGACACGGGCGAGGCGAAGGACTGGACGGTCAGGCTCACCGATCCCGCGGCGTCGGCCGCCAAAGCGAAGTGAGCGTCGTCCTCGCGATCGATCTCGGCACGTCGCGGCTGAAGGCGGGGCTCGTCGATGTGACGGGTGCGCTCGTTGCGGAAGCCGCCGTCGCGGCGCCACCAGCGGACCGAGCCGCGGGTGCGCACGAGATCGACCCGGAGGATTGGTGGCGCGGGTTCGCGGCCCTCGCCGGCGAGCTTCTCGAGCGTGCACCGGCGGACTTCGGCTCGATTGTCGCCGTTGCCGTCTGCGGTGCGACGCGCACGCAAGTGCTGATCGATGCGCAAGGCGGACACGTCGGACCGGCCATCGGTTGGGCAGATGCGCTTGCCGGCGAGGACGCGGCCTCCTTGCTCGCCCGCAGCGCGCCCGGCAGCGATGAGCTGCGCCACGTGAACGCGTTCCACCCGCTGGCGCGGCTCGCCTGGCTCTCCCGGACCGCGCCGGAGCGGCTC
>DAORNH010000424.1:2298-2510 GCA_035440865.1 Hyphomicrobiaceae bacterium | reverse complement strand
CCGGGCGTCGTCCTCAGCCCGGCGGCGGGCCTCGTCCTCGGCGCGGCGTCGCGCTTCGTCCTCGAGGGCGGCGATGCGCTTGCGCTCCGCCTCGACCCGGCGCTGCTCCTCGTCGAGTCGATTGCGCTCATCGTCGATGCGCTTCTTCGCGCGCGCCGCCTCCTCTTCGGCCTGCTTGACGCGGGCCTCGGCCGCAGCCCGCACCGCCGGGC
>DAORNH010000424.1:0-2230 GCA_035440865.1 Hyphomicrobiaceae bacterium | reverse complement strand
CAGAGCCGCTCGTCCGTCTCGCAGGTCGACGACTGGGCGCTGAGCGAGCGTCGTTTCACCTCGAGCGCCGTCCGGCACGGGCAGTTCACGCAGGTCGAGCGGCCCATGAAGGATTCGATCGCCGCCAGCTGGCCGAAGCGCAGAAGGAATTGGCATTCGCGCTCGTCGGCTTCGCGGGCTCCCGGATTGCGCTCCGGCAGCGACGCCGCCAGTTTCACGATCTCGGCCGTCGCCCGGCCGGTGAAGTGCGGGGATTGGGTCGGCGGCCGGTCGCGATGCAGTGAGAGGAGGCGAGCCCGCATCCGCGCTGCGACGAACCCCTTCAGCTCCTGGAGTGAGATGGCGCGGTCCCCGTTGCCACCTGACCGCTTCTCGTCTGCTTCGCCATAGAGGCCATCGAGGAGAGTGTCGGTGAAGAGGCCGTGCCGGCGCTCGGTGTCCCAATGTGCGAGCTCCAGGTCCGACGACGCTGCGAGTACGGTGATACGCTCTGAGCTGGCGATGGCGGCCATGTCGATGTTGAACGCGGTGCCGGAGGTCGCAGGGACGAGTGAGCCGCCGTCACCGGACGAGCCCGAGAAGCAGGCGTCGAGGATGATGATTGCCTGTCCGTCCGGGGCCTTCCTCGCCAGCACGCTCTTGACCGCGGCGATGAGATCGTCGAGCGCGTAGGCGGTATTCGCCACCGCGGCAGGGCTGCCGTCGATAGGGAGGAGGTGGGAGCGAGGCTTCGGGCCCGAGATCAGCGGCACGCCATGGCCGGAGTAGAAAATGAAGATGCGTGTCGACCGGCTCTGGATCAGCCGCTCGAGCAGGCTACCGGCGCCGGGCTCGCCCGGCACACCAGGGCGCCCGAACAGCTCGAAGAATGTGCCGAGACTCGCATCCGGAAACTTGCGCACCTGGTCCCGCGGCACGCCGAACACGTCGGTCGCCGCCTTGGCGAAGCCCTCCATATCGTTGACGGCGAATTTCACCTCGGGTGTGCCGCCCCGGTAGCCCTTGTTGCCGATGACGATGGCAATGTCATTGGGCCCGGCCGAGGCGATCGGCGCGGCAAGAAGTGTCGCAAGCATGGCAAGCAGTGACGCGAGCAGGCGGCGCATGGCAGGCCTCCGGCAACCGATTGCGGGCGAATGCTCGAAGCTAGAGCGCGCGAAAAATGCTTTCAAGGGCCATGACTTCGAAAATGTCCCCCTGGCGCAGATTTCGTGGCGAGCGGCGGATACAGAACTGCAACCGGAGCGTCGCTCGCCGCCATTTTCTGGCTATGCGGGTTCGGGAGGCTCGGTTAATCTCACTCCATGGAAGGTGGCCCAACCATCGAGATCGGCGGCGAACGGCTGCCCATTCGCCCCAACCTTGCGACTGCTATCGAGGCGGCTTGGGGGCGGCTTGCCGGTGCCGGCACGTGGTGGACAGGCTCGGAACGGCTCGCCATTGCGGCGGAGGTACGCCGCGCGCGCAGCTGCGAGCTTTGCGAGAGGCGGAAGTCCGCCGTTTCGCCGAGTGCGATCGCTGGTCGGCATGTGGCCACAGGTCTGCTTTCTGTGGATGCCGTCGAGGCTGCTCATCGGTTGGCGACTGACGCTTCGCGGCTCACGGCGGCGACCATACAGGCACTCACGGACGGGAGCCTTGGCGAGGAGCACTATGTAGAGCTCGTCGCCGTGGTTGCGATGATCACGGCCCTCGATTCCTTCGACGCCGGACTCGGTCGGCCGCTCCGAGAGCTTCCCGAGCCGGTCGGCGGACGCCCGTCGCGCCTTCGTCCGGCACAAGCCGTGCGCTCACTCGCCTGGGTCGCCACTGTGCAGCCCGGCGCCTACACCGAAAGTGAGTTCGACCCCTACAAGGCGCACGGAGACAAGAACATCCATCAGGCGCTGAGCCTCGTTCCGGCCGAGGTCGCGAGCTTCTTTGATCTCGACGTCGAGCTTTATCTCCGTGATCACGAGATACGCGACTTTTCCCGCGAGTTCCGGGCAATCACGCACCGCCAGATCGAGCTCATCGCTGGGCGGACTTCGGCGCTCAACCGATGTTTTTATTGAACGACCAGCCATGCGGCACTGCTCCGTGAGAGCAGCAAGGCAAGTGGAGAGAGCTTCGATCTCGGCGCCATCGTCGGCGGCGACGGCGCGGCGAGCGGGGTGCCCGAGGGCCGCGCGCTGATCGAGCTCGTCGAGGCGCTGGTCGGCGATGATCCGCGCCGGCAGGGCGAGGCGCG
>DAORNH010000423.1:0-2530 GCA_035440865.1 Hyphomicrobiaceae bacterium | reverse complement strand
CGGGCCTCGCCCCGCCGCCAGGCAGCCGGTCGCGCGCCGACTACTATCGCTGGCTGTTCTTCGCGGCCGGGCCGCTCGAAGCTGCGGTCGCGGACAAGGTGCTCGGCGCCGCTGTCCCCGCGGAAAAGCAGGGCATGATCGGCTATGGCAACTTTGACCTCGTCGTCGCCACGCTCGACCAGGCGCTCGCCGGCAAAACGGCACTCGTCGACGGCCGCTTCTCGGCGGCGGACGTCTACGTCGGCTCGCACCTCATGTGGGGCAAGCAGTTCGGCACCCTGCCGAAGCGTCCGTCATTCGAGTCCTATTGTGCCGGGCTCGCCGGTCGCCCAGCGTCGACCCGCGCTTCGGCGATCGATGATGCCCTGGTGCCGAACCATCCGATGCCCTCGCGCTGAGGCGGCACCCGCCGGCCATACGAAAGCACTCGGTGACCCATGGATCTGATCGAACTCGACGCCGCCAAAGCGGCCGCCCGACACTGGTTCGAGGAACTGCGCGACGACATCTGTGCCGCCTTCGAGACGCTCGAGCGCGAGCTGCCGCAAGGCGCGCCGCTCTCGGAGCGCCCCGACGGCCGGTTCAAGCGCACGCCCTGGACGCGGTCTGACCACACCGGCGCGCCAGGCGGCGGCGGCGTCATGAGCATGATGAGCGGCCGAGTCTTCGAAAAGGTTGGTGTGCACACCTCGACGGTGCACGGCGAGTTCGCGCCCGAGTTCAGGAAGCAGATCCCCGGCGCCGAGGAGGATCCGCGTTTCTGGGCCTCGGGGATATCTCTCATCGCGCATCCGCAGAACCCGAACGTACCCGCCGTGCATATGAACACCCGCTTCGTCGTCACCACCAAGTGGTGGCTCGGTGGTGGCGCCGACCTCACACCCGTGCTCGCCCGGCGGCGCACGCAGGAGGACCCCGACACGATCGCCTTCCACGCGGCGATGGCGGCAGCTTGCGCAAAGCACGGGCTCGCCAACTACGCGCGATACAAGACGTGGTGCGACGAGTACTTCTACCTCCCTCACCGCAAGGAGATGCGCGGCATCGGCGGCATCTTCTACGACTACCTGACACCCGCACCGGAAACGGGCGGCTTCGAAGCTGGACTCGCGTTCACGAAGGATGTAGGCCGCGCCTTTCGCGACATCTATCCGAGGCTCGTCCGGGCCAATTTCGCCAAGCCGTGGGGCGAGGCCGATCGCGAGGAGCAGCTCGTCCGCCGCGGCCGCTATGTCGAGTTCAACCTGCTCTACGACCGCGGCACCGTGTTCGGTCTGAAGACCGGCGGCAATGTCGACAGCATCCTCTCGAGCATGCCGCCTATCGTGAAGTGGCCGTGAGGCGTGGGGCGTGCTGGTGGCGCATCGACGCCGGTCGGGCGTCGTGCTAGCCGCGCGGCATGGACAAGCGCGCACCGATTCGCATCATCGGCATCGACCCTGGCCTCCGCCGCACCGGCTGGGGCGTGATCGAGGCCGACGGCGCGCGCCTCGCCTACATTGCCTCGGGCCACATCACGTCCGAGAGCGATGATCCGCTCGCCTACCGGTTGCTGGCACTCTACGAGGGCCTCTCGCGCGTGCTCGCCGCTTTGAAGCCGCGTGAGGCTGCCGTCGAGGAGACCTTCGTCAACGACAATGCGCGCGCGACGCTGAAGCTCGGCCAGGCGCGCGGTATCGCGCTGCTCGCTCCCGCCACGGCCGGCCTTCCGGTCGCCGAGTATCCGCCGAACCTCATCAAGAAAACCGTCGTCGGAGCGGGCCACGCCGAGAAGCACCAGATTCAGGCCATGATCGGCTTCCTCCTGCCCAAGGCCCAGTTCGAGAGCGCGGACGAGGCCGACGCGCTGGCCATTGCCATTTGTCATGCGAGCCATCGCTCGAGCCGGGCGCTCGCGCAGCCCCGAACCGTCCCGGCGCGCCTATCTGTCGAACGCTGATCGATTTTGCACGGAATGAGAATAAATGTTGTCCTAGGGCAACATTTCCCCGCGCTTGACGATGGTGCGTCAGCACAACTAATGGACATGCGCCAAAGGACTGCGGGTGGCGACGAAACGTGCCGCCCGACATGGCGATGGCATTTGCGCGCCGCGCGGGTCCTCCGACTCAGGCTGTCGCGACAGAGCCAGCAACCGTCCTCGACGCACGAGTGGCGTGAGGCCCGTGGAGGTAAGTGGATGAATATCGTTTCCCTGATCATGAACATGATCACCCCCGACATGATCATGAAGATCGCGTCGGCACTCGGCCTCGACAAGATGCTCATTCAGAAGGCCATCGGCGCTGCCGTGCCGTCGATCCTCTCGGGTCTCGCCGGGGCCGCCGCCAAGCCCGATGGCGCACGCGGCCTCGCCGACATGTTCGCGAAACAGGACCCGGGTCTCCTCGGCAGCCTCGCCGGCATGATCGGCGGCGCCGGCCAGTCGAAGCTCGTCGACAGCGGCTCGTCGATGCTCTCTGGCCTGCTCGGCGGCGCGGCGACGAGCGCGCTCACAGGCGCCATCGGCAAGTTCGCGGGCATCGGCGAC
>DAORNH010000422.1:0-2546 GCA_035440865.1 Hyphomicrobiaceae bacterium | reverse complement strand
CCCTGCCAAGTCTCGACCGTGGCGGCGTTCGCGCCGTTGTCGCGCAGGGCCTCGTTGGCGGCGCGGTTCCAGATGCCGACGCTCTTGCCGTCATTGAGATAGACGACATACCACTCGTAGCCGAGGCCGCCCGTGATGCCGAGCAGTAGCGTCTTGGTGAGGCCGAACATTGTGGCAGCGCCCGATGGCGGCGCGCCGATCGTCGCGGCTGTCCGCATCTTCGGTCCCGGAACAATGACAGGTGGAACCTCGGCGATCTTCGAACCCGGGGCGGGCAGCGGTCGGAAAGCTTCCATCTTCGGTCGCTCGAACGTCGGGCAGCGGCCCTCCGGATCGACCCGCGCCGGCGTCAGCGGCTTCACGTTCACCTGATAGCGCCGCTCGCAAACCGCAATCGCTGGCGTCCGGCGCGTCGTCTCGAAGTAGTCGTAGCCCTCCTTCAAGGTCATCCAGAAGGGATACCACTTGTTGGCTCTGTGGCGGGCGAGGTTCTCGGGCGTCATGCGGAACGGGAACGCGTGCACCTGGAAGCCATCCTGGCCGCCCGCGAAGGCCTCTCGTGCGAGCGCATAGATCTCCTCGATCAACGCGTCGGTCATTGCATAGCAGCCGGCTGACCGGCACTTGCCGTGCACCATCAGGAAGTCGCCGGTGCGCTTGTGGGCCCGATCGTAGATGTTGGGGTAGCCGAGATTGAAAGCGAGGTGGAACCCCGAATTCGGGTTCATCTGGCCCTTCGCCACCGTGTAGAAGCCTTCGGGCGCCTGCTTGTCGCCCTGCACGACCTTCGGACCGAGCTCGCCTGACCAGTTGCAGATCGGGTAGGTCTTGAAATGGTAGAAGTGGCCGTCCGAGCGGGCCTTCCAGACCTCAAGCTCGGATTCCTCCTTGAAGATGCGAATGAAGATGGGCGCCTCGGTGGTCATGCCCATGCGGCCGAGCAGCATGACTGTCTCTTTGGGGAGGGGCCGCAGCGCCGGTGCGAGGTCCTGCACGGCGCACCCGCTCATAGCGCCGACGAGCGCCGCTGCGATGCCGATACGGAATGCGATCGTTGTCATGGTCCCCAGGTTCTTCACGAATGGACACAGTGCTCCTGGTGCACGGCGCCTACCTTCAAGTCCGATTGGTTAACAAGCGGTTAACCCCCAAGGACTACCGCTAGCCTGTTCCCACCGGATTCGCAACCCGGCGCGACCGTCGCCGAAAACCATGGCGCGGCTTTGGCGAAAGTGGGGCTCTCATGGCCCGGCTCTCATCCAAGGGGCGAGCTTGCCGCCGTGGGCAATTGCGGCTAAGCGGAGCCGGCAACCCGGCGCGGGCCATCGCGCTCGGCCGGTCGATTGCCACTTCGGGGCTCAGGCTCGGGGCGCAAGGCCCCGCTCAAACGGAGACATCAGAGCATGGCGCGCACACGGATTGCGCTCATCGGCGCCGGCATGATCGGCGGCACACTCGCGCACCTCGTCGGCTTGAAGGAGCTCGGCGACGTCGTCCTCTTCGACATCGCCGAGGGCATGCCTCAGGGCAAGTCGCTCGACATCGCCCAGTCCGGCGCCGTCGAGGGCTTCGACTGCAACCTGAAGGGCACCAACAGCTACGCCGACATCGAGGGCGCCAACGTGGTGATCGTCACCGCCGGCGTGCCGAGGAAGCCCGGCATGAGCCGCGACGACCTCCTCGGTATCAACCTCAAGGTGATGGAACAGGTCGGTGCCGGCATCAAGAAGTACGCGCCGAACGCGTTCGTGATCTGCATCACCAATCCGCTTGATGCCATGGTGTGGGCGCTCCAGAAGGCCTCGGGCCTGCCATCCCATATGGTCGTCGGCATGGCGGGCGTGCTCGATACGGGCCGATTCCGCACCTTCCTCGCGCAGGAGATGCGCGTCTCCGTCGAGGACGTGACCGCCTTCGTGCTCGGCGGCCACGGCGATGACATGGTGCCGCTGACGCGCTATTCCGCGGTCGGCGGCATCCCGCTCCCGGACCTCGTCAAGATGCGCTGGCTCACCGAGGAGCGGCTCGAGCAGATCGTCGACCGTACGCGCAAGGGCGGCGGCGAGATCGTCGGCCTCCTGAAGACGGGCTCGGCCTTCTACGCGCCCGCTTCCTCGGCGATCCAGATGGCCGAGAGCTTCCTCAGGGACAAGAAGCGCCTGCTCCCCTGCGCCGCCTACCTCAATGGCGAGTACGGTGTGAAGGGCATGTATGTCGGCGTGCCGGTGGTGATCGGCTCGGGCGGTGTCGAGCGCATCGTCGAGATCGACCTCAACGCCAAGGAGCGGCAAATGTTCATGAAGTCGGTCGAGAGCGTGAAGTCGCTGCTCGATGCCTCAATGAAGATCGCCCCGCAGCTCGCCTCCTGAGGCTCAGTCGGTCGGGTGACCGGCCCCTGAAACGTCCAGCGCCACTGCAGCCGACTGCTGCAGTGGCGCTGTCAATACGGGCTGGCGCGAACTCACTCTTGGAGTCAACGCCGCGGCGCCCGTCACCGCTTCTCTTCGCCCGCCCGCTTGCCCTTGCCGGGCAGCGCCGCGACCACG
>DAORNH010000421.1:1824-2621 GCA_035440865.1 Hyphomicrobiaceae bacterium | reverse complement strand
GTGCTGCGCGGCCCGTTGCGCGGCATGGCGCTCGACCGCCTCGGCGATCTCGTCGCGGAGGCGCTGGGCCTCGCCGAGCGAGGCGCACGGGCAGCGCACGACCTGGTGCCGCGTCTCGACGAACACCATGGCCGGCCAGAGCCGGCCGGAGGCGTCGGTCCAGGGGGAGACGAGGGCGCGCGCCTCGATCGTCTGCACGGCGCCGGGCACGATGCGCGTTCCGTTCGCGAGCGTGATGAAGCGGGCCATCAGTAGAGCGCCCTCTTCTCGAGGGCCTCGAGCCGACCGAGCTCGCGGGCCAAGGCGTCCGGATCGGCCCGGCCGAGATGCTCGAGGAGCGCGTCCTCGAGCTCGCCGATGCCGGCGCTCGCCGCGGCGGGGAGATCGGTGACGCGGGCGATCGCCGTATTCAAGGCGCGCAGGTGCGCAAGCAGCGCTTCCGGCCCCATGAGTGCATAGAGGTCGTCGGCGTTGGTTGGCAGTCGGGTGAGGGTCATGTCGATTGATCCGGGATGGAGGGGCGGTCGACTGGGACGCGAACGCGAACAGGGCGACGGAACAAGGGACAAGGTCGCGGGATCGGGCTATGCTCGGGGCACTGACGACGGGGTTCGTGCATGCGTCTCGCCACCCTCGCCCTGGCTCTCTTGGCGGTCTCGGCCGCCGACGCGGTTGCGCGCTGCGAGGGGTGCGGCTGCCGCGGCGGCCCGGGCTACCGGGGACCAGCCGGCCAGTGCGTCGGCCACGAGAAGCTGCTCTCGGTGTGCGGCACGCCGCCCTCGACGAGGTGCACCTTC
>DAORNH010000421.1:0-1734 GCA_035440865.1 Hyphomicrobiaceae bacterium | reverse complement strand
AACCGGTGAGGCAAGGCGGTAAGGGTGGGGCAAGAGTGGCGAAATGAGCGCTATCATTTGGCGAGCACTGGTCGTCGCGGCGGTGCTGATCCTGCCGGCCATGGCGCTGGCTCAGGATGACGATGACGGCCAGCTCGGACCTAACGCCTATGGCGACGCCTGGGGCAAGTCCTCGGACGCAGAGCGCGCGGCATTTGCCCATGCGGTTGCGCTGATCATGATTGATCGCGCGAGAGAGATCCCGGGCGCTTCGTCTGACCTCGCCAAAGTGCTGGCCGCGCTTCACGCCTGCCTCGATCGCAACCTGCGCTCGAAGAGGCCCGAAGATCAGACGGTGGTGATGCTCTTGCGCACGCGCCCGCTGAAGGACACCGTCCAGATGTGTGCGAACGTCGCCTTGCTGACGAAGTGACCCAGAACCATTGCACGATGCGGCATTCCCTGCTGCTGCACGAACTGTGGCGAAATGGTTCATCGGGCGACTCGCGATCCTGCGCCCCCCAAGTTGCAAAAATTGCAACTGCATGTCAACGATAAAGTTGCAATATTTGCTACACGACAGTTGGTCCAGACCAGATGGTTGCTGGCTCTGACCCACGCGTGGCCATACTGGGACCTACTCGCCCACTTCTACGAAAGCCCGCCCGAAAGCCGGCGATGGTGCGAGACGATGATGCCTTTGATGTGAGCGTCGATGATCTTCATATTGATCGGCTCGTGGCTCTCAGATCGGCTGTTGGCAACCAAGAGCGCCGGCGGCACGAACTGGCGGAGGACCGTTCGGGCCGCGAGCAACTCCGTTCCGCTGTAGACCTGGGCAATCACCAGCGCCAGAGGCTTCACCTTGGCAACGGTATCCGCGCTCATGTCGATGAGGACGATATCTCCGGCCACAATTCCTAGCTCGTCCAGAGCGTTAGACTTGATCTCGTAGAGGATGCGATTCCGCTCGATGTCGGCCAGCCGCGCCAGAGGGTCTCCTTCGCCGCCGACGTAGGACACGGCCTCCTCGGCTAGACCGCGCGCTGTCGGTATCGCCTGGACGTTGAGCACTTCGGCCACCGACACGTCGAGCGCGGCGGCGATCTTTGTCGCAAGGTCGAGGGTCAATCGCGTCTCTCCAGTCTCGATGCGCGAGACCTTGAACTTGTTGGTGCCGACTTTGGCGCCCAACTCGTCCTGACTGAGGCCCTTCGCCTCGCGCAGCTCTCGGATACGATTCGCGATCATCAAGCCATTAGACGAGGCTTGATCGCTAGGGGCGTTACAAAATTTGCAACCACCTGTTGACTAAAGTTGCAAATACTGCAACTTTGCGACTTCATGTACGTCGCGCCGCCCTGCCCGGCGTGTCGGCCATCGAGTGCCGCCGAAAAATCATCTCGTCCGATCGATGATGTGATGCGGGTGGAGACGTCATGAGGCTCACCGACTATCTCGCCCAGGAAAAGCTCTCGGCCGCCGAATTCGCGGCCCGCATCGGTGTGCACCGATCGACAGTGAGCCGCTGGATCGAGCCCGTCATTTCCGGCGGCGTGCCGTTTCGTCCGTCTTGGGAGCAAATCGCCAAGATCAGGGACGTTACGGGCGGCGCGGTGACGGCAAACGATTTCGTCGATGTGATGCCGACGCCGCTCCCCTCCTCCGAGGAGACCGGCAAAGCCGTCGCGTGAAGTGCGCCTGCGTCGCGTTCTCGTACGTTGCGTCCAGCGTCCAGCGTCGCCGGCCGGGCGA
>DAORNH010000420.1:1101-2669 GCA_035440865.1 Hyphomicrobiaceae bacterium | reverse complement strand
TGATCGAAGGCAGTCCGAGCATCGACGTCTCTAAGTTGTACGCGAGCCGCTTCGGCAGTTACGCCAACAAGCGGTTTATTCGCGCCATGCTAAGCGAAGCGCATGTGTTTGGAACTGTTGATCTCTCAGGAGAAAGGTTAGCGGGTCGGCCGGCGCGGACGAGCGCGCTTTACGATCACTTCAAGGCTAAAGGTGCGCATTTCTCAGCCCAGCTCGGGTGGGAAACGCCTATGTGGTTCTCGCGAGGCAATGCGCGTTCAAATGGCGTCGAGGAGGCGCGCGCCGAAGCACTAGATGTGCGCGAAAGCGTCGGCATTCTCGATCTCACGGCGCTTGCGAAGTATGAAGTATCTGGACCAGCCGCCAGTACCTTTCTTGACCGGCTCTGCGCTCGTCGTCTCCCCGCCGTCGGAAGTATTGTTTCCACCCCCATGCTCAATGAGCGCGGTCAAGTGATGTGCTTCACGACAATCGCGCGCATTGAGCCTGATCGTTTCTATTTGACTGCTGCTCCGCAAGCGGAGCTACACCATTACTCTTGGATGAATGAACAATTGCCGCGGGACGGAAGCGTACAGCTTGCGAATGTCACCGGTCGCTATGGAGCATTGCTATTGTCGGGGCCAAGAGCCCGCGAAGTACTCGCTAAAGTGAGCGAAGCGAACTTGTCCAATGAAGTTTTCCCTTGGTTGACGGTCTCAGATATCGATATTGCGTACGGTCGCGCGCGCGCGTTGCGCTTCAACATGGTCGGCGAGCTTGGATGGGAGCTTCACCACCCTCTCGAATATCAGACCGGTATCTACGAAGCGCTTGCGGCCGCGGGTGAGGAATTCCAAATCGTTGATTTTGGATTCAAGGCTTACGACACACTGCGGCTCGAGGCTGGATGGCCACTCTGGGGCGCAGACTTCAACTCAAGTCAGACAGCAACTTCAGCGGGTCTCAGCCGCTTCGTCGATCCCAGTAAAGAAGGCTTTATTGGTCGTCGCGCGATCCTCGATACGGCACAACCCGTGCTCTCTCGCCTCGTCCACATATCGTTCGATCTCGATGGATCTCCCCCCGAAATGGGCAGCCTCTTGTTCGACGGCGACGACGTGGTTGGACATGTCCACTCGTCGGCCTATGGGCCATCCATAGGTTCGGGCATCGCGTTCGCTTCCGTAAAGGATGGTTTCGGGAGGGGTGGCAAGACCATCAACTGCTTGGTGCGAGGCAGTAGACTGCCCGTAAACATTCTGGAGCGTGCCCTGCATGATCCAGAGAGCCTGCGTGTCAGTAGCTGAGGAGGACATGACGATGCTTCGTCCGAGCATCTTCGTACTGTCGACGCGTGTCAACGCATGGATCAATCGCCGCTCCGGGGGAATTGGGGCCTCGACGTAAGCGCCGTCTGGAGAGTTTTCGTGTTGGAACGGGAGGTTGTGTTTTGATGAAAGTACTCGTAGCCGTGAAACGGGTGGTGGATTTCAATGTGAAGGTCCGGGTGAAGCCGGACGGTTCGGGGGTTGAGCTTTCGAATGTGAAGATGGCAATGAACCCGTTCGACGAGATCGCTGTAGAAG
>DAORNH010000420.1:632-1075 GCA_035440865.1 Hyphomicrobiaceae bacterium | reverse complement strand
CGTCTCTATCGGCCCGCAGCAGGCGCAGGAGACGATCCGCACTGCGCTCGCCATGGGCGCCGACCACGGCATCTTGGTAAAGGTCGATGGCACGGTCGAGCCCCTTTCAGTGGCGAAGATTCTCAAGGGTGTTGTCGAGGCCGTGCAACCGGACCTTGTGATCCTGGGCAAGCAGGCAATTGACGACGATTGCAACCAGACCGGACAGATGCTGGCGGCATTGCTTGGCTGGCCACAGGGCACTTTTGCCTCGAAGGTCGCTGTCGAGGACACTGCTTTCCTGGTCACCCGAGAGATCGACGGGGGCTTGCAAACGGTAAGGCTCAACAGGCCGGCAATTATCACAACCGATCTGCGCCTCAACGAGCCACGTCATGCGTCGCTGCCGAACATCATGAAGGCGAAGAAGAAGCCGGTCGATGAGAAGACGCCGGGCGATTACG
>DAORNH010000420.1:0-552 GCA_035440865.1 Hyphomicrobiaceae bacterium | reverse complement strand
AAGCGTCGCCGATCTCCTCGCTAAACTCAAGAACGAAGCCGGAGTCCTCTGATGAGAACGCTTTTGATTGCCGAGCACGACAACACGACGCTCAAAGACGCGACGAATAGGACGCTCACGGCCGCAAAGGCGATGGGCGGCGACGTGCATGTCCTCGTTGCGGGCAAGGGCTGCCGACCGGCGGCTGAAGCGGCCGCCAGGCTCGACGGCGTCGCCAAGGTCCTCTTTGTCGACGATGCCGCTTACCAGCATGCGCTCGCTGAGCCGCTTGCCGCGCTCATCTTGTCGCTCGCCGAACCGTATGAAGCGATCATCGCGGCGGCGACCAATTCAGGTAAGAACTTCATGCCCCGCGTCGCGGCGCTCCTTGACGTCATGCAGATCTCCGACATTCTGAAAGTCGAGGGGCCTGACACCTTTGAGCGGACTATCTACGCCGGTAGCGCCATCCAGACAGTGAAGTCGAAGGACAAGAAGAAGGTAGTTACAGTGCGAACTGCCGCCTTCCCAGCGACAGGCGAGGGCGGCATTGCCCCAATCGAAGAGGCGAAG
>DAORNH010000419.1:1371-2682 GCA_035440865.1 Hyphomicrobiaceae bacterium | reverse complement strand
CTATGCCGTCAAGGAGCACGACACGACGTTCTCGGGCCGGAGCCTGTTTAGGACCTCGATCGATCTGCCGGCAAACGTCTCAGTCGGTTCTTTCGAGACCCGTGTGTTCCTCTTCCGTGAAGGCAAGTTGCTGAGCCAGTACCTCGCGCGCCTCAATCTTGAGCGGGAGGGTCTGGAGAGGCTGATCCACGGCTTTGCCTTCCAGTATCCGTGGTTCTACGGCATCACGACCGTGCTGATCGCACTCGCTTCGGGCATCCTCGCTTCCGCCGTGTTCAGCAAGGCGCGGCACTGAGGACCGTCTTGCGTGTTGAGCGGGCCTCGGGGTTGCTCCATAAGGGGGGGCGCCCGGCGAGAGCGGCTGGGCTGCAGTTCATCACTTGGCAGGCAGCAGCGATGACCACCTCAGCGGCGTCCAGCTTCATCAATATCGGCGAGCGGACCAATGTCACCGGTTCGGCAAAATTCAGGAAGCTGATCGAGGCCAACGACTATGCCGCGGCGCTCGCGGTTGCCCGCGAGCAGGTCGAGAGCGGCGCGCAGGTGATCGACGTCAACATGGATGAGGGCCTGCTCGACAGCGAACGGGCGATGGTGACGTTCTTGAACCTCATCGCCTCCGAGCCGGATATCGCCCGCGTGCCGGTGATGATCGACAGCTCCAAGTGGTCGGTGATCGAGGCCGGTCTCAAGTGCGTGCAGGGCAAGGCGATCGTCAACTCGATTTCCATGAAGGAGGGCGAGGGCCCGTTCCTCGAGCAGGCGCGCAAGGTCCTTCAGTACGGCGCCGCGGTCGTCGTCATGGCCTTCGACGAGCGGGGTCAGGCCGACACCGCCGACCGCAAGGTCGAGATCTGCAAGCGCGCCTATGAGCTGCTGACCGAGACTGTCGGCTTTCCGCCAGAGGACATCATCTTCGATCCCAACATCTTCGCGGTCGCGACCGGCATCGAAGAGCACAACGGCTACGGCATCGCCTTCATCGAGGCGACTCGGCGCATCAAGGAGGCCTGCCCCCACGCGCACATCTCGGGCGGCGTCTCGAACCTGTCGTTCTCGTTCCGCGGCAACGAAGTCGTCCGCCAGGCGATGCATTCGGTGTTTCTCTACCACGCCATCAAGGCCGGCATGGACATGGCGATCGTCAACGCAGGTCAGTTGCCGGTCTACGACGACATCGACCCCGCGCTGCGCGCGCTCGCCGAGGACGTGATCCTCAATCGCCGCCCGGATGCCACAGATCGCCTGCTCGAAGCCGCTCAGCGCTTCAAGGGCGACGGCGCCAAGCGGAACGAAGCCGACCTCGCCTGG
>DAORNH010000419.1:0-1331 GCA_035440865.1 Hyphomicrobiaceae bacterium | reverse complement strand
TCATCGAGGCTGACACGGAAGAGGCTCGCGCCGCGGCGAAGCGCCCCCTCGACGTGATCGAAGGTCCACTGATGAGCGGCATGAATGTCGTCGGCGATCTCTTCGGCGCGGGCAAGATGTTCCTGCCGCAAGTCGTCAAGAGCGCCCGCGTCATGAAGCAGGCCGTCGCCTACCTCCAGCCGTTCCTCGAGGCCGAGAAGAAGGCGACCGGCCTCGACCTGCGCCCGGCCGCCGGCAAGGTCATCATGGCGACGGTGAAAGGCGACGTGCACGACATCGGCAAGAACATCGTCGGCGTCGTCCTCCAATGCAACAACTACGAGGTGATCGACCTTGGCGTCATGGTCCCCGCGGCCAAGGTGCTCGAGACCGCCAAGCGCGAGAACGCCGACGTCATCGGACTGTCGGGCCTCATCACGCCGTCACTCGACGAGATGTGCCACGTGGCTGCCGAGATGGAGCGCGAGGGCTTCTCGGTCCCACTACTCATTGGCGGGGCGACGACGAGCCGTGTGCACACGGCGGTGAAGATCAGCCCGAACTACAAGCGTGGCCAGGCGATCTATGTGACCGACGCGAGCCGGGCGGTCGGCGTCGTCTCGAGCCTGCTCTCGGACGGCGGTAATGGCGCCTACGTGAGCGGTGTCAAGGCCGAGTACGCCAAGGTGCGCGAGGCGCATCTCAGGGCCGAGCAGGCGAAGCGGCGCATCACAATCGCTGCGGCTCGGGCGAACCGCTTCAAGATCGACTGGCCGACGACGAAGCCGAAGAGGCCTGTATTTCTCGGCCGCAAGGTGTTCCTCGACTACAGCCTCTCCGAGCTGGTGCCCTATATCGATTGGACGCCCTTCTTCCAGACCTGGGAGCTCGCGGGCCGCTATCCGCGCATCCTCGACGACGCGAAGGTCGGCACCGAGGCCCGCAAGCTTTTCGACGATGCGCAGCTCATGCTGAAGCGCCTCGTTTCGGGCCGGTGGGTGCGGGCAAATGCGGTCGTCGGGTTCTGGCGGGCCAATGCCGTCGGCGACGACATCGAGCTCTACGACGACGACAAGCGCGCGAAGCCGATCGCGGTCCTGCATACGCTTCGCCAGCAGATCGCGCGCGATCCCGGACGCGATCGGGCGCACACCGCGCTTGCCGACTTCATCGCGCCGAAGGAGACCGGGATCGCCGACTACGTCGGCGCATTCGCCGTGACCACCGGCATCGGCGAGGAGGCCGCGATCGAGGCCCACATCGCCAAGACCGACGACTACGGCCGCATCATGCTGAAGGCGCTGGCCGATCGACTTGCCGAGGCGTTCGCCGAGCGGATGCATGAGCGGGTG
>DAORNH010000418.1:0-2708 GCA_035440865.1 Hyphomicrobiaceae bacterium | reverse complement strand
CGGTGGCGCCCGCGCCGCCACCGCCAGCGATCGTGACGACGGGCGCGCCCGTGTAGCCGAAGCCCGGCTTGGTGACGACGACTGCCGTGACAGCGCCGCTCTCGACGATCGCCTTCGCCTCGCAGCCCATACCGCCACCGCCCGTCACCGTCACGGACGGTACGGTCGTGTAGCCGCCACCCTGCGCCGTGACGGCGACAGAGGCGATGCCGTCGGCCGCCGTCGTCGAGGTGTATCCAGGCACGGCGACGAGGCGCGGCTTGAGCTTGCGCCCGAACAGCCCTTCGCACTTCTTGAGCGCGTGCACGCCCGTGAGGGCCGCCGCCGAGCCGACGAGGTTCGACCAGGTGGCCTGCAGCGAGACGCCTTCGGCGACGCGGATGATGTAACAGTAGGTGCCGACCTGGTCGAAGACGCCGTCGACGGCCTTTTTGAGGGTGCCGGCGTCGCCGAGTTTCTCGACTTTGGAAAGCTGCGTCGAGCCGAGCAGCAGCACTGGCGTGTTGAGCGGAAACGCCGCGGCATCGGCATTCGGAGCCGTGCCGATCAGGGCGACCACGGCGGACTGCGCTGTGCGCAGCAGCACGGGCGTCTCCTGGCTCTCGAAGACGCGCGTGCCGTGATGGAAGGAGATGTCTGCCAAGGGAGGGCTCCAGGGTTGGCCGCGGCTCGCGGCGGAGGGTCGCTAGGAATTGCGGATCGTCAGGCGTTCGCCGGCCAGGCGAAGGCGTCGACCTCGGCGAGTGTCGTGATCGTGCCGGCGTCGATCTCGGCGACCACGTCGGCCTCGGCCTGGAAGCAGGCCTGCACGTGGTCGGCGACGGCATCGCGCAGCGCTTTGACCTGCGTGCCCGTCATGTCGACGAAGGCGCCGCCGACCTTCACCTTTGTGGTCTCGGTCGATGTCATCGAGGCGGCCGCTCCGGTGAGCAGCGCCTTGGCGCGATCGTCGGTCGGGACCGGCGCGCCGTTCACGACGATGCCGCCGATCTCGATCCGCCAGCGCTTGTCGGCGGCGTAGGCTTTCAGCATGGGCTTGAGCCATGCGGACGCAGGCACGCCGGCCGCCTGGAGCTGCTCCGGCGTGGCGTTCACGTAGCCGACGCCGGCGTGCGAGAGGGTGAGTAGCATTGTGAGGGATCCTCGATTGCAGTTGAGCGCGCCTCCGGTCGGCGCCGGATCAGACGGTGGTGAGGTTGGTCGTCAGCCAGTTGAGGCTGGCCGCCGCCGTGCCGGCGGTCGCCGTGATGTCGTGGAAGAGGCGTCCGTTGATCGATGTGATGGCCCCGGGGAGCGTCATGGCGTAGACCCAGAGCGACGTCGGCCGATGCAGGGTGCTGCCGAAGCCGACGCCGATCACGGCGGCATAGGGCGTCGCCGGGAGATTGATCGCCACGTCGTAGAAGCCGACGTCCGGCGCACCCGCGCCGGGCGTGACCGAGACGCCGATCGGGGAGGCGAACCAGTGCGGGATGTGGGCGTCGCCCGCCCCATCCGGGATCATCAGCTCGACGAAGTTGAAGTGCAGGCTGGCGCCGTCAGCGAGGCCGAACGCTGCGACGCCGCGATAAGTCGAGGCACCGGCGATCCAGGGCAACTTCGCGAAGCTGAGCTTGCGGCGAACGGCCGAATTCGAGACGATCACGACCCGCTTGTTGGCGATGCGGATCGTCGCGGTGAGCGTCACGTCCGAGGCGAGTCGGATGGTGCCGACGCCGCCGACCGGCACCATCGAGAGGGCTTTCGCCATGGTGCGGACCGGCAAAGCGTCCGTGCCCGGCTGCGTGTCGAGGCCGGTCACCTCGTCGACCGTGACGGTCACGGTGAAGGTCGCCATGCGCTGATTGTAGGCCGCAGTCACCTCGGCGATCTTGGCGGTCGCGGTCGTGGCGATCTGCTGCGGCAGATCGAGCAGGAGGCCGGCCTGCTGTGTGAGTGCGGCAATCTGGGTTTCGAGGCTCATCCGGGGTCTCCGTGTTCAGGTCGGTCTGGGGTGGCGATCACTGCCAGGTCGAGTTGATGATCGGGGTGAGGCGTGCGTTCTCGCTCTCGACCATGCGGCGCTGCAGGCGGATGATCTCCGCCGAGATGACGGCGAACGGGCCAACGATCATGATGTTGACGCTCGGCGCGCCGACGATGATGTTGATCGAGCCGGGCGGCACATCGCCGAGCGCCAGCGTGAGTGCCAGTACGAAGGGGACGTTGGCCGTCTTGTAGGCGATCGGTGCGGCGGGCTCGCTCCAGACCGCGAAGAGGACGCCGGTCGAGGTGAAGATGCCGACCTCGTTGGCCCAGCCCGCGGTGGCGTCGGAGAAGAGCCCCGTCACCATGATCTCGTAGTCGCCGAGATAGTCGCCGCTGCCGATTTCGACGCGCGCAAACTCGCCGCCGAGTGCGACCTCGTTGCCGTTCGGTGTGTAACCAGCATTCGCGATGCCGTTGCCGATCGCCATGTGCGAGAGGTCGAGCTGGACGCCCGTGTTGGTGGCATTGAAGAGGGCGCGCATGCCTGCGCGGGTGATCTTGGCTGTGAGCACGCGCTCGGTCATTACAGTCTGGCCTCCATGCGAAAGCTTGCGACGGTGAGGGCGCGGGCGCGGACCGCTGCGGCGAGCCGGGCGACGGGCGTCTTTGCCGGTCCGACCGCTGCGCCGTTGATGCTGATGGTGAGGCCGCGAGCGCGCGCCGCGGCCGAGAAGCGGGTC
>DAORNH010000417.1:2025-2719 GCA_035440865.1 Hyphomicrobiaceae bacterium | reverse complement strand
ACGGTCGGCTCGACCCGGCATTTCTGGGCCGCGCCCTTCGAGATCGGCAACGAAGGAGGACAGCGTTTCGTGGCCGGCCTTGCTCTGCGAGACGAGCGCGCCAATAAGGGCGAGCGCGTTTTTGACCCGATGATTGAACTCGGCATTCTGGATGCGTTGCAGCTGGTCGGCACGGGAGCGCTCGACGGCGACGATCTCGCTGTACTTGAGAACGATTTCGAGGAGCGAGGTGCGAAGCGCCTCGGCCGTGAGCCGGTCTTGCGGGCTCCACGGGCGCGACTGGTTCTTGACCTCCTCGCGCCAGAGTTCGAAGCTCTTGCGCGGCGTGAGGCGCGTTCCGATCGGCCCGGTCTCAAACGGCTTGGTCGGGTTGCCCGCCCAGCTGATGGTCCTGACGAACTCGCGGCGGAACAACAACAGGAAGTTCGGCGCATTTCTCGACAGTGGCAGGGCCAGGAGCCCGCTCGCCTCGCCCGCAAACCGCTCGGCGGGGGGATGGAGTTTCGCCAGCTCGTGCGTTGCCAGCACAGCCCCTTCTACGACGCTGTCGAGCTTGGAGACGATGGCCGGGAACTCATCTCTCGGCGGGCACTCGCCCCACGAGCAGAGCTCGCCGTCGAGCCAGAGTGCTGCCCCGTCGCACGGCAAGATCGCCGCGATTTCATCGAGCCGCGAGCCGAGGCTGCGGGTCAGC
>DAORNH010000417.1:0-2015 GCA_035440865.1 Hyphomicrobiaceae bacterium | reverse complement strand
GGCTCGTCCGGCGGCAGCTCGGACACAATCTGGTGGATGCGGTCGCGCGCCTGCCGCAGCATCTCTGCCGCGTCCGCGCGAGCAAGGGTCTGAAGCTGGAGCGAGAAGGCCTGGCCAAAGAATTCCGCGGTCACGCGGATGTCAGGAGGGACCACACGCGCGGTGCGATTGTGACATGCGATCAGCCCCCAGAGCGCGCCGCCGACCACGATCGAAATCGACAGCGAAGCACCGACCTGCATATTCCGGAGGTACTCGATATGCACCGGCGAGACGCTGCGCAGCGTGCTGTAGGTGAGGTCGAGCGGCACCGTTGCGTCGCTCGCGGCGACGAGCAGCGGGACAGGAACGGCGTGAACGTTGGAAATCAGCCGTAGCCAGCTCTTGACATAGAGTTCACGTGCCTGCCTCGGGATGTCGGAGGCCGGATAGTGATGCTCGAGGAAGGACGGCACATCGTCGGAGCGGCTTTCGGCGATGACGCAGCCGGAGCCGTCCTGGAGGAAGCGGTAGATCATCACGCGATCGAAGTTGATGAGCGCGCGGATCTGCTTCACCGCGATGGCACAGAGACTGTCGACGTCTGCCGCGTCCTGCATGCGGGCCAGCATGCTGCGCACGATGACGAGCGGTGTCGACGCGTCGGTCTCCGTTTGCATTGGCTCGAGCTCGACGATGATCCTGCCGGCATGGCTGTGGACGGCGATATCGCACCGCTGTCCGCTCGCCAGAAGGACATCGAAGAGGCGACCGGGCAGCCCCGGAGCCATCGATACCGAGAGCGCGTTAGCCACCTCGTGCGACGCCTCCCGACCGACCGCGGCCTTGAATGGCTGCCCGAGGACGAGCGGGGCATCGAGGCCGAACGCGGTGCAGTTGGCAGAGACATGGGATACAGTCCAGCTGTCGCTTCGGCACGCGATGAGGCAACCGAACGATTGCACCAAGCCGGGGATGTGGATCGGCTCGCGGTCGCAGTGAGCGAGGTCGACACTGGCGTCACGGGTCGTCATGGCGGTCTCCAAGACTAGCCGCTGCCAGCGAGAATACGCGTCGGCTCATGCTGACCAGTCGTGCGGAGGCCTCGCTGTCAAGCTCGCGGGCCTCGAAAATCGCGCTGATCCGTTGCCACGCCGCATTGCCACGCGCTTCGGCGCTGAGGTGTCGTGCGCCGTAGTTCTCACTGCAGCCGAGGGCACGAACGCGCCTGACAAGCAGCCGGGCGCCGAGCGAGGCCCCCTCAGTGACATAGAGGAGCCCGAGCGCATCGACTTCGTCATGGATCTCGAGATCTGTTTCGGCGGGGGGGGGCGGGATCGTCGCCGATAGATCGGTCAAGTCGGCGGACAGTCGGCACAATCGCGCGGTCCAGGCTTGCTGATCGACGATATCATCGGCTTCGAGATTGCTGAGCGCGAGGGCGGTCTCCCCGTAGAACGCATGCATTGCGATAAGCCAGCGAGAGTAGCCCTCGAGCGAATCGAAATGGCCGTTACGCTCGACCAGTCGATCGAGCCTGCTGTGCAGCTCACCGGTCCCGTCTCGCAAGCTGCGTCGCAATGTCATGGCGTGCCCTCGATCGGCCTGCTCGAGCAGGCGAAACGCTTCGGCCAACTCGGCCGCCGCGCCGGGCCCATCGTGCGCCGTTGCCGAACATGATCCTAGGCGATCCTCGACCGCGACGCAGGTAAAATCGGCTCGAGATGCCAAGCGGGGGCCGTGGGCACGAGCCCAAGTCGATTGGCGAGACGATTGAACCCACGGGCCAAACGAGGTCATTCGATGGTCCGTTCTGATCGGCGCCCTCATGTACCGATCCACAGATCGCCAAGTCCTCGAGCCGAAGCGACTCGCGCAGGGTTGCGAGCGCGGCGCCTACGAGATGGGGGCGACCTAGTGTGGCGGTTCGGAAGTTCGTATTCACTGTGCGGCACACTCGAAATACGAACTTCCGAACATAACGCCACACTAAGCTCATGACATTGCGAGTGTCCTTATCGATCGCGAAGTTCGTC
>DAORNH010000416.1:0-2739 GCA_035440865.1 Hyphomicrobiaceae bacterium | reverse complement strand
AATGCTGGAAGCGGACGAGCTTGTCGTCCTCGAACACAAGTCGCTTCATCGTTGCCGAGCCGCCCTTCATTCCGCCCTGAGCTTGAAACGCTGGATCTTGCCGGTCGCCGTCTTCGGCAACTCGGTGCGCGCCTCGACCCAGCGCGGGTATTTCCAGGCGCCGGCTGTTGCCTTGACGTGCGCCTTGAGGTCCTCGAAGAGCGCCTCGTCCGCCGCAACGCCCGGCTTCAGAATGACGAAGGCCTTGGGCTTCACCAGGCCATCAGTATCCTCCTTGCCTATCACGGCCGCCTCGAGGATGGCCTTGTGCGTGATGAGCGCGCTCTCGACCTCGAAGGGCGAGACCCAGATGCCGGATACCTTGAACATGTCGTCCGTGCGCCCGCAGTAGTAGTAGCAGCCGTCCTCGCCGATGCGATACTTGTCACCGGTGTGCGTCCACTCGCCCCGAAACGTCTTCAGCGACTTCTGCCGCTGCAGCCAGTAGCCGTCGGCCGCGGAGGGGCCGCGGATCACGAGTTCGCCGATTTCGCCCTTGGCGACCGGGCTGCCGTCGTCGTCGAGCAGCTTCGCCTCGTAGCCGGGGACTGGCGTGCCGGACGAGCCGTAGCGCACCTTCCCCGGCCGGTTAGATACGAAGATGTGCAACATCTCCGTCGAGCCGATGCCGTCGATGATCTCGGAACCGACGACCTGCTGCCAGCGATTGCCGATCTCCTCGGGCAGCGCCTCGCCCGCCGATGTCGAGATGCGCAGCCTGTTCGAGGCGGCACCCTTGCCGAGCGCGGGCGAGGCCAGCATCGAAGCGTAGAGGGTCGGCACGCCGCAGAAGATCGTCGGATTGTGCGCCTTCATGACGGCGAGAACGCTGTCGGGCGTCGGGCGGTCGGGGAGTAGAATGGTGGTCGCGCTGACCGAGAGCGGAAACGACATGCCGTTGCCGAGGCCGTAGGCGAAGAAGAGCTTCGCGGCCGAGAAGATGATGTCGTCGGCGCCGATGCCGACGATACCCTGTCCGAAGAGCTTGGCGGTTGCCATCGGGCTCGTGTGCAGGTGCCGCGCGCCTTTCGGCATGCCGGTCGATCCCGACGAGTAGAGCCAGAAGGCGACCTCGTCGGCGTTCGTGTCGGCGGCCTTGGCTTCGTCGCCGCTCGTCGCGAGCAGCTTTTCGAGCGAGAGCGGCGTCCCATCTCCGCCGCTCCCCGTCACGATGACATGCAGGTGCCGCCGGCCACCGATCTCGGTCAGCATCGGCCGCGCGCGCTCGAAGAGCTCGGCGGAGATGACGACGGCGTCCGCGCGACTATCCTCGATCATGTAGGCCCATGTCTCATTGGGCAGCAGCGTATTGAGCGGGATGGGCACCACGCCCGCCTTGATCGCTCCCCAGAACACGATCGGGAAATCGACCGTGTCCAGCATGATCTGCACGATGCGCCGCTCCCGCTCGATGCCGAGCCGCGGCAGCGCATTGGCGAAGCGGTTGCAGCCGGCCGCGAGCTCGGCGTACGTGAGCCGCCGCGTCGGATCGATGAACGCAACCTTGTCCCCGCGACCCTCCGCGAGATGGCGATCCACCATGTCGACGGCTGCGTTGTAGGCGCCCGTCGGCGGAGACCAGAGTGTGGTCGGCATGTGTTCCTCCCTGCGCTCGCTGGCAGTACTGACTGCATTTCCATGATGGCTGCGCCCGAACGCGCGCCTCGGGGCAACACCTCACACGCCGAGGTGCTGCATCATCACCTCGGGCGACGCCTTGAGGTCGGCCGGGGTCCCTTCAAACACGATCAACCCCTTGACGAGGATCACTACTCGGTCCGCGACGGCGGTCACCTCGGACACGGTCTTGTCGACGACGAGCGTGGCGATGCCGCTGTCGCGCACGAGGCGAACGGTGCGCCAGATCTCGTCGCGGATGAGCGGCGCAAGCCCTTCGGTCGCCTCGTCGAGGATCAACACGCGCGGGTTCGTGAGGAGCGCGCGGCCGATCGCCAGCATCTGCTGCTCTCCGCCCGAGAGCTGGTCGCCGCGATTGGTGAAACGCTGACTGAGCCGCGGGAAGAGATCGAGAATGCGCGCCCGCGTCCAAGCCGTCCCGCCGTCGACGCCGGCACGCTCGGCGATGGCGAGGTTCTCGGCAACGGTCAAGGAGGCGAAGATGCCGCGGCCCTCGGGAACGTAGGCGATGCCGCTCTGGGCGATCCTGAACG
Source organism: Hyphomicrobiaceae bacterium (assembly GCA_035440865.1). GTDB lineage: Bacteria > Pseudomonadota > Alphaproteobacteria > Rhizobiales > Hyphomicrobiaceae > DAORNH01. The sequence continues at coordinate 529 of DAORNH010000416.1, read as the reverse complement.
GCGCTGCGCGCGTCATGTCGCGGCCGGCGATGGCGACGCTGCCCGAGCGCGGACGGACGAGGCCCATGATGGTGCGGATCAGCGTCGACTTTCCCATGCCGTTGCGGCCCATGAGGCCTAGCGTCTCGCCGGCCCGCAAACTGAGCGAGACGCCGCGCAGGATGTGGCTCTCGTCGTAGTAGGTGTGGAGGTCGCGGGCATCGATGAGCGCGTCGCGGGTCATGCATGCCCCCCGAGATAGGCGTGCTGCACGGCCGTATCGGCGCGCACCGCGGCGGGAGTACCCGAGGCAAGCACGGCGCCTTCGACGAGCACCGTCATGCGATCGGCGACCTTGAAGACGAAATCCATGTCGTGCTCGATGAGCAGCACCGCGTGATCCTCGGCGAGCGTGCGCAGCAGCGCGGCCATGCGCTCGCCCTCCTCCTGGCCCATTCCGGCGAGTGGCTCGTCGAGCAGCAGCACCTTGGGCTCGATCGCCAGCGTCATGGCGATCTCGAGCTGGCGCTGCGCGCCGTGGCTGAGCGTG
>DAORNH010000415.1:2409-2749 GCA_035440865.1 Hyphomicrobiaceae bacterium | reverse complement strand
ATGTCTGCAGCACCACCACGCGCGTCGGGCGGCGGCGCCCAGCCGACCGCCGGCGAGAGCGCGTTCGCGGCAGCTCTGCGCAAAGCACAGGAGCAGCGCCGCTGAGGCTGCATGATGGCGGCATGCCGATCAGATGCCGCGGATACGAGAGACGAGACAAGCACCGGATCATGACCGCCCCACCGACCGCATCCGGTGCCGCCACCAAGCCACCCTCGCGGCCGCTGCTCGGCATTCTCTTCATGTGCATTGCCGGCACGCTGTTCCCGATCATGAACGGGCTCGTGCAGGTGCTGAGCGTCCGCTACGACAGCGAGCAGATCGTGTTCTGGCGCACCGC
>DAORNH010000415.1:406-2389 GCA_035440865.1 Hyphomicrobiaceae bacterium | reverse complement strand
CATGCCGCGGCTCGGGGCCGGCGTCGTGCGCACGACACAGCCGCTCTCGCAGCTCGCGCGCTCGTTCCTGCTGCTCGGCTCGACCTTCATGTTCTTCAATGGCGTGAAGCACCTGGAGCTCGCCCAGGCGGCCTCCATCAGCTTCATGGCACCTTTCATCGTCGTGCTGCTGGCGCTGCCCATGCTCGGCGAGCCGATCTCGATCCATCGCATCGGAGCGGTGCTGGCGGGCTTCGTCGGCGTGCTGATCGTGATACGTCCGGGCTCGGCCGTCTTCCAGTGGGCCTCGCTGCTGATCGTCGGCAGCGCCTGCTGCTATGCGCTCTATCAGATCTTCACACGTCGCGTGGCGGGCCATGACCGGCCGGAGACCAGCGCCTTCTACAGTGCGCTGATCGGCACCCTCGTCATGGCGGGCGTCATCACCTGGAAGGGCTTTGCGCCGCCGAAGTCGCTGCTGGACGCGGGCCTCCTCGCGAGCCTCGGCATTCTCGGCGCGGCCGGCCACTACTGCGTCGCTCGCGCCATGACCTATGCCGCCGCCAATGTCGTCGCCCCGTTCCAGTACTGGCAGATGGTCGGCTCGGTGATCGTGGGCTACCTCGTCTCGCACCGCCTCCCCGACGCCTACACTTGGCTCGGCGCGTCCGTCATCATTGGCGCCGGGCTCTATATCGGCTGGCGCGACGCGCGCCGCGTCTGAGGGCCCACTCGGGGCAATTCCTGGGGAGCGGCTGCAACCCGCCTTTCCGAGGCAGACAGGGCGTGCTTGAAGTACGCGAGGCTGAGTCGCTGCATCTGCGATAGCGAAGGGAGACGTCCGTGTCCGCACAACGGCGCTACGCTGCACGCGATGCCGAGGCCGATGGCCTGCCGCTCGCGTTTCTCGGCGTCACCCGGTCGGCGCGCGGCCTCGCCTGGCGCGAGCGGCTCTCGGCGGAGCAGCGCAACGTGGCGCTCGCCATCTCGCAGCGCCAAGGATTGCCGGACGTGCTCGGCCGCATTCTCGGCGCGCGCGGCTACGGCCCGGACGATATCGAGACCGCGCTCGACCCGACCATCAAGGCGCTGATGCCGGACCCGAGCTCGCTCCAGGACATGGACAAGGCGGCGGCCCGCATCGCCGATGCCATCGTGGCAGGCGAGCAGATCGCGATCTTCGGCGATTACGATGTGGACGGCGCCTGCTCGTCGGCGCTGCTGCATCGCTTCCTCACCCACCACGGCCTCGCCCCGCGCATCTACATCCCCGACCGCATGCTCGAAGGCTACGGGCCGAACCCGGCGGCGATCGAGCAGCTCGCGAAGGCGGGAAGCCGCCTCATCGTCACCGTCGACTGCGGCACGACGAGCCACGATGCGCTGGCCGTGGCGGCACGCAACAAATCCGCCGTCGTTGTGATCGACCATCACCAGGCCGACGAGCGTCTGCCGGCGGTGCATGCCGTCGTCAATCCCAACCGCCAGGATGATCTCTCCGCGCTCGGCCACCTCTGCGCGGCCGGCGTCGTCTTCATGACGCTGGTTGCGGTCTCGCGCGAACTGCGCCGCCGCGGTCACTACGGGGCGAAATGCACGCCGCCCGACCTGCTGGCCCTCCTCGATCTCGTGGCGCTTGCGACGGTCTGCGACGTCGTTCCGTTGGTTGGCCTCAACCGGGCCTTTGTCCGGAAGGGCCTGCAGGTGATGCACCAGCGGCATCATCCAGGCATCCGCGCGCTATTCGATGCGGCCGGCCTCGACCGTCCGCCGACCCCCTACACGCTCGGTTTCGTGCTCGGGCCGCGCATCAATGCCGGCGGGCGGATCGGTGACGCGGGGCTCGGGGCGAAGCTGCTCTCCACCGACGATGAGGTGGAGGCCGCGCGCATCGCCGTCCTGCTCGACAAGCTCAATAGAGAGAGGAAGGCCCTCGAGACGCGCATCCTCGAGGAGGCGATCGCCGACGCCGACCGCCAGGTCGATGCCGATCCCGAGCTGCCG
>DAORNH010000415.1:0-362 GCA_035440865.1 Hyphomicrobiaceae bacterium | reverse complement strand
GAGCCGCATCACGGAGCGCTTCGGCCGCCCGTCGTGCGTGATCGCCTGGGAGGGTGACCGCGGCACGGGCTCGCTGCGCTCCATCGCGGGTGTCGACATCGGATCGGCGGTGCGCGCCGCGGCCGAAGGCGGGCTCCTCATCAAAGGCGGCGGCCACGCCATGGCCGCGGGCCTCACGGTTGCCAAGGCCAGGGCGGACGAGGCGCGCGCCTACATCGCCGCGGCCGTGAAGGCGAGTGCGGTCACGGCCCGCGCCGCCTCCGGGCTCGACATCGACGGCGCGCTGACGCCGGGTGCTGCCACGGCGGAACTCATCGATCTCATCGAGCCGCCGGCCGCGGAGCGACCCTGCGCACGATTGT
>DAORNH010000414.1:0-2798 GCA_035440865.1 Hyphomicrobiaceae bacterium | reverse complement strand
ATGGCGGCCGACGCTGCCGTCACCATGCTCGAGAAGGCGCCGAAGGCCGGCCAGCCCTCGGCCGCGGTCGCCGCCCCCGGCGCCGACACGATGATGGGCATGGAGCTCGCGGCCCCCGTCAAGGAGGCGCGCAAAGGCCCCGCGCCCGTCGACAGCCGCAGCGTCTACGAGCGCCGCCGCACCGCCGGCTGAACCACCACCGGAATACCCCGCGAGAGAGCCCTCGTCGGGGATGGCCCCTTGGGCAAGATGTGAGCCCCGCGCCGGCCCTCCGGGTCCGTCTCGCCGGGCGCGTGCCATCCCCGAGCCTTCTATCCATCATCACGGAGACCCCTGATGGCAACGCTGACCGAAGGCCGCGTGACGGCCGCCTACATCCTGTCCGAATCCGCGGGCATGCGCTCGCGCGACCACGCCAAGATCGCCTCCGGCGCCGGCAAGCTCGAGCCCGGCGCCATCCTCGGCAAGGTGACGGCGTCCGGCAAGTATGTGCCGCACGCGCCGGCCGCGGCCGACGGCTCACAGACCGCAGTGGCGATCCTCTACTCCGCCGTCGATGCGACCGCCGCTGATGCCGCAGCCGTCATCACGGCCCGCGATGCCGAGGTGAAGGGCGCGGAGCTCATCTACAACGCCGCGACGGACACGCAGCCCGAGAAGGATGCGGTGCACGCCACGCTGGCGGCCAACGGCATCATCGTCCGCTGATCCGGGGCGCACGGCTGCCCCGGCAGCCGACGCCAGGACTGCTGTTAGCGTCGCCGGGCCGTGACAGCGGCCCCGGTCCACAGAGGGCCTGAAGCCCGATCAACCGCCCGGCCAAGGAGACCCCGCACATGCCCGGCATCATCACGCTCGACATCTTCAACAACGACGCCTTCTCGCTCGCCTCCCTCACGGCCCGCTACAACGGCGAGACGTCCATGTACGTTCCCGGCCAGATCGGCCGCCTCGGCATCTTCGAGGAGGGCGGCGTCTCGACGCTGACCGTCATGATCGAGGAGCGCGACGGCTCGCTCTCGCTGATCGAGCCCTCGAAGCGCGGCGGGCCCGGTGAAACGGTCGGCACGAACCGCGACAAGCTGCGCTCGTTCGTGATCCCGCACCTCCAGCGCGATGATGCCGTGATGGCCGACGAGGTGCAGGGCCGCCGCGCCTTCGGCACCGACAAGGACGTCGAGACGGTGCAGAGCGTGGTCGATCGCAAGGTGAACCGGCATCTGCGCGACCTCGACGCGACGGTCGAGCATCACCGCGTCGGTGCCTTCAAGGGCGTCGTGCTCTCGAAGTCGGGGGCGACGCTCTGGAACCTCTACAACGAGTTCGGCATCGCCGAACCCGCGGCCGTCAACTTCGAACTCGACAACGCCGCGACCAACGTGCGCCTCAAGTGCGAGCAGCTCGTTCGCGAAGTCGAGGACGAGCTCGACACGCCCTACACCGGCATCCACGCCATGTGCGGCAACGACTACTGGGACAAGCTCACCGAGCACAAGAGCGTTCGCGAAGTGTGGCTCGCGGCGCAGAAGGCGGCCGAGCTGCTCGGCAAGAAGGCCGATACGATCCAGATCGGCGGCATCACCTTCGAGCGCTATCGCACAGGGAAGAAGGCGACGGCCGGCAACGGCGGCGCCGGCTTCTTCGCCGCGAACGAGGCGCGCTTCGTGCCGAAGGGCGTGCCCGAGCTGTTCATCACGCGCTTCGCGCCGGCCGACTACGAGGAGACCGTCAACACCGACGGCCTGCCGCGCTACGTGAAGCAGTGGGCCATGCCGAACGGCAAGGGCCGCAACATCGAGGTGCAGTCGAACCCGCTCAACATCTGCACGCGCCCCGCCGTGCTGCGCAAGGGCGTGGTCGCCGCGTAACGATCAGCCATGGGCGGCATGCACGGCGTGCCGCCCGACGCCGGAGCCGCGAGAGCATCATGAACCGCTGGGCCGATTGTCTCGACCGCGTCGACCGGGCCATCGACCGCGTCATGGCCGAGCGCCTGCGCATCGAGCCCATGGCCGGTGGCGACTTCGGCGGCATCTCGCCGGACCCCGCCCGGTCGGCTTTCGAGGTCGACGCCGTGCTCTCGATCGAGCGCGGCGAGACCGATCTCGGCGGCAACGCGCAGAAGCTCCGCAACGTGCAGATCAGGGGAGCACGCGCGGAAGCACAGATCCAGCGCCGCCTGCTGCCGCCCGGCGCGGAGCTGCGCAAGGACGACCGGCTCCTGGCACTCGACCGCGGGCTCGCCTTCAAGATCGAGCGCATCGACAGCGAGCACCCGGGCCGCATCGCCCTCGAGCTTTCGATCGACCGCTCCGGAGCCACCGCATGAGCCTCGCCCGCTTCGCGCTCCGCACCGCCACCGTCAAGGCCATCCGGGGCCGGACCTTCGCTGGCCCGTTCGTGCGCGACAGCGAGATCGGCCCCATCGACGAGCTGGCGTCCGAGGGTCGCATCCCGTTCGTGGTGGTCTACACCGACGATGTCGCCCTCAAATGCCGCGGCACCGACCTGCTCGGCAACGACGGCCGCACGAGCCTCGTCATGGAGATCGGCGTCACGACGCGCATGACGCCGGACGGCGACTGGGAGATCCCGACCACCGACGCCGGCATGGAACTCACGATCGACGCGATCGAGCGTCAGGCACGCACGACTTTGACAGCCCCTGCAGCCGACAATCCCTGGGCCGAGCTCTGGCGCGAGATCGTCACCGACGTCGCCGAGATCAAATCGCAGCGCGGCGCCTCGGCGCGCGAGGGCGTCCGATTCGCCGGTCGCCAGATCGTCCTCGAGGTCGA
>DAORNH010000413.1:0-2837 GCA_035440865.1 Hyphomicrobiaceae bacterium | reverse complement strand
GTCACGTAGCAGAGCATGGCGCAGCCGAACCAGCCGATCATGGCGGCGCCGATGCCGCTCGTGATGTGGTCGTAGCCCGGCGCGATGTCGGTCGTGAGCGGGCCCAACGTATAGAACGGCGCCTCGCCGCACTCCTTCAACTGCTTGTCCATATTGATCTTGATCTTGTGCATCGGCACGTGGCCGGGGCCTTCGATCATCACCTGGCAACCCTTCTTCCAGGCGCGCTGCGTGAGTTCGCCGAGCGTCTCGAGTTCGGCGAACTGGGCGCGATCATTGGCATCCGCGATCGAGCCCGGCCGCAAGCCGTCGCCGAGCGAGAACGAGACGTCGTACTTGCGCATGAGATCGCAGATCTCGTCGAAATGCTCGTAGAGAAAGCTCTCGCGGTGATGCGCGAGGCACCACTTGGCCATGATCGAGCCGCCGCGCGAGACGATGCCCGTGACGCGACTGGCCGTGAGTGGCACGTAGGCGAGGCGCACGCCCGCGTGGATCGTGAAGTAGTCGACACCCTGCTCCGCTTGCTCGATCAGCGTGTCGCGATAGAGTTCCCAGGTGAGCTTGACGGGATCGCCGCCGCACTTTTCCAGTGCCTGGTAGATCGGCACGGTACCGATCGGCACCGGCGAATTGCGCAGGATCCACTCGCGCGTGTTGTGAATATTGCGGCCCGTCGAGAGGTCCATCACCGTGTCGGCGCCCCAGCGGATCGCCCACACCATCTTCTCGACCTCCTCCTCAACCGACGACGTCACGGCGGAGTTGCCGATGTTGGCGTTGATTTTCACGAGGAAGTTGCGGCCGATGATCATCGGCTCGAGTTCGGAGTGGTTGATGTTTGCCGGGATGATGGCGCGGCCACGGGCGATCTCGTCGCGTACGAACTCGGGCGTGATGTGCTCGGGAATCGCCGCGCCGAAGCTCTCGCCGTCGGCGATTGCCGCCTTGGCGCGTGCGAGCGCCGCCTTGCGGCCGAGGTTCTCGCGGTGGGCGACGTAGATCATCTCCTTGGTGATGATGCCGGCGCGCGCGAACTCGTACTGCGTCACCGGCTTGCCGTCGTGTGCGCGGAAGGGCGCGGTCTTGTTTGGGAAGTCGCGGGCGAGCGCCTTCCCCCGCACGTTGCCGTTGTCCTCGGGCTTGATATCGCGGCCGGCATACTGCTCGACGCCGCCGCGCTCACGCACCCAGGCCTCGCGATGACGCGGCAGGCCCTTCTCGACGTCGATCTTGGCCGAGTTATCGGTGTAGGGACCGGACGAATCGTAGACGCGGAACGGCGGCTCGTTCGCTTCCTTCGAGAGCGTGATCTCGCGGAACGGCACGCGCACGTCGGCATGCCCCTCGGCGCTGTCGTAGACTTTGCCTGAGCCGACGATCGGACCCGTCGTCACCTTCGGCACCATCAGCTCGGACTGGCTCGGGATCTTGTTCATGGTGTCCTCCTCGTGGACTCGGTCGATCGTCGTTGGATGTTGGAGAGTGATCTGTGTTTGGTCCGGGGCGCCGGACGATCTGGTGCCGTGGCGAAGCCGAGCTCCCTCTGCCTCTTCTTCGGCAGGCCTGCCGCGACGATGCGATGGCTCTCTGCGAGATAGTCGCGAAGCCCCGCATCGTCCATGCTTTCGCTCGAGAAGCGCTGGATCCACGACATGCCGCGCGAGGCGAGGTAGGGCGCGGGCCGGCAGCCCGGCGTCGCCTTCAGCATCTCGAAGCTCATCTCTGACACTTTGAAAGTCACCTGCGGCTCGGCACCCGGCTCGAACCAGCCGATGGCGAAGACCTTGCCGGCGACCTTCCAGACGTGCGCGCCGCCCCACTGCACCACGTGCGACGTGTGCGGAAGCGAGCGGCAAAAGCCGTTGTAGTCTTCGAGCGTCATTCGAGGCTCCTCGCGACCAGAGCCCGACGCCACAGCCGCCGGAGCCAATTGAGCCCGACGCCTCCGGCCGCGAGCGAGGCGACTGCAATGGCCAGGTTCAAGATCGGGAGCTGGCCATAGCGGACTGCCGCTCCAACCTGCCAGAGCCGGACGACGAGCCCGAGCCCCACCTCAATGATCGAGATCAGCGCAAGCAACACGTGCAAGACCGATCCCACCGAACTGGCAAGCAAGCTTCGGATATGTCGAGTGCCGGACATTTGTCGCTCCCGTCCCTTCGCCGGCATGACCCGGATCAGGTTCTAAGGGTGGCCACCCGGACTTGGGATGGTCTCAGCCGGCTCCCGCCGGCCCCCCTCGGAACTCCCTGCACATTGGTGGAAGACGTTGCCTCGTGCAAGCCTCGAAATGCGGACCAGCCCTGTGGAACTGCGGGCGCTTGACCGGTGCTCCACGGCACAGCGCGGACGAGCGGCTTCAGGCAATCTCTCCTCATCGGATGACGACAAACCGAGCCGAACGGAAACACGAAGGAGACCGTCATGAAGGCCCTCTCGATCACGATCGCCATTGCCACGCTCATTGCTCTCCCCGCGAATGCCCAGCAGATCGGCGGCCCAAACACGGGCGTCGGCGCCAATGTGACGCTCACCCCGGCGACGCCGGATCGCGACACGCGCAACCGCATCGGCTGCCGGCTTGGGTTGGTCAATCCCAAGGTTTGCGCCTCGCTCAACCGCAATCGCGTCCTAAGGCCCGGCAGCAACCGCTGAAGGCGGACTTCAAAAGAGCGAGCCCTGCCCGCCGGGTCCGCGCCGCTCAGGTGGGCGGCCGGATCGGGCGGGCCTTGCCGCAGCGGGTGAGGCATCTGCACTTGCTCGCGGCCCCTCGCCAACGGTCGCTGCGATGCGCCCGTCGACGAGCTCGATGTCGAGGTGTGTCCCGGCCGGGG
>DAORNH010000412.1:0-2873 GCA_035440865.1 Hyphomicrobiaceae bacterium | reverse complement strand
AGCTGAGGACGGCCCGTCCGACATCGCCCCCGGTCCCGATCACGCCCAGCACGCGCTACCGTCGTCGATCGACCGTTGGGTGCATCGACGATAGTCGCAGCCGTCGCGCGCGGGGACAACTCTCCCCTGCGACGGCAGCCCAACACTATCATCATCCCGGCCAGGCGCGCGCTCTTGCGGGCGCGCCGCGCCGGGACCCAGCGCAAGAGGCGCGCGCAGCGCTCCTTGGTGCGGGTGGGAAGAGGTCGAAAGCTGCGCTGCTCATGGCGCTGTGTCCCGCATCGCCTTCGCGGCGGAAGGGTCGCTCCGGCCTCCGGGATGGCAGTGTTGGGCGAGTGTCGCGCCGATGGCGGCACGCCTCACGACGCGCCGCCGATGAGCGCGATCCAATCGTCCTCGCTCAACACCTTGACGCCCAACTCCTCGGCCTTGGCGAGCTTCGAGCCCGCCTCCGCGCCGGCGACGACGTAGTCGGTCTTCTTCGAGACAGAGCTTGCGACCTTGGCGCCGAGGCGCTCCGCCTGCGCCTTCGCCTCGTTGCGCGAGAGGCGCTCGAGCGTGCCGGTGAAAACGACGGTCTTACCTGTGACAGCGGAAGCTTCCGTCACCGGCCGCTCGTGAGGGGCGACCTTGATCTCACGCATGAGCGCGTCGAGCGCACTCCGGTTCGTCTCGGAGCGTTGGAAGTCGCAGAGCGCCTCGGTCGCGACGATACCGATGCCGCTGAGCCCCGCGAGCTCGAGGAAACCGTCGCGCGGTGGTGACGCTGCCGCCTCGTTCGCTGCCCTGACGAGCGCCCGGGCGTCCCCCCCAAAGGCCTCGGCGAGCGCGCCGGCAGCGCGCGGCGGCACGACCTTCAGAGCCACGAGCCGCTCGGCGAGCGGGCGGGCAAAGAGGTCCTCGGCCAAGAGGTCGGCCGCCTTCGCGCTTACCGAAGCCATGGCGTTCTCGGCCGTCTTCTCGCCGAGCCCTGGAATGGCAGTGAAGCGGCGCCAGGCCGGACCAGGCTGATGCTCGAGGGCGCGCTCGGCCGCCAACTTGAAGGCCTCGAACGTTCCGAAGGCCTTAGCGAGGTCATTGGCCGTCGTCTCGCCGATGTGGCGGATGCCGAGCGCGAACAGCAGCCGCGCCAGCGGCACCGTGCGCCGCGCCTCGATGGCCTTGAAGAGGTTCTCGACCGACCGCTTGCCGAAGCCTTTGCGTTCAGCGAGCGGCGACGCGGAGGCCGCATCACGACGCTGGAGCGTGAAGATGTCGGCCGGCTCCCGGATCAGGCCTTCGTCGAAGAAGAGCCCGATACGCTCGTCGCCGAGCCCCTCGATGTCGAGCGCGTTGCGCGAGGCGAAATGGCGGAGCCGCTCCTTCGCCTGCGCCGGGCAGCCGAAGCCGCCGGTGCAGCGGCGCACCACATCGCCGTCGTCATCCTCCTCGCCCTCGCGCTCGGCCGGGCTGCCGCAAGCGGGGCAGGTGCGCGGGAACTCATACGGCATCGTGCCAGGAGGCCGCTTCTCGCCCACCACTCCCAGAACCTGCGGAATGACGTCGCCGGCGCGCTGCACGATCACGGTGTCGCCGATGCGGACGTCCTTCCTCGCGATCTCGTCCTCGTTGTGGAGCGACGCATTCGAGACGACGACGCCGCCGACGGTGACGGGGCGGAGCTTGGCAACCGGCGTCAGCGCTCCGGTGCGGCCGACCTGGATGTCGATCGCTTCGAGAATGGTCGTTGCCTGCTCGGCCGGGAACTTGTGCGCGATCGCCCAGCGCGGCGCGCGCGAGACGAAGCCGAGGCGCTCGCGCAGATCGAGGCGGTTCACTTTGTAGACGACGCCGTCGATGTCGTAGCCGAGCGAGGCGCGCACGGCGCCGATCTCGCGGTAGAAGGCGATCAACGCCTCCGCCCCATTGACGACGCGGCGCCGCTCGTTGACCGGCAGCCCCCAGGCCTCGAAGGAACGGCAGATCGCCTCTTGCGTGTCGCCCGGCAGCGCGCTCGCCTCGCCCCAGGCATAGGCGAAGAAGGCGAGCGGGCGGCGTGCGGTGACACTCGCATCGAGCTGACGGAGCGAACCTGCGGCCGCATTGCGCGGATTGGCGAACACCTTCTCGCCCGCCGCGGCCTGCGCCTCATTGAGTGCGCGGAAGGCGTCGTGGCTGAGGTAGATCTCACCTCGCACCTCGATCACGGCCGGATGCCGCTTGCCAGCTAGCCTATGCGGGATCGACCGGATCGTGCGTACGTTGGCCGTGACGTTCTCGCCCTCCGCGCCGTCGCCGCGGGTCGCAGCCTCGACGAGTTCGCCCGCCTCATAGCGCAGCGAGATCGAGAGCCCGTCGATCTTCGGCTCGGCGGAGAACTCGAGTTCGGCCGACGCTTCGAGACCGAGGAAGCGATTGATCCGGGCGAGGAAGTCGACGACGTCGGCCTCCGCGAACGCATTGCCGAGCGAGAGCATCGGCACGCGATGGCGGACCTTGCCGAAGCTTTCGGCCGGCGTGGCGCCCACACGCTGCGTCGGGCTGTCCGCACGCACGAGCGCCGGAAACCGCTGCTCAATCAATTCATTGCGCTGGCGGAGCCGATCATACTCCGCGTCGCTGATCTCGGGCGCGTCCTGCTGATGATAGAGCCGGTCGTGATGCGCGATGAGGCCCGCGAGGCGCTCGAGTTCCCTGGCCGCGGCCCCCTCGTCGAGGTCTTCGGCCGGCGTCTCGATGGCGGTGCGCCCGCTCTTCGTCGGCTTGCGCATGGCAACTGCTCCCGGATGCCAAAGGAAAAGGCGCGCCCCGGATCCGAAGCGCGCCGACGATAGTGGATCGCATTATGCGGCTCGTCACGCCGAGGACGGTCAGCCGCCGGAAAGGCTCACCCG
>DAORNH010000411.1:0-2909 GCA_035440865.1 Hyphomicrobiaceae bacterium | reverse complement strand
TGGGCTCGGGGATCGTCAGCCTGATCCACGTCCGCGATCTCGTCGGAGCCAGGGCCGAGATCGTCGGCGTGGTCGCAGAGGCCGCGCCCTGTATTGCGCTCTCCTTCGAAGCGGGCCGGCCCGTGCCGACGAACTCGGCCCGCACGTTTGCGGACGGCATGGCGTGCCGCGATCCGCATCCTCTCGCGCTCGAGCATATTCTTGCGGGCGCCGCGCGTATCGTCCGCGTGAGCGAGGACGAGATCGCGGCTGCCGCGCGCGCCTGCTTCGAGGACACGCACAACGTCGCCGAGGGCGCTGGTGCCGCGCCGCTCGCGGCCCTCATCAAGGAGCGCGCGACGATGGCCGGAAAGCGCGTCGGCGTCGTTCTTTCGGGCGGCAACATCGACCGGCCGGTGTTCGCCGAGGTGCTCGCCGGGCGCACTCCGAAGGTGTGAACGCGCTTTGCTGACCAAGTCTCCGCGTTCCCAAATCGCGGTGATGTCGTGACTCACCAACTCTGTCAGTGCTACGCTCTCCATGGCAGGATCACGGAAGTGTTCCGGTCAATTGATCCAATGGAGAGTCCATCTTGCTCAAGGCAGTCCTGACCAGTATCGCTGGCTTCGCGTTCGCCGTCGCGATCGCCGCTATCGGGCCGTTCACCAGTCAGCCGGCCGCTGCGCTCAACGGTGCATCGCCGAGCCTCGTCACGGACATGCGCACCGACGTGCCGCGCGCTTTCGAGACGGTCGCCCACAAGAGCTGCGGCAGCATGGGGACCGCCGGCCGCTGCGCCAGCGGCGTGCGCAGCTGCCTCGCGAGCGGCAAGCCCAAGGGCGTCTGCGACGCGTGGGGCAAGGGCTGCACCGAGTGCCAAACCACCTTCATTTCTTGCGGCAAGAGACTAGGCCACATCAAGCGCCCGTTCGGGACCTGCGAGGGGTGCAAGTCGCAATACGACGCCTGCGTCGCACGCCTGCCGCGCTGAGCCTTGTCGCCCTGTGCCTGAAATCTTGCGGCTCGCGACGGGCGCCGCGGCCAATTGTGCCGCGCGGCTCTCGCATGCGGCGCGGCGAGGCTTCGGGCCTTCCCCGGTGCAGCCCGAAGTGACAGAGTGCGGCGAGGGAGATCCGACGACAGCAGGAGAATTCCGATGGCCGCGGTCGAGACACGCAACGACGGCAACGTCGCCATTCTCACCATCGACAATCCGCCCGTAAACGCGCTCGGGCATGCCGTCCGTGTCGGTCTCTCGGAAGGGCTCGCTAAGGCGCTCGCCGATCCCGCGGTGAAGGCGATCGTGGTGACGGGCGCAGGCCGCGCCTTCTCGGCGGGCGCCGACATCACCGAGTTCCGCTCGGGCATGAAGGAGCCGGGCCTCGGGACGGTGATCGATGCGATCGAGGCCTCGCCGAAGACGGTGGTCGCGGCGATCAATGGTCTGGCACTCGGTGGCGGCCTCGAGGTCACGCTCGGCTGTCACTATCGGGTCGCGGCGAAGTCGGTCGCCCAGCTCGGCTTGCCCGAGGTGAAGATCGGCATCCTACCCGGCGCCGGCGGCACACAGCGCCTGCCGCGCGCGATCGGCGTCGCCCCCGCGCTCGACATGATCGTCTCCGGCGCCCCGATCGGCGCCGAGGCCGCCGCCAAGGCCGGCCTCGTCGACAAGATCGTCGACGGCGATGTCGTCGCCGCGGCCATCGCCTACGCCCGTGAACTTGTTGCCGCGGGAAAAGGCCCGCGCCCGACCGGCGCGCGTGCGATCGATCCGGCGACCAATCCGCCCGGCCTCTTCGACAAAAAGCGCGGCGAGATTGCCCGTCACCCGTCAGGCCCCATGGCGCCGAGGAACTGCATCGCTTGCGTCGAAGCTGCGACGAAGCTGCCGATCAAGGAAGGTCTCGTGCGTGAGCGCGAACTCTTCAAGGAGCTTGCCGGCGGGCCCAATGCGCGCGCCCTCCAGTATGCCTTCTTCGCAGAGCGCCAGGCCGCCAACATCCCCGACATCGGCGCGGACGTGAAGCCGCGCCCCGTGAAGTCTGTCGGCATCCTCGGCGCCGGCACCATGGGCGTCGGCATCGGCCTCGCGGTGCTCAGCGCCGGGCTGCCGCTGATCCTCGTCGAGACGTCGCAAGCGGCGCTCGACAAGGGCGTCGGCCGCATCCGCGAGACGATCGAGGGTAACGTGAAGCGCGGCCGGCTCACAGCTGCCGACGCCGAGGCGCGCCTCAAATCACTGACCGCGACGCTCGACCTCGCCAAGCTCGCCGGCGCCGACCTCATCATCGAGGCGGTGTTCGAGAACATGGGTGTCAAGAAGGAGGTGTTCGCAAAGCTCGACGCTGTCGCCAAGCCGGGCGCGATCCTCGCGACCAACACCTCGACACTCGATGTCGACGAGATCGCGCGGGCGACGAAGCGGCCGGGCGACGTGATCGGCCTCCATTTCTTCTCGCCGGCCAACATCATGCGCCTCCTCGAGATCGTGCGCGGCAAGGCCACATCGAAGGACGTGCTCGCAACCGCCATGGCCTTCGCCCGGAAGATCGGCAAGGTCGGCGTGGTCGCCGGTGTCTGCTTCGGCTTCATCGGCAATCGCATGCTCGAGGCCTACCTCGAGGAAGCGCAAGCGATGATGCTCGAAGGGGCGAGCCCGCGCGACATCGACGCGGCGATCGAGGCGTGGGGCTTCGCCATGGGTCCGAACGCGATGATGGACCTCGCCGGCCTCGATGTCGGCTATCGCATCCGCAAGGAGCACGCGCTCTCGCCCGAGCGGGCCGCGCTCTACGCCGTCACCGATCGCATCGTCGAGATGGGACGGCACGGCCAGAAGACGGGCGCCGGCATGTATCTCTATGCTGCGGGCGACCGGAAGGGCCAACCCGATCCGAAGATCGCCGAGATGTTCCGCGCCGAGGCCGAGG
>DAORNH010000410.1:0-2911 GCA_035440865.1 Hyphomicrobiaceae bacterium | reverse complement strand
GAGCCCGCGCGCGCCGCCGCCGCCGAGCGCGAGGCCGATCCGCGGCAGCTTTGCCGGGAGGCGCGGCTGCGGCCGGGTTGTGACCTTCCGGCTCATGACGCGGTCATGCCCCTGAGGAAAGGCACGATCTCGGCAAGCGTCTCGCGGGGCGCCTCCTCGGGTAGAAAATGCCCCGAGACGAGACCGCGCCCGCGCACGTCCGTCGCCCAACGCCGCCAGGTGTCGAGCGGGCCGGAGAAGAAGGCGTTTTCGCGGCCCTGCCCCCAGAGCGCCAACAGGGGACATGTGATCTTGCGTCCCGCGGCGCGGTCCGCTGCATCGAGCTCAACGTCGATCGAGGCGCCGGCGCGATAGTCCTCGCACATGGCGTGGATGCGGTCGGGGTCGGTGAAGGAGGCGCGATAATGGTCGAGCGCTTCGGGCGAGATGGCGCTCAGGTTCTTTGCGCCAGTCCAGGAGGCGATGAGGTGCTCGTGGAAGTGGATGGGATCGCGGCCGATCACGGTCTCAGGGAACGGCGCCGGCTGCGCGAGGAATGGCCAGTGGAAGCGGCCGACGCTCGTCTTCAGCGAGGTATCCTCCCAGGTCGAGAGGGTGGGTACGATGTCGAGCGTCACGAGCCGCGTGACGGACGAGGGATGGTCGAGGGCGAGGCGGTAGGCGACGCGCCCGCCCCGATCGTGGCCGACGACGGCGAAGCGCTCGTGGCCGAGGGCGCGCATCACCTCGACGCAGTCGAGGGCCATGGCACGCTTCGAGTAGACCTCGTGGCGGGCATCGCTCGCCGGCACCGAACTTGCTCCATAGCCGCGCAGATCCGGGATGACGACCGTCTGCTCGCGCGCGAGATCGGCCGCAATGCGATGCCAGCAGGCATGTGTTTGCGGATAGCCATGGATCAGGATCACTGGCAAGCCGGCACCGCCATGCCGGACATGGATCTCGGCGCCCGACGTCGTGATGCGACGTGTCGCAAAGTCCGGATAGAGCTCGGGAAGCGGCCTTGTGCTCATTTGCTCTCTCCAAGTCCGTGGAACGCGCGCATTTCAGCGATCAACGGCGCGAGTGCGCTTCCCGTGATGTCGTCGCCACGCATGATCCAGGCCTCGAGATCGGGCTCGGGCATGGCGAGCAGCTCCTCGAAGCGGTGGAGCTCGGGCTCGCTCATGCCGGCGAGCATTGCGGCGGCGAAGCGCCCGACCAGCCAATCGAGCTCCTTGGTGCCGCGATGCTCTGCCCGCCAGAGCGCCCGCTTGCGGCGGGCATCGAGAGCGTTGCTGCCCTCCCCGGACGGCATCTGTTGAGGTGTGGCTGGACCCGACATGCTCTCTCCTCAGAAAAGACGACAAACGAGCGCCCATGGCCTTGACGACATGGCCTTGACGATCGATTGCAGCACCAAGCAACGTGCGCTCCCATTGTGCAATCTAGCGCGGTAGCGTGCGCCGATGAAGGAGAAGGTCGAACCTAACCGATGCGGCCAGCCGTCCTCATGCCTCTGTTCGCCTCGGCGCGGAGCCTCTCGGGTGTCGGCCCGCGTACCGAGGTGTTCCTCAAGAAGGCGTTGCGCCTGCCGCCGGGCGTCGGCGAGCCGCGCCTCGTCGATCTCGCCTGGCACCTGCCGACCGGCGTCGTCGACCGGCGCGCGAGCCCGACCGTGGCCGAGGCCATTCCGGGCACGATCGCCACGCTCGAGCTGCGCATCCTCAAGCATCGAGTACCGCCGCGCGGCAACGCCAAGGCGCCCTACAAGGTCTCCGCCGAGGACGATACCGGCCGCATCGATCTCGTCTTCTTCCATGCGGAGCGCCGCTTCATCGAGCGCCAGCTGCCGGTCGGATCGACCCGCTTCGTCTCCGGGCGGATCGAGCGTTACGCTGAGCAGACGCAGATGACGCATCCCGATTACATCGTGGCGCCCGAAGCGAAGGACGAGCTGCCGCGGCTCGAGCCCGTCTATCCGCTGACGGCGGGGCTCTCGGGGAAGATCCTCCAGAAGGCGACGCGCCAGGCGATCGAGCAGGTCCCCCCGCTCCAGGAATGGCAGGAGCCGCGCTGGCTCGCCGAGCGGGGCTGGCCCTCGTTCAACGAGGCGATCACGCGTCTTCACCGGCCGCACGAGCCCGACGACGTCTCGCCGGCGAGCCTACCCTGGCAGCGCCTCGCCTACGACGAGCTGCTCGCCGGCCAGATTGCGCTCGCCATCGTGCGCCAGGGCGAGAAGGCCGCGCGCGGTCGCGCGGTCTCGGGGGATGGCCAGGTCCGGGCGCGCATCCGGGCCGCACTCCCTTTCGCGCTGACGCCCTCGCAGACAACGGCACTCGGCGAGGTCGAGGCTGACATGGGCTCGCCGAGCCGCATGCTTCGCCTCCTCCAGGGCGACGTCGGCTCAGGCAAGACCGTCGTCGCGCTGATGTCGATGGCGATCGCCGTCGAGGCAGGCGCCCAGGCCGCGCTCATGGCGCCGACCGAGGTGCTTGCCCGCCAGCACGCCGAGACCATCCAGCCGCTCGCCGAGAAGGCGGGGCTTCGCCTCGGCCTCCTCACGGGTCGCGAAAAGGGCCGCGCGCGCCGCGAGGTGCTCGAGCGCCTCGCCGCCGGTGAGATCGACGTGCTGATCGGTACGCACGCACTTTTCCAGCCGGACGTCGCCTTCCGCGACCTCGCCTTCGCCGTGATCGACGAGCAGCATCGCTTCGGCGTGCACCAGAGGTTGGCCCTGCAGACCAAGGGCGGGGACGGCGGCGCCAACGTGCTCGTCATGACGGCGACGCCGATCCCGCGCACGCTGCTCATGACGCATTACGGCGACCTCGACGTCTCGCGCCTGACGGAGAAGCCCGCGGGCCGCAAGCCCATCACGACCACCAAGGTGTCGACCGAGCGGCTCGACGACGTGATCGACGGCCTC
>DAORNH010000409.1:0-2918 GCA_035440865.1 Hyphomicrobiaceae bacterium | reverse complement strand
GGTGAAGCGCGACGGCGGCTTCGTGCGCGCCGGCTACCGCCCCGACCTCGACGACAATCGCCGGCTGCGCGATGACAGTCGCCGCGTGCTCGCAGCCCTCGAGGCGCGCTACCAGGGCGAGACCGGTATCAAGAGCCTGAAGGTCCGCCACAACAACCAGATCGGCACCTACGTCGAGGTACCGGCACAGGCGGGGAAGGCGCTGCTAGATGACGAGGCGGCGAAGATCTGGCGGCACCGCCAGACGCTGCCGAACGTGCTCCGCTTCACGACCGCCGAGCTCGTCGAGACCGAGGGCCAGATCGCTACCGCCGCCGACCGTGCCATCGCCATCGAGAACGAGGTGTTCTCGATGCTGGCGGCTTTGATCGCCAAGGAGGACGCGCGGCTGCTCGCGATCGCGGCGAGCCTCGCCGAGCTCGACCAGTACGCGGCCTTGGCCGAGCTCGCGATCGAGCAAGGCTACGTGCGCCCGACTGTCGACGAGAGCTCGGCCTTCGAGATCCGCGGCGGGCGGCATCCCGTCGTCGAGCAAGCGCTCAGGCGCGCGCGCGCGGGCCCCTTCATCGAGAACGACTGCCTGCTGGTGCGCGGCGCGGAGAACGCGGACACGCCGCGCTCGACCCCCGGGTTTGACGAGGACGTGGCCGCGCGCATCCTGATCGTCACCGGTCCCAACATGGCCGGCAAGTCGACCTATCTCCGGCAGGTGGCGCTGATCACCATCCTCGCGCAGATGGGCTCGTTCGTGCCAGCGCGGGCCGCCCACATCGGGGTGGTCGACCGGCTCTTCTCGCGCGTCGGCGCCTCCGACGACATCGCCCGCGGCCGCTCGACGTTCATGGTCGAGATGGTCGAGACGGCGGGCATCCTCAACCAGGCGACCGAGAGAAGCCTCGTCATCCTCGACGAGATCGGCCGCGGCACAGCGACCTTCGACGGGCTTTCCATCGCGTGGGCGGCGGTCGAGCACCTTCATGCCACGAACCGGTGCCGGGCGCTGTTTGCGACCCACTACCACGAGCTGACCGCTCTCGCCGGCCGCCTACCCGATGTCGCCAACGTCACGATGGACGTGAAGGAATGGCAGGACGAGATCGTCTTCCTTCACAAGGTGCGCCCCGGTGCCGCCGATCGCTCCTACGGCATCCAGGTCGCCAAGCTCGCGGGGCTGCCGCGGCCCGTCGTCGAGCGGGCGAGCGAGGTGCTGGCAACACTCGAGAAGGCAGACGGTCCGCGCGGCAAGCCGGGCATGGGTGCCCTCGACGATCTGCCGCTGTTCGCTGCCGCGCGGCCGAAATCGGTGTTGCCTACGGCGCCTTCGCCCGTCGAGACCGCGCTTGCCGATGTGCAGCCAGACGAGCTGAGCCCCAAGCAGGCGCTCGAGCTCGTCTATCGGCTGAAGGCGCTGGCGAAGGGTTGACAACTCGTCGCGCGAGCGCGGCTCCTGCAGCCGTCTCGGCGGCGGCCTCCGGCACAATCTTAAGCTGCGCGCCTCCGGCACGACTGTTCACTGGCGCGCCTCCTGCACGACAGTTCAGTGAACCGTTCGCTCGGCCAAACCCATTGACGTGTATCCACCAGATCGATTGACCAACCGCGCGCGAGCATCGAATGTCGGATGAAGCGAACGAGACCTGCTCGCCCGAGGGAGTGACGCCGCATGCAGCTGAACAACGCCGAAAGCGCGACCGCAGCGCTCGCCGTGCTCGATCGCTTCATCGCGGCGCTCAATCAGCGTGACGAGGCGGCCATCAATGCGACGCTGAACTTTCCGCATGTGCGGATTGCGAGCGGCCGCGTTGCCGTTTGGCAGTCGCGCGGTGACTACACGATCGAGGGCTTCCTGTCGCGCGTCTCGGGCGACGGCTGGGCGCGGAGCGCCTGGACGCGCCGCGACGTCATCCACGCCGGCGCCGACAAAGTCCACATCGACACGGAATTCAGCCGCTTCCGCGCCGACGGCAGCCTCATCGCGAGCTTCACCTCTATTTACATCGTGACGCGCGTCGACGGCCGCTGGGGCATCCAGGCGCGTTCGAGCTTTGCGCCGTGAGCCGGCCTGCGCCCGACATCCTCTGCCTCGGCGAGGCCATGGTCGAGTTCAGCGCGCCGCCGCGCGGCGGGGTCGAGCAGGGCTGGATCCAGGGCTTCGGCGGCGACACGTCGAACTGTGCGGTGGCGGCGGCGCGGCAGGGCGGGCGTGTCGGGTACATCTCGGCAGTCGGCGATGATCCCTTCGGGGCAATGCTCGTCGAGATGTGGACGCGCGAGGGGATCGACACGACGGCTGTGCTGCGGGACCCGAGTGCGCCGACGGGTGTCTACTTCATCACGCACGGGGCGTCGGGCCACGCCTTCTCCTATTTGCGCGCAGGCTCGGCCGCGAGCCGGCTTACGCCCGCCGCGTTGCCGCGCCAGATGATCGGAAAGGCGCGTGTGCTCCATCTCTCCGGCATCAGCCAGGCGATTTCGGCGAGCGGGGCCGACACGGCCTTCGAGGCGATGGCGGTTGCGAGGGCGGCGGGCGTCCTCGTCTCCTACGATACGAACCTGCGGCTCCGGCTCTGGCCGCTTCCTCGGGCGCGCGCCGTGATCATGGCAGCGGTCGCGGAGGCCGATATCGTGCTGCCGGGCCTCGAAGATGCGCGCCAACTGACCGGGCTCGATGACGCGGACGCAATCGCAGACAGATTTCTCGCCGGGCACGCGCGTGTCGTGGCCTTGACCCTCGGCAAGGAGGGTGCGCTCGTTGCGACACGCGAGCGGCGGGAACGGATCGGCTCGCTGCCGGTTGCCGCGATCGATGCGAGCGGGGCGGGCGATTGCTTCGACGGCGCGTTCCTGGTCGAGTACCTGCGGACGGGCGATGCCTACGACGCGGGCCGCTATGCCTGCGCTGCTGCCGCGCTGTCGAC
>DAORNH010000408.1:0-2924 GCA_035440865.1 Hyphomicrobiaceae bacterium | reverse complement strand
CTTCGTCAAGCCGACGACCATGCTCTACCGCAACTTCCTCGCCATGGAGACGGAAGAGCTCCTGCGCTCGCATCCGGTCGACGGCGCCGTGCTGCTCGGCGGTTGCGACAAGACCACGCCCGGCCTCGTCATGGGCGCAATCAGCATGGGGCTCCCCGCGATCTACTGCCCGGCGGGACCGGCGCTGCGCGGCAACTGGAAAGGCCAGACGCTCGGCTCGGGCTCGGACGTGTGGAAATACTGGGACGAGAAGCGCGCCGGCAAGATCAGCGAGCAGGAATGGGGCGAGATGGAAGCGGGGATCGCTCGCTCCTTCGGCACCTGCATGACCATGGGCACGGCCGCAACCATGATGGCGATCACCGAGGCGCTCGGCCTGTCGCTCCCTGGCGCCTCGTCGCTGCCCGCGGCTGACAGCGCGCATGTGCGCGGCCTCGGGCCGGCGAGCCGTCGAAATGGTGTGGGAGGATCTCACGCCCGACAAGATCATCACGCCGGCGGCCGTCGAGAACGCGATCATGGTGCACATGGCCATGGGCGGCTCGACCAACGCCATCGTGCACGTCGTCGCCATGGCGCGGCGCGCCGGCATAGCCCTCTCTCTCGAGCGCTTCGACCAGATCGGCCGCGACATCCCCGTGATCGCCAACGTCCGTCCGTCGGGCAAATACCTGATGGAGGATTTCTACTACGCGGGCGGCATCCGCGCGTTGATGCGCGAGCTCGGCGACCGCATCCACTGCTCGGCGATGACGGTGAACGGCCGGACTATCTGCGAGAACATCGCCGACGCCGAGGTCTACAACCGCGACGTCATCATGCCGGCCTCCGCGCCGCTCTATGCGGGCGGGGCCACGGCCGTGCTGAAAGGCAATCTCGCCCCGCGCGGCGCCGTCATCAAGCCGGCGGCCTGCGAGCCGCGCCTGAGGAAACATCGCGGACCCGCGCTCGTGTTCTCCGACTACAATCACATGGCCTCCCTCATCGAGCGCGACGACCTCGACGTGACCCCCGATCACGTGCTGGTCTTGCAGAACGCTGGCCCGAAGGGCGGACCCGGCATGCCGGAGTGGGGCATGCTGCCGTTGCCGAGGAAGCTCGTCAAAGCAGGCGTGCGCGACATGTTGCGCGTGTCCGACGGCCGCATGAGCGGCACGAGCTATGGAGCCTGCGTGCTGCACGTCTCGCCCGAAAGCTTCGTCGGCGGACCGCTCGCCCTCGTCAAGACCGGCGACTTCATCTCCGTCGACGTCGACAATCGCTCGATCAATCTCGACATCAGCGACGAAGAGATGGCACGCCGCAAGGCCGCATGGGTGGCGCCGAAGCCCCGCTTCGAGCGCGGCTATGGCGCCATGTTCCAGGCCCACATCGGCCAGGCGGACGACGGCTGCGATTTCGACTTCCTGGAGCAGGGCTCGGCGACGCCGGATCCCGAAATTCACTGATCGTTCTGTCTTTACCCGGATCATGCCCGAGGATGTCCGCCGCTAACCCTATGTACTAACGGGGAGCGCGCGCATGTCCCACATCGCCAATCCGGGGTTGCCAACGCAGCACCGGAGCGGCACTGTCTCGGCCGCGCTTGCTTCGGGAAAACGACGATGAACCAGTTCGATACCCAGCCCGGGCTCGTGGGATGGTTGATGGTGATGCTGCGGGCCGCCTGGGGCTGGGTGCGTGTGCTTTTGCACCTCGTTCCCATAGTCTGGTCCGCCATCGGCCGCATCGGCCGGCGCCTCGTCGTTGCCGCTGCAATTATCGCAGCGCTTGCCGCCTTGCTCTCGGACTGGCGCGTGCCGCTCAGACACTGGATGGACAGTGGCAACCGACCGCTCCTCGCGGCCAAGAGCTGGTACTTCTATCTCGACAGCTTCGAGATCGACCGGGCCTTGCAGAACAAGTCGGACATGTTCGTCATCGACCATGCCCACAATCACGACAACCGTCCCCTCACGAAAGAGGACCTCGCGCGCCTCAAGGCGCGACCCGGCGAAAAGCCCCGCCTGCTCATCTCCTACTTCTCGATCGGCGAGGCGGAGAGCTATCGTTTCTACTGGCGCAAGGACTGGGACGAGGACCCGCCGGGCTGGTATGTGGCCGAAAATTGCGCCTGGCCGCGCAACTACATGGTCCGCTTCTGGCATGACGGCTGGAAGGACATCATTTATCGCGGGAAGCGCTCCTATCTCGCGCGGATCATCGAGGCCGGATTCGATGGCGTCTACCTCGACCGCGTCGACGTCTTCGACAACCTGACCGAGGAGCGTCCGACGGCCAAGGAGGACATGATCGACTTTGTCATCGAGCTTGCCCGGACGGCACGCAAACTCAAGCCCGGCTTCATAGTCATCGCGCAGAACGGCGAGGACCTCCTGCGCTCGGAGCGCTATCGCGCGGCGATCGACGGACTCGGCAAGGAGGACCTTCTCTACGGCGTGCACGGGACGGAGAAGCGCAATCCGAAGCGCGAGATCGACGACCACTGGCGCAACATCCGCCTGCTGCTGCGCGACTGGAAGCCGGTCTTCGCAGTCGAGTACGTCGCCAAGCCGGAGTTGATCAGCTCGGCTCGGAAAGAGCTCCAGAGCCTCGGCCTCGTCCCGACGTTCGCGCATCGCTCGCTCGATGGATATGATCCAGGACACCCTCGCCCGCCGCCGAAGATCGAGTACGGCACGCCCGAGTGGGTCGCCGCGAATTGCAAGGACAAGAAGCACTGGTAGCGGCCGCAATGGCCGTAGTCAGATTGACGCGGGGTCCTGATCGGCTCACGGCGTCCATGGTAAGAAATCACTGGTCGTCGAACAGGAGTTCTCATGTTGCCTCGCGTTACAAGGCTCGCCACGGTGACTGGCGTTGCCGCTGCCCTCGCCGTATCCGCATTTGCGATTGCCTCCGCACAGGCGCCGGCGCCGAAGCCG
>DAORNH010000407.1:2660-2960 GCA_035440865.1 Hyphomicrobiaceae bacterium | reverse complement strand
CGTATTGGGTCAGCGCCCGTTCAATGAGATCCAACGTCTGGATTCGATCACCTCGGCGTCGCCGGCGCCTCGAACGAAAGTGCCGTAGGCAGCACAAATCAATTCGCAACGCCACAATCTCCCTTAGTTATAGCGGCTTATCGTGCCTTGTGAACTACGGGAGCCGAATAACTTTGAGGCCTGTGTCCGACATGCGCCATCTTCTCTGGTGGCCGAGCAGCGTCGGGGGGCGAGCCTCGGCCTCGCTTTCGTCGACGAACTGGGCTTAAGTGCGGCCCGACCAGTTTGGCGCGACGCCAC
>DAORNH010000407.1:0-2650 GCA_035440865.1 Hyphomicrobiaceae bacterium | reverse complement strand
AGCAACGGAGGACGAGATGGCCGAGCCTGTGACGAACGCGGTTCTACGGCAGCTGTTTCTCGACGCTCGGACCCACAACAAGTGGCAGCCCCGCGAGGTGCCGGACGCGCTGCTGCGAGAAATCGTCGACCATTTGCGTTGGGGGCCGACGAGCGCCAATTGCCAGCCGGCGAGGATCGTGTTCGTCAAGTCCGCGGCCGCCAAGGCCCGCTTGAAGCCGTTTCTCTCCGCCAACAACACCGACAAGACCATGGCCGCTCCCGTGACGGCGATCGTCGGTCATGACCTCAGGTTCTACGAGCATCTGCCGCGGATGTTCCCGCACAACCTCACCGCGCGCAGCTGGTTCGAGGGCAAGGCCGACCACATCGCGGCGACCGCGATGCGCAACAGCTCATTGCAGGGCGCCTATATGATCCTGGCGGCGCGCGCCCACGGCCTCGACTGCGGGCCGATGTCGGGCTTCGACAATGCCGGCGTCGACCGTGAGTTCTTCCCGGAGGGGACCATCAAGTCGAACTTCATCTGCAACCTCGGCTATGGTGACCCTGCCGGTTTGCATGCGAGGGGGCCGCGCTTCAGCTTCGACGAAATGGCTCAGATTGCCTGATTTTCGCGATTTCGAGTTTGGCCGCGCGGCACCATGATCACCCTGGCGTTCGAGACCTGCTACGGCGCCTGCTCGGCCGCGATCGGGGAGGCCGACAACGTCTCGGCTCGTGTGATCGCAAGCCGCCTCGAGCGGATGGCGACGGGGCACGCCGAGCGGCTGCCGCTGCTCATCGAGGCCGTTGCATCGGAGGCGGGCATTACGCTCCGCCAACTGCAGCGGATCGCGGTCACCATCGGTCCGGGCTCGTTCACAGGGATCCGGGTCGGCGTCGCCATGGCCCGCGGGCTGGCGCTGGCGACCGGCGCCGAGGTGGTCGCCACCACATCCCTGGCGCTGATCTCGACGGGCGCCGGGTTGGCAGGGGCCGATCATGCGGTCGCGATGCCTGGCCCCAAGGGGCTGGTGGCAGTCGAGCTTTTCGGAAGCACACCGACGCCCCCCCGCTTGCTCGAGCCTGTCGAGCTCGCCGCCGCTCTGCCCGCGGCATGCCGGTACATCTGTGGTGCTGGCAGCCGCACGGCCGCCGTCGAGCTCGCGAAAATTGGCAGATGCATCGAGGCGCGGGATGTGGTTGATGAACCGAGCGCTTCGACGCTGCTGAGACTGGCGGGCACGCTTTCGCCGGTTTCTGATGCTCTGCTCCCCCTCTACCTGAAAGAAGCTGACGCGAAGCCTCAGATTGATCGCGCTCTGCCGAGAGTTCCGTCGACATGAACAATTTTAACAAACAGATCAGCCTCTTGTGGGCCGACGGAAGCCATGCGGCGGACATCGCGCAGATCCAGGGTCGGCTGTTTCCCGATCAATGGTCGCAGGATGCAATACGGCGGCTCCTCGCCAATGACGGCGCGACGTCGCTGGTAGCACGCTCGGGATCGCCGCTCGCGACCATCGGCTACATCCTTGCGCAGATCGCTGCGGACGAGGCGGAAATTCTCTCCATCGGCGTGACACCCGACGTGCAGCGTAGAGGCGTCGGCCGCCAGCTGCTTCGTGCTCTGTTGCGAGCCGCCTGGAAGGCCGAGGTGAAGTCAGTTCACCTCGAGGTCGCGGCCGACAATCGGGTTGCCGAGGCCCTTTACAAATCCGAGGGCTTCCTCGAGGTCGGACGACGGCCGGAGTATTACGCAAGGGCGAACGGTCCAGCAGTCGACGCCGTGCGCCTCGCGCTCAAGTTCGGTGAGTAACCGGACGCTGCGCTCGATCGCCCCCTGCTCTGCCCGTTGTGCAGATTGACGTTCGGGAAATCCCACAATATCTCGACCTCATGTCCGTCCTGCCGATCATCACCCTGCCTGATCCCATCCTGCGCAAGCCGTCGAGCCCGGTCGAGCAGGTGGACGATGCCGTGCGCAAGCTTGCTGCCGACATGCTCGAGACCATGTATGACGCGCCGGGCGTCGGGCTCGCGGCCGTGCAGGTCGGCGTGTTGAAACGCCTCCTCGTGCTCGATATTGCTGGCGACGGCGAGCCGCCGCAGCCGATCGTCATGATCAACCCGCAGATCCTGCGACTAGGCGACGGACGCCGCAGTCACGAGGAAGGCTGCCTCTCCATCCCGGACGTGCGCATCGAGATCGAGCGTCCCGATGCTGTCACGGTCCGCTACGTCGATCGTGACGGCAAGACGATCGAGCGCGAATGCGAGGGCCTTCTTGCCACCGCCGTGCAGCACGAGATGGACCACCTCGACGGCAAGCTGATCGTCGATTTTCTCTCACGGCTGAAGCGCGACATGATCGTGCGCAAATTCAAGAAGCAGGCAAGGGGCGAGTCTTGAACGGGGACCGGTCTCGCATGCCGCCAGAGGCGGGGCACTACAAGGTCCCGGCGACCGTCAAGCGACACGTCGTCGACGTTGGGGCATGTCGTACAGACCAAGGATCGAGCGCATGACAATCGCAGTCGCCCCATCGACGGCTCGACCGATGATGCCGATCCTCGTCGCGCTCAGCGCGGCCCATCTGCTGAACGATCTCATCCAGTCGATGATTCCGGCGCTCTATCCGCTTCTCAAGGACGGATACCAGCTGAGCT
>DAORNH010000406.1:0-2975 GCA_035440865.1 Hyphomicrobiaceae bacterium | reverse complement strand
CCCTTCATCATGCGCGCGAACTCGGCGGATGTGACGAGTGACACAGCGACGGGCTCGGGCTCCGGCGCCTTCACGTCGCGCGGCGCAAGCATCCCGACCAGCACGAAGAACAGCAGCGCGCCGTGCACCAGGGCCGAGATGACCAATCCGAGACTCAAGGCTCCGTCCTCTGTGACCCGACCAGAGTCAGCGGTTCGGCGGCTCGGTGACGAGCGACAACTTCTTGAAGCCCGCCTCCTTGATCGCCGCCATGACGACCGCGAACGTACCGTAATTCGTCGACTTGTGACCGTGCACGAAGATCGGCTCGTCGCTGCCGCGCCGGTTCTTGGCAATGCCGGTGAGCCGCGTGCCGAGCTCCTCGACCTTCAGGGGCGCCTTGTCGTCCTGGCCGATGAAGATCTGCCCCTTCTCGTCGATGGTCACGACGACCGGCGGCTCCTTTGGCGCATCGAGCGGCTTGCCCGCCGCGCTCGGCAGCTCGACCGGCACGCCCGACGTCAACAACGGCGCCGCAACCATGAAAATGATCAGAAGGACGAGCATCACGTCGACGAACGGCGTGACGTTGATCTCGGCCATCGGCAGGTGACGGCGGGCGCGGGCTCGCCGTCCACCCTTGCCGCCAGCTCCTTGATTCAACGAGGCGCCCATCGGCGTCTCCTTTCGCGGTTCCGGTCGAACTCAGGTGCGCACATCGATCTGGCGCGAGACGATCGCCGAGAACTCGTCGGCGAAGGCTTCGAGGCGCTGCGCGAGGCGTGCCGAATCGGCCGAGTACTTGTTGTAGGCGATCACCGCCGGAATGGCGGCAAGCAGGCCGAGTGCCGTCGCGAACAGCGCTTCGGCAATGCCGGGGGCGACGACCGCGAGGCTCGTGTTCTTGGAGGAGGCGATTGCCTGGAAGCTCGTCATGATGCCCCACACCGTTCCGAACAGACCGACGAACGGCGCTGTCGAGCCGACCGTCGCGAGGAACAGGAGGCGACGATCGAGCTGCTCCATCTCGCGGCTGATGGTGACGTCCATCACCTTCTCGACGCGCAGTTGGATGCCGCCGAGCGCACGGATGTTGCCCTCGACCGAGCGCTTCCACTCGCGCATGGCCGCGACGAACAGTGAGGCCATCGAGATGGTGCGGCCCCGGGCGAGCGCAGTGTACAGCTCCTCGAGCGACTGGCCGGACCAGAACATCTGCTCGAACTTGTCGGCCTCGGCGCGGGCGCGGCGGAAGGCGAACATCTTCTCGATGATGATCGCCCAGGACCACACCGAGGCGAGCAGCAGTCCGACCATGACGATTTTGACGACAAGGTGCGCCTGCAGGAACATCTCGAGGAACGAGCTGTGCGCCCCGGGCGCGGCAAGCGTCGACTTTATGGCTTCAGGCATGACCGTCCATTGTTCCGCCGGCGGCCCTCGGCGGGGTCGTCCGGAGTTCCCTCTCGTGTCTGCACGGCCCGCACGAGCACGGACCGCACCAATCGATTTCGAGGCTTACAGCTATCAGCCGTAAGCACGGCGCAATTGACTTGAACTCCTGCCGGCACCTCGGACAGCATCTCCGCTTATCGACGGCCCATGTGACCAAACTGCGACCCGGGCACCCGCGGCGATTGCGACTTCATGTGCCGTTGGCGAGCATAATCCCGGCTTCCGCCCTGATCGCCGTGACCCAATGCCTCTGTGGGTGACCGCCAGCCTTTACCGTTGTCATGGTCGGGCGTCTCGACGTGCACGAGCAATGGCCGACGGTCGCATAGCGATGCGCCGAGGCTTCCACCCCGTGCCGCCGTCCGAGGCACAACCACGGTGCCAGGCTCCAGGGATGGCTCGTAGCCTCCCGGCCGCGATCGTGCCTTGACCGGCAGCACATGAACTATAGTCTGCCAGCAACGACATTTCCCAGAGCCGGACTTTCCCCAATGACCAGCACCACCCTCCGCCTGATCTTTGCGGCGCTCGCGCTCATTGCTTCGCTGATCACGCTCTATCTGGATCGCCAGGGTGCGCTTGCCCTCAAGTTGCCGGAAGCAGGCCGGGTCTCGGTTGCTCTGCTTGGTATCGCCGCCAGGTGCTTCTCAGCACCGCTGCGATTGCTGGTATCGCCGCCGCGGCTGGACTTGCTGCGGGACGGCGCCCAGCCGGCACCATCGGCTGGCCGCTGGCGCTCGTCTGGGCGCTCGTCCAGATCCCCGTCTACACGACGGTCGAGAGCGGCTGGATCAACCAGACAGCCCTGCGCTTCCCGCTGGCGCTGACATATTCGCTCAGAGAGAACAACCAGCTGGTGAGCCATCTCCAGGCCGGCGTGAACCTCGCGGCCCTCGCCTACGCCGTGATGCTGTCCCGGCGCAGGCAGGAGATTGCATCGCCATATGCCGCCCGTCACTCGGCCGGCGGCAGCCGGTCCGCGGGCAGATCGAGGATCGAGCGCGAGGCCTCGCGATAGGCGACCGAGCGGCTCAAGCCGATGTCCTTCAGGCTTGCATCATCGAGCGCGGCGAGCTGGCGCCGCTCCGCGGCCACGCGAAAAGCGAGCCCGACGTGGCCGAGAATCGCCACGAGCCGATTGCCGACAGGGCGGCCCAGCTCGAGCGCACCCGGCAATGCATTGGCAATGATCTTCGACATGGTCCGCCTCCAAATCCCGCGACCGCCGAGGGGCGCGCCGCTGCTTCGTCCCACCATCGCAGATTCGGAAAATAAGGAAATCTAATTCGTAATATGATATCCATAACGCTTCATGATACATGAAGGAACCATGAACCGCGACCTCGATCTGGCCCTCCTGCGCGCCTTTGCCGCCGTCGTCGAGACCGGCAGCGTGACGAGCGCGGCCCACACCCTCAATCGCACGCAGGCGGCCGTCAGCCAGCAGCTGAAGCGGCTCGAGGACACGCTCGGCCAGCCGCTGTTCGAGCGCGCGCGCAAGCGCATGATCCTGACGCCCGCCGGCGAGCAGCTGATCGGGC
>DAORNH010000405.1:0-2990 GCA_035440865.1 Hyphomicrobiaceae bacterium | reverse complement strand
AAGCCGAAACGCTCGACGTCATAGCGCGGCATCGAGGCCTGCATCATCTCGACGGCGCAGCAGGCGAGGCCAAAGGTCATCCACATCAGCGAGCCGGTGCGGGCCCAGTTGATGAGGTCGTCCGTCGTGGTGACGAGGAAGCCCTTGTCGGCGAGTTTGTTCGAAAGCTCCGTGAAGCCGCGGTCGCCGGGCTTGACGAGCCCGCCCGCGCGGGCTGGACCGCCCGTGCCTTCGCGGGGCTGGTCGAACGCCGGCTCTCCGGGGAGTATCAATGCCATCGTCGTCGGTCCCTGACCATATCTGCACTCAGCAGGTAACCCAGGCCGCTGCGGCTGGCAATGATCGTCTGCGGGTGTGTGGCGCCGCTGTCCGCGGGCTCCGGATGCGCGTGTGCCGTGACAGCAAGCCCCACCTCCCACCGTAACGCCGGCCGGGTCGGGCACTCATGTGACGCTCGAAGCGGCTGCTTCCGTTCGCTCGAGCCGTGATCTGGTTCCGCGACTTCGCGAGGATGAAACGACGTTGTCACCTCGGCAAGGGCAGCGCCTGAGGCTCGTCGGTGATGTCAGAGCGTGGCCCCGGTGTACGACGATGGTGTCACGAGACCCCATCGGGCAGCACGGCGAAGGCCTGGATTTCCACCTTGGCGCGATCCTCGACAAGGGCCACGACCTGCACCGCAGCCATCGCCGGGAAGTGCCGCCCGATGATCTCACGATAGGCCCGGCCGATGTCCTTTAGGTTCCGGAGATAATCAGCCTTGTCGACGAGATACCAGGTCATGGACGTGATGTGCTCGGGTCTCGCGCCGGCCTCGGCGAGGACGGCGACGATGTTGCGCAGCGTCTGCGCCACCTGGCCGACGAGGTCGTCCGTCTCGAACTCACAACGCTCGTTCCAGCCGATCTGGCCGCCGACGAAGATCAGCTCGCCGCGCGCGGCAACGCCGTTGGCATAGCCAACCGGCTTCGTCCACCCGTCAGGCTGAAGCGTCTTGTGCATGTCAGTTGCCCTCGAACTTCGGCTTGGACTTGGCGGCGAATGCCTCGAAGGCGCGCTTGAAGTCACCGGTGGCCATGCAGATGGCCTGCGCCTGGGCCTCCGATTCGATCATCTCGTCGAGGCCCATGGCCCACTCCTGGTTCATCATCGTCTTGGTGATGCCGTGGGCGAACCAGGGTCCGTCGGCGAGCGCGCGGGCATAGGCGTTGGCGTCCTCGTCGAGCTTGGCCGCCGCGACCAGGCGATTGTAAAAGCCCCACGCGTGACCCTCGGCGGCCGAAAAGGCGCGGCCCGAATACAGCAGGTCCGCCGCCCGGCCCTGGCCGATGATGCGCGGCAGCATCCCGCAAGCCCCCATGTCGGCGCCCGCGAGGCCGACGCGCGTAAAGAGAAATGCAGTCTTCGCTTCAGGCGTCGCGAAGCGGATGTCGGACGCCATGGCCAGAATGGCGCCGGCGCCTGCGCACACGCCGTCGACGGCGGCGATGATGGGCTGCGGACATCTGCGCATGGCTTTGACGACGTCGCCGGTCATGCGCGTGAACGCCAGCAGATCCGGCATCGTCATTCGGGTGAGTGGCTCGATGATCTCGAACACGTCGCCGCCCGAGCAGAAATTGCCGCCCGAGCCCGTAAGCACGATCGCGCGTACGTCCGACGCATAGACGAGATCGCGGAAGAGATCTCGCAGCTCCCCGTAGCTCTCGAACGTCAGCGGGTTCTTCTTCTCGGGCCGGTCGAGGCGGATGGTCGCGACCCGGCCGTCCGCACTGGGCTCCCAGCGGAAATGGCGGGCCGCATAGCCCTGCATCGGACGCAGTGCTGACTGCATGGGTTTCGACATGGCGCTATCCCGTCATGACTTCGCCGCCGCAGACCGCGACGGCTTGACCGTTGATGGCGGCCGCCCCCGGCGAGGCGAGCCAGAGCACGGCATCGGCAACCTCCTGCGGCTGCACGAGCCGCCCCAAGGGATTGCCGCGCGCGAGATCTGAGCGGGCTTCGGCGTCGCTGCGACCTGTCTTTGCGGTGATGTTGGCGACGGCGCCGTCGAGCAGCGGCGTCTCGGTGAACCCGGGACAGACCGCGTTGACCGTCACACCCTGTCGCGCGACCTCGAGCGCCAGGGCGCGCGTCAGCCCGACGACGGCGTGTTTCGCCGCTACATAGGCGGTCGCGTAAGCGTAGCCGACGAGGCCCGCGGTGGAGGCGACGTTGACGATGCGGCCCCACTTCTGCCCGATCATGCCGGGCAGGACCGCTTCCGTCACGAGCCAGGTTCCTCTGACGTTGGCTGTCAGCATGTCGTCGAGCATGCCGACCGTTGCCTTGCCGAATGGCGCGCTCGTCGCGCGGCCGGCATTGTTGATGAGGATGTCGACCCGCCCATGCCGTGCGACCGCTGCCGCAACCCCGCTCGTAACGCTGCGGGCGTCGGTGACGTCCATGCCGAAGCAATCGAGTGCTGCAAGTCCGATGTCGCCCGCGGCCTGCTCCAGGACGGCGCGTCGGCGGCCGGCAATTGTCACGCGCGCTCCGGCCTCCAACAGCGACCTCGCGACCGCAGCGCCGATACCGCTTCCGCCGCCCGTTACCAGGGCATGACGGCCCGAGAAAAGTCTGATGCTGCCCGTCATGGTCGTCTCAGCTTCTTGTCGGCGTTGACGCGGTGCGTGCGAGACTCGTTTCGTATTGCGATTTGCCCGAGAGATACTGCTTCGGCCATGCGATGTCCTGGACGCCGATCTTTGCCGCCTCGTGCAGCGTCCAGGCGGGATCGGCGAGATGCGGACGCGCGATGGCACAGAGATCGGCTCGGCCCGCGGCGATGATCGAGGATTTGGATGCGTACCGCGTCGGCTGGGAACTGATCGATCACAAAAACTATGGATACTACGGCGGTATGCGCGCCGTCGTCATGCAATTCTCTCGGGGCTGTCCGCATCGCTGCAATTATTGCGGTCAGCGCGGATTCTGGACGCGCTGGC
>DAORNH010000404.1:0-2996 GCA_035440865.1 Hyphomicrobiaceae bacterium | reverse complement strand
GCTTCATCCCGCGCACGGAGATGGACATCGCCGTCGTCGGTTGCGGCGTCGCGCTTACCATCGATGGCGCCGGCAAATGCACTGCGGCGCGCGTCGCCCTTGGCGCGGTCGCCGAGCGGCCGCTGCTCGTCGATGCCGCCGCCAAGGCGCTGATCGGAACGCCTGTCGACGATGCCGCCATGCAAGCGCTCGACGCCGCTGCCCGCGCCGCCTGCCGTCCTATCGACGACAAGCGCGGCACCAAGGAGTTCCGTATTGACGTGGCTGGCGTCCTCGCCCGCCGCACCGCCGCCATCGCGCTCGAGCGCGCAAGGAAACGCTGATCATGAGCAAGTATTACGTCTCCGCCACCGTGAACGGCGATCCGGTGGAATTTCTCTGCGAGCCGACGCAAACTCTCCTCGACTGCCTGCGCGACGAGCTGAGCCTGACGGGTGCCAAGGAAGGCTGCTCGTCCGGCGATTGCGGGGCCTGCTCCGTGACTGTTGACGGGCGTCTCGTGTGCTCCTGCCTCGTGCTCGCTGTCGAGGCGAACGGGCGGAAGATCGAGACCATCGAGGGCATGGCCAAGGACGACAACCTGCACCCGCTGCAGAAGAAGTTCCTGGAGCATGCAGCCCTTCAGTGCGGCATCTGCACGCCGGGGTTCCTCGTCGCGGCCAAGGCGCTGCTCGAGAAGAACCCCAATCCGACCGAGACCGAGATCCGCTATTGGCTTGCCGGCAATCTCTGTCGCTGCACGGGCTACGACAAGATCATCCGGGCGGTTCAGGATGCGGCGGCCGAGATGCGCCGGAGCACCTGAGCGTAGCGCGGCGGCCGAGCGCCGCTGCGCGGCCGTTGAGATCGGCGCAGACGATGCCGACGGTTCCGGCGGACCAATTCGACGTTTGATGCCTCGAAGCCAAGGAGCTTTACGATGCAAGAGAAAGTGAATAAGGGCGGGCAGCCCAACTACAAGATCATCGGGACACGCCCCGTCCGCCCGGATGGCGTCGACAAGGTCACCGGGCGCGCGCGTTTCGGCGCCGACATGAAGATGGCGGGGCAACTCGTCGGTAAGGTGTTGAGGAGCCCACACCCGCACGCCCGCATCCGCTCGATCGACACCAAGGCCGCCGCCGCTCTTCCCGGCGTGAAGGCGGTCGTCACCGGCGCCGACTTCAACGATCAGCCCTCCGAGTTCGTGCCCGCGGGCGAGATGCTGATCAACTACCGCGACGTCGTGCGCAACATCATGGCGCGCGAGAAGGCGCTGTTCGAAGGCCATCCGGTCGCGGCGGTTGCCGCCATCTCGGACAGCGTCGCCAAGGCCGCCTTGAAGCTCATCAGGGTAGACTACGAGGTGCTCCCCCACGTGATCGACGAGGTCGAGGCGATGAAGCCCGGCGCGCCGATCCTGCACGAGGACCTGATCACCGCCGGCGTGACGCCGCCACCGGCCGCGGCATCGAACGTGGCGAAGCGCGTCGAGTTCACGCTCGGCAACGCGGACGAGGCGTTCAAGGACGCCGACGTGATCGTCGAGCGCGAGTTCAAGACGAAGCCCGTGCACCAGGGCTACATCGAGCCGCACGCGTGCGTCGCGAGCGTCAACGAAGACGGGCTCGCCGAGCTCTGGACGACGACGCAGGGCCATTGGATCAAGCGCGCGCACTGCGCAAAGCTGCTTGGCTGGGACATCTCGAAGCTACGCGTCACGTCGTCCGAGATCGGTGGCGGCTTCGGCGGCAAGACGGTCGTCTACCTCGAGCCAGTGGCGCTCGCGCTTTCCAAGAAGGCGCGCCGCCCGGTCAAGATGGTGATGTCGCGCGAGGAGGTGTTCCGCGCCTCCGGCCCAACCTCTGGCGCGACCGTTTGGGTGAAGATGGGCGCCAAGCGCGACGGCCGCATCGTCGCAGCCGCGGCCGACCTCAAGTACCAGGCGGGCGCCTTCCAGGGCTCGCCCGTGCAGCCGGGCGCCATGTGCGCCTTCGCGCCCTACGACCTCGAGCACGTCAAGGTCGTCGGCTACGATGTCGTCTCCAATCGTCCGAAGGTCGCGGCCTATCGCGCGCCGGGCGGTCCGATCTCGGAGTACGCTGTCGAATGCGTCGTGGACGAGCTTGCCGAGAAGATCGGCATGGACCCGATCGAGCTCCGCCTCAAGAATGCCGCGCGCGAGGGCACCAAGGCGGCATACGGCCCGAAATTCGGCCCCGTCGGTCTCGTCGAGTGTCTCGAGGCGGCCAAGGCGAGCGAGCATTGGAAGACGCCGCTGAAGCCCAATCAGGGCCGCGGCATCGCTGCCGGCTTCTGGTTCAACATCGGCGGCGAGACGACTGTGTCGCTGCAACTCAACGAGGACGGCACCATGACGCTGATGGCGGGTACGCCCGACATCGGCGGCCTGCGCGCCTCCCTTTGCATGATGGCCGCCGAAGAGCTCGGCGTGTCGGTCGACAGCATCAAGCCGATCATCGCTGACACCTCCTCGCTCGGCTACAACTTCCTGACAGGCGGCAGCCGTTCGACCTTCTCGAGCGGCATGGCGACGGTCGAGGCGGCGCGCTCCATCATCAAGGAAGCGTGCAGCCGCGCCGCCAAGCTGTGGGAGCTCTCGCCCGACGCCGTCACCTTCGAGAACGGCGAAGTGAAGCCTGCCGGTGACAACGCCGGCAA
Source organism: Hyphomicrobiaceae bacterium (assembly GCA_035440865.1). GTDB lineage: Bacteria > Pseudomonadota > Alphaproteobacteria > Rhizobiales > Hyphomicrobiaceae > DAORNH01. Next base: position 335 of record DAORNH010000404.1, on the reverse strand, counting down.
GCACAAGCCGATGAGCCTGAAGGACGTGGCGCGTGCCGCCGGCAAGACCGGTGGCCCGATCGTCGGCTACTCGAGCCTCACGGCGCATGGCGCTGCGCCGAGCTTCGGCGTGCATGTCGCCGACGTCGAGGTCGATCCCGAGACGGCGCACACGAAGATCGTGCGCTACACCGTGATCCAGGACGCGGGCCGCGCCATCCACCCGGCTTACGTGGAAGGCCAGTTCCAGGGCGGCGCCGTGCAGGGCATCGGCTGGGCCCTGAACGAGGAGTACATCTACGGCAAGGATGGAAAGCTCCAAAACGCGGGCTTCCTCGACTACCGCATCCCCGTTG
>DAORNH010000403.1:1790-2996 GCA_035440865.1 Hyphomicrobiaceae bacterium | reverse complement strand
ATCCGACCAGGGGCGTGCGAAGGCCGGGCGCGGCGCGGGCACGCCGCCATCCTTGGCAGTCGAGGCCGCGCTGCCCGGAGCCGGGGCCGCTGAGGGCGGAGCCGCCGCTTTCGCATTGATGCGCTTTTGCTCGGCTTCCGAGCCGGCCAGCGGCAAGGTCCGCGCCGCCTTGGCGACGTTGAGGTCGCGCTTCAGCTCGACCTCGACGAAGTTCGCGAGCTTGCGATTGCCGGCGGGTGTGAAGTGCACGCCGTCGGATGCCCGCATGGTGCGATGCTCTCCCGAGAGGTCCGGGCCGGTCGGCGTGTAGTCGCCGTCCTCGTCGGCAAAGCCCGTGAAGATGTCGACGAACTTGAGGCCATTGAGGTAGGCGCGCTCACGGAAGATCTCGTTCATCATCTTCGCGTCCTCGTTCGCCTCCGCGCGACGCAGCGGCGGCAGCCCGACCCAGTAGACCGCTATATTGCGCCGCTTCAGGAGCTTGAGGACGAGGTCGACGCGCCGGCCGTATTCCTCTTTCCACTCGTCGCTGCCGAGGTTCGCCCGCTTGCCGGTCGGCGGGCGAAAATGCATGCGGTCGTTGTTGCCGAGCATAAAGATGGCGACCAAGGCCCGCTCCCGCCCGAGGTCGGCCTCGAGCGCTTTCAGCTCCTCGTCGATATCGACTCGCAGAAGGCCGGAGACGGCGCGATGCTTGCGCTGCAACTGCAGCCGCGGGTCGGTGCCGAGCGCCTCGACGAGCCCCGACAACATGCCTTCGGCGTGACTGTCGCCGATCACCATGATGCGATAGGCGTCGCCCGGCGGGAACGGCGTGATGTACGTGTTGGCGGTCCCCTCGTCCTGGGCGTGCGCCACCGTGCCCACGCCGGGCGCGAGGCAGGCCGCGAGCAGGAGGAGGCAGACGGCGACATGCCGGCGCATCGATCGATCCTCAGCCAACGCGCACCACGTGGGGATCAACGGTTAGCCGTAACCCTTGGCCGGGGCAAGGCCGTGTCGCCCTCAAAACATCGCCGGATGCACGCGGTCAGGGGGGGCGTGGCCGTCGAGGAAGGTCTTGATGTTGATGATGACCTTCTCGCCCATGTCGATGCGGCCTTCGATGGTCGCCGAGCCCATATGCGGGAGCGCCACGACGCGGCTCGAGGCGAGCAGCTTCGGATTGACGGCGGGCTCGTGCTCGAAGACATCGAGGCCGGCGCC
>DAORNH010000403.1:0-1742 GCA_035440865.1 Hyphomicrobiaceae bacterium | reverse complement strand
CGCGTGCCGTGTTGACCACATAGGCCGTTGGCTTGAGCAGCTTCAGGCGCCGCGCCGAAAGCAAATGATACGTGGCGGGTGTGTGCGGGCAATTGACGGAAACGATGTCCATCCGGGAGATCATCTGGTCGAGGCTCTCCCAATAGGTGGCCTCGAGTTCCTGCTCGACAACTTCCGCGACGCGCCGGCGATTGTGATAGTGGATCTGCAGGCCGAAGGCCTTGGCGCGCCGGGCCACGGCCTGGCCGATGCGGCCCATGCCGATGATGCCGAGGCGCTTGCCCCAGATGCGGTGGCCGAGCATCCAGGTCGGCGACCAGCCGGTCCAGCCCTGCTTCGGGCTCTTGAGGAGCGCGGTCCCTTCGGCAAGCCGACGCGGCACGGCGAGGATCAGCGCCATGGTCATGTCGGCGGTGTCTTCCGTCAGCACGCCGGGGGTGTTGGTGACAATGATGCCGCGATTGCGTGCCGTATCGAGGTCGATGTTGTCGACACCGGTGCCGAAGTTGGCGATCAGCTTGAGCTGCGGTCCCGACTGGGCGAGCACCGACCTGTCGATGCGGTCGGTGACGGTCGGCACTAGGACGTCGGCCGACTTGGCCGCGGCGACGAGCTCCGCCTGACTCAACGGTTTGTCGTCGACGTTGAGACGCGCATCGAAGAGTTCCCGCATTCGCGTCTCGACGACGTCGGGAAGTTTCCGCGTGACCACGACGAGAGGCTTCTTGACGCTCGCGGGCATGTTCGTCTCCAAGTCGGTCTCGTCCAGGTCTGTCGATGCATGGTCCGCGCGCCCGGCGCGGATGGCGTTGTCTAACAGAGCCACGGATGAACACAAGGCGCCACGGGCGCCGCCTCATCACTTTGTCGGAGGATGCCCCCTCGACCCGGCGCTGACGGTTCGCTAGCGTCCCACTCGACTGCAGAGAATGGCTGGAGATCGCCTATGACAGTGTCGAGCGCACCAGCGCCGCGCACGGAGCCGCACAATGAGTTGCTCAAGGACGAGCTTGCCGCCCTTGCCCGGCTTTCGGGCGAAAATGCCCAGGCGGTCCGGGGGAAGCTCGTCGAGCAGCTGCGGGCGATCCTGCAGCGGGAGCGGCGCGCGGCCCAGGACGAGCTGATCGATACGGGCGACGGGCGGCGCTGCGCTGTCCGCCTCTCCAAGCTCGAGGACGAACTCATTCGCACGATCTATGCCTACACAGTGGCGCAGGTCTACCCGATCACCAATCCCGCCGACACCGAGCGCATGGCGGTGATCGCCACCGGCGGATACGGCCGCGGCCTCCTCGCGCCCGGCTCGGACATCGATCTCCTCTTCCTGCTGCCCTACAAGCAGACGCCCTGGGGGGAGAGCGTGGTCGAATACATGCTCTACATCCTCTGGGACCTGAAGCAGAAGGTCGGGCACGCGACGCGCACGGTCGATCAGTGCATAAAGCTCTCGCAGGCGGACATGACGATCCGCACCGCGATCCTCGATGGCCGCCTCATTCTCGGTGATGCGTCGCTCTTCGGCGAGCTCGGGCGCCGTTTCGACCGGGAGATGCTCGGCGAAAGCGCGAGTACCGCCGCCTTCATCGAGGCGAAGCTCGGCGAGCGCGATGAGCGTCATCGACGGACGGGCGAATCGCGCTACCGGGTCGAGCCGAACATCAAGGACGGCAAGGGCGGCCTCAGAGACCTGCACACGCTCCACTGGCTGGCCAAGTATTGAGGCGGCTCGATCGCCGACATGC
>DAORNH010000402.1:0-3009 GCA_035440865.1 Hyphomicrobiaceae bacterium | reverse complement strand
CGGCGCGGCGCGGCGTCCCGCAGAGCCGGCAGATCCACATCCTGCTGGCGGCCGGACATCGCGATCTCGAGCGGATCGTCCCTGGGTTCGATGCGGCGCTCGAGGGCGCCGGCGCGCCCGAGTTCGACGCCATCGGGCATTGGCACGCGCACTCGCAATTCGGCTGGTTTCCAGTGCGGCCCTCGGAAATCAAGACGCGGCTTGCGACGCGCGGCCTCGTCGAGCATGTCGTGCGCCAGTCCGTTCTGGCGCATGCCAACGTCACGCTGCTGGAGCGGACACGCATTGCCGCGATCCCGTTCGCAGACGGTGCGGCGCAGGGCTTCATGGTTCGCAGTGCCGACACGGATCGCGGCGAGGAGCGCCTGCTGCCGGCGGACCTCGTCGTCGACGCAAGCGGCCGCCAGTCGCGCCTCCCGCAGGCGCTCGAAGCATCGGGCTGCGGTGCGACCGCCGAGACCGTGATCGACGCCCGCATTGGTTATGCCTGCCGCTGGTACAATCCGCCGCCGGGCCGCACTTTTCCATGGCGCTTTCTGCTGATCCGCAATCCACGTCTGATGCAGCGTGTATGCGGCATCGCGCTGATGGAGAACGGGCAGTGGCTCGTCAATCTCGCCGGCTACGGCGGCGATTATCCGCCCAACGACGTCGCGGGCTTCGAGGCCTTCCTCGCAAGCATCGGCTGCGATGAGGTTGCCCGGGCCCTGAAGGATGCCGAGCCCGTCTCCGACATCGCCGGCTATCGCGACACGGTGAACCGCTGGCGGCACTTCGAGCGACTCGCTGCCTGGCCCGATCGGCTGCTCGCCGTCGGCGATGCCGTGTGCGCCTTCAATCCGGTTTATGGTCAGGGCATGTCGGCCGCCGCTCGCGAGGCCCAGATGCTCGCATCGACCCTTGGCCAGGGCACTGACTTGAGAATGGCTGGCGCCTGTCGACGGCTGCAGAAGGATCTCGCGCGCTTTCTTGCCGGGCCCTGGACGCTGGCAACAGGCGAGGACTACCGCTTTGCGACGACACTCGGTCCGCCGCGGCCGCGCCTCATGCGGCTCGCCCACTGGTTCACCGACCGCGTCATGCAGGCTGCGACGACGGACAGCTATGTCCAGGATCGCTTCATGCGCGTCATGCACATGGTCGATGCGCCCTTGGCGCTGGCCAATCCGCTCGTCGTCGCACGGGCCTTGCTCTCCCCGCGCGCGGCGCCGAGCATCGATGGCGGCGGACGTGTCGTGGACGGGCCGCCAGCTTACCAGCACGGCCGGAGCATGGCTGCTCCGCCTTGACGCGGCGGGTACTGTGGGGTCAATCGCCGCAGCAACACCGGGAACCAGCCGCGAAAGGGCAAGTACATGAGCCAGAGGAAGCGCATTGCCATCATCGGCGTCGGAGCCATGGGCTCCGTCTACGCAGGACTGCTCGCGAGCGCGCAGCATGATGTTTGGGCCGTCGATGTGTGGAAGGACCATGTCGAGGCGATCAAGACGAAGGGCCTGCGCGTCGAGGGTGCCTCGGGCGACCGCACCGTCAAGATGAACGCGACCACCAATCCGGCCGACGTCAAGGACGCCGACCTCGTCATCATCGCGACCAAGGCCGACGGCGTCGCGGCGGCGGCGAAGGCGGCAAAGGCGATGGCGAAACCCGACGCGCCGATCCTCACCATCCAGAACGGCCTCGGCAGCGCCGACGTGGTCGCCGGCATCGTCGGCTCGAAGCGCATCATGATCGGCGTCGTCGGCGGCTTCGGCGCCTCGATGAAGGGTCCGGGCCATGCCCACCACAACGGCTGGGAATTCCTGCGCTTGGGCGAAATGGACGGCGGCCTCACGCCGCGCCTCGAGGACGTCAAGGCGACCTGGGAGTCGGGCGGCTTCAAGGTGCTGACCTTCGCCGACATTCACAAGATGATCTGGGAGAAGCTCATCTGCAATTGTACGTACTCGGGGACGTGCGCGCTCACGAATCTCACGGTCGAGGAGGTGCAGGCCTCGCCGTCCGCCTGGAGCGTCGCCTCGGGCTGCGCGACGGAGGCCTACCATGTTGCCCGCGCCAAGGGCATCGCGCTCGATTTCGATGATCCCGTCCGCTACGTGCGCGAGTTCGGCCAGAAGATCCCGAAGGCGCGGCCCTCGATGCTGCTCGACCACATGGCGGGTCGCCCGGCCGAGGTCGACAACATCAACGGCGCGATCCCGCGCGAGGGCTCCAAGGTCGGCGTCGCGACGCCCATCAACTCACTCGTCGTCGCGCTGCTGAAGGCGAAGGAATCGGGCTTCAAGAAGGCCTGACGTACGCGGGACACTCGCGCTAAGCTGCCCCATTGTCGTGGTCGGACAATGGGGAGTCTGCGTTTGCAGAGCCGGACAACGGGCGCAGCGGCACTTCTGGCCGTCGTCGAGGCCGAGCAGGACCGCTGGTTCCTCTGGGGACCGGTGCTGTTCGGGCTCGGCATCGGGCTCTATTTCTCGCTGCGCGTCGAGCCGGGCCTCACCATGGCCCTCGTCCCCCTCGTGGCCGTGCTCGCGCTCCGCTGGGCGCTGCCGGCGCTCGGCCTTTCGGCGATGCTGCTCTCCGGCCTGACGGCAATGGCGGCCGGCTTCGCCGTTGCCAAGGCACGGACGGATCTTGTCGCGGCGCCGACACTGCAAACACGCCTCGAAGGTGTGCGGATCAGAGGCCGGGTCGAGACGCTCGAACCACGCCCTGGCGGCGGCGGACGTGTCGCGATCGCCGTCAGTTCGATCGAGCAGCTCGCCCCGATCGATACGCCACATCGCGTGCGCGTGCGCCTCATGGACAGCACGGAGGGCGCCACTCCCGGCGCCGCGATCACTCTTCGCGCGACGTTGTCGCCGCCGGGCGCTCCCATCATGCCGGGCGGCTACGATTTCGCGCGCGCCGCCTACTTTGCGGGACTTGGCGCGGTCGGCTTCGCGCGCGGCGCGATCGAGCCGGACACGTCCGCGCCACCACCCACCGTCACGATGAGGCTCCGAGCCGCGA
>DAORNH010000401.1:0-3073 GCA_035440865.1 Hyphomicrobiaceae bacterium | reverse complement strand
CTCGACTCGATGGACATCGAGCGCGAGCGCGGCATCACCATCAAGGCGCAGACCGTGCGCCTCGACTACAAGGCCAACGACGGCAAGACCTATCAGCTCAACCTGATGGACACGCCCGGCCACGTCGACTTCGCCTACGAGGTCTCGCGCTGCCTCGCCGCCTGCGAGGGCGCCATCCTGGTCGTCGACGCGAGCCAGGGCGTCGAGGCGCAGACGCTCGCCAACGTCTATCAGGCGATCGAGGGCAACCTCGAGATCCTGCCCGTCCTCAACAAGATCGACCTGCCGTCCGCCGATGCCGACCGCGTCAAGGAGCAGATCGAGGATGTGATCGGCATCGATGCCTCGGGCGCAATCCTTGCCTCGGCCAAGACCGGCATCGGCATCAAGGACGTGCTCGAGGGTGTCGTGACGCGCCTCCCGCCGCCGAAGGGCGATCCGGCGGCGCCACTGAAGGCCTTGCTGATCGACAGCTGGTATGATGCCTACCTCGGCGTCGTCGTACTCGTGCGCATCGTCGATGGCACCTTGAAGAAGGGCCAGAAGCTGAAATTCTGGTCGACGGACGCGACCCATCAGGTGGACCGCGTCGGTATCTTCCGCCCGAAGCAGGAGATGCTCGCGGAGCTGCGGCCGGGCGAGGTCGGTTTCTTCACCGCGGCCATCAAGCAGGTCGCCGACGCGCGCGTCGGCGATACCGTGGTCGACGAAAAATCAAGCGTGACCAAGCCGCTGCCGGGCTTCAAGCCGGCCCAGCCCGTCGTGTTCTGCGGGCTCTTCCCGGTCGATGCCGCCGACTTCGAGGACCTGCGCGACGCCATGGCGAAGCTGCGCCTCAACGACGCGAGCTTCTCCTTCGAAACGGAAAGCTCGGCGGCGCTCGGCTTCGGCTTCCGCTGCGGCTTCCTCGGGCTTCTCCACCTCGAGATCATCACCGAGCGGCTCGAGCGAGAGTTCAACCTCGACCTCATCACCACGGCGCCAAGCGTCATCTATCACATCCACATGAACGACGGCACGATGGTCGAAATGCACAACCCGGCCGACATGCCGGATGTGGTCAAGATCGATCGTATCGAGGAGCCCTGGATCAAGGCGACGATCCTCGTCCCTGACGACTACCTCGGCGCCGTCCTGAAGCTCTGCCAGGATCGCCGCGGCCGCCAGAAGGAGCTCACCTACGTCGGCACGCGGGCCATGCTCGTCTACGAGCTCCCTCTCAACGAGGTGGTATTCGACTTCTACGACCGCCTGAAGAGCGTCTCGCGGGGCTACGCCTCGTTCGACTACCAGATCATCGGCCACGAGGAGGGCGACCTCGTGAAGCTCTCGATCCTCGTCAACGCCGAGCCGGTCGATGCACTCTCCATCATCGTCCACAAGACGCGCGCGGAGAGCCGCGGCCGCGCCATGTGCGAGAAATTGAAGGACCTAATCCCGCCGCACCTCTTCCAGATCCCGATCCAGGCGGCGATCGGCGCCAAGGTGATCGCCCGCGAGACGATCCGCGCGCTCCGGAAGGACGTGCTCGCCAAGTGCTACGGCGGCGACATCACGCGCAAGCGCAAGCTCCTCGACAAGCAGAAGAAGGGCAAGAAGAAGATGCGCGAGTTCGGCAAAGTCGAGATCCCGCAGGAAGCCTTCATTGCCGCCCTCAAGATGGACGAGAACTGAGGGGGCGTATCGGAGTTGCTCGCCCGGAGCATTGGCACTAACACCGTGTTGCGCTGCGTGGTGCGTGCCCATGCGCATGCCCTGCCGTAGACTTTGGCCCTTCGGTCGGTTGTCATTGTCGCGATGGCGGGGTGGCCCGGGCACGGGCGAGCGGACGTGGTGGAACGGTAGACACACGGGACTTAAAATCCCGAGGCAGCAATGCCGTGCGGGTTCGAGTCCCGCCGTCCGCACCAAGACCGGCCGCGCGCCTCCGGTCAGCGTGCCCCTGCCGATCGCGGTCGCGAGCGCCTCGCCGAGTGATCGATGGCAGACGCCGCTTCGATGCACTCGCGCAACCATCGGTTCGCGGCATCAGCGTCGTGGCGTCTATGCCAATAGAGGCACCAGTCGAATGTCTCCGCCGCGAACGGCAACTCGCGGACGACGAGATCGGCTTGTTGCGCCGCCGTGGCGAAGGCAGCCGGCATCACGGCCACATAGTCGGTCACTGCGAGAATGTGCGGCACGAGCAGCCAGTGGGGCAGGTTGAGGGCCACGTCACGCTCGGAGTTCGATTTCGAGAGCACATCGTCGGCAAAGCGGATGTCCGACGGCGCCATCGACACCTTCAGATGCCGCGTCGCCAGAAAGCGCTTTAGAGTAAGGCTTCCCCGCGCCAATGGATGCGCTCTGCGCATGACGGCGACCATCCGGTCCCTGAAGAGCACCCTCCGGTTGATCGTTCCCGTATGCTCGAGGCCCATGCTGACGGCGGCATCGATCTCGTCCCGTTCGAGCGCGTCGATCGTCTGCTGCGGGGAGAGGTGCTTGATGTCGACGGTGATCCGCGGCGCGGCCCCGGCAACCAGGGCCATCAGGCGCGGCAGGATGAGGTAGCTCAGGAGGTCCGACAGGCGGAGGGCGAAGCGCCGCTCGGAGTGTGCGGCATCGAAGCGCTGATCGTACACGAGCACACGCTCGATCTGCCCGATCGCCTGCTGCACAGGCTCGATCAGAGTTTCGGCGCGCGGCGTCGGCTGCATGCCCGTCGCGGTGCGGACCAGAAGCTCGGCCTTGAACACGACGCGCCGCCGCGCCAGCGCGCTGCTCATGGCGGGCTGGGAGAGGCCGACGGTTCTCGCCGCCCGCGTGACATGGCGCTCGCGCAGCAACGCGTCGAGGACGACGAGCAGATTGAGATCGATACTGCGGAGGCTTGCCACGCGTGATCCCGTTCCGATCCCGAGAACCATGGAGCGAGCATGCTCGCGGGCTCATCCATGCCATGGATGGACTCATACAATCAATCGATTAGGCGAATTGCCTGCGCCCTGCCAAGATAGGCCAACCGTACCTGAATGGAGCCCGATCTCATGGAACTGACCGAGATTCTGAAACGCGAGGTGAAGGCGCTCGT
>DAORNH010000400.1:580-3109 GCA_035440865.1 Hyphomicrobiaceae bacterium | reverse complement strand
AGGCCACCATCAGGAACAGGCTGACGGCGTTGAGCACCGGCGTTGCACCCTCGCCAAACCACGACACCTCGACAATCGTACCCTCGAACCCTGCGGCATGGATGGCGGTGGCAAGCCGGACATCAAGCCGGCGGCGCCGCCGATCGTCTCGTTCTCGGGCAAGGAGGCCGTCGGTTCCATCATCGTCGATACGGGCGCGCGCAAGCTTTTCTTCGTTCTGCCGGGCAATCAGGCTTACGAGTATCCGATCTCGGTCGGCCGCGACGGCTTCACCTGGTCCGGAACCGAGCGCATCAGTCGGATCGCGTCGTGGCCGTCCTGGACGCCGCCGGCGGAGATGCACAAGCGCGTCCCCGGGCTGCCGATTACGGTGTCGGGCGGATTAATCAACCCGCAGGGCGCGCGCGCGCTCTATCTGGGCAACACCATCTATCGCATCCACGGCACCAATAACGAACGCACCATCGGCCGCGCCAACTCGTCGGGCTGCTTCCGGATGTCCAACGAGCACGTCGTGCATTTGGCCACCATTGCCAAGGTCGGCACCACCGTGAAGGTCGTGCAAACCTATGCGGCCGGCGCCAGCGCGCCGCTGCCCTCGCTGTTCAGCTTCTTCGGACCCGCCGACGACGATCAGCCGAAGCCGACGGCGAAGGCCAAGCCGAAGCGGCCTCTGCCCAAGAAGGCCGTGACAACGGCAAAAGCGGCTGCAACCGTGCCGGCGACCACGTCCGCATCGGCTCCGGCAGCGGACGCGCCCACTGCCGCCCCAGCATCAGTTCCGGCACCGCCAGCGGCAAGCGCCGCCGCGCCCGCGACCTCCGATGCCGCTCCGGCAGCCGCCCCTGCTCAGCCGGCGACCAAGGGGGAATGAATCGCGGCGCCCGCATTGACGCCAGCCGTGCCGCTGCACATACTTGGTCCAGTTAGCTAACTGGGTCCGGCCGTGGGCGTTCGTGTCACAATTCACGAGGCAAAGACACGGCTTTCAGAGCTGCTGCGGCGCGTCGAGGCGGGCGAGGAGATCGTCATCGCGCGGGGCCACGACCCATTGCGGTGCTCACTGCCTTCAAGGCCGATGACATCTTGGCCAAGCGGCTGGCGGGGCGAGGCTCGTTGGAAGGACGCTTCCCGGTGCCGCCTGACGACGTGCTGATCGGCCCCATGAGCGACGAGGACCTGCTCGAAGCATTCGGAGATGCGGCCGAGCTGTTCAAGTGATCCTGCTGCTCGACACCCACGTGCTGATCTGGTGAGTCCAGTCACGCCTGCTGCTGCCAAGAGCCGCTGAAACGGCGCTGAATGACAGAACCAACTCGTTCTTGGTCAGCTCGGTTTCGGCCTGGGAACTCGCGTTGAAGCACCGGCTCGGCAAGCTGGAGTTCGATATGTCGTTTCTGGCGAGCTTCGACGAGCGAGTCCGCGATCTTGGTTTCGAGCCGCTCGCCCTCACGGCCACACACTTGGTTCGAGGCGCTCTGATCGACAACGCGCACATGGACCCTTTCGATCGCATGCTCGCGGGCCAGGCCCTCAGCAAGGGCATGAGCGTGATTTCGGCCGATCAGGCCATCGCGGCACTCGGGGTGCCAGTGGTGTGGTGACCTACGCGCGTGGCGCGTGCATTGGGCGCGCGCGACTGGATATCGTGGCTGCGTCGCCGCGACCAGCACCTGCCCGACGTCTCAACCGTGCCGCGCGTTGCGTCGCCGCCGCTTGGCCTTGCGCAACTTCTCGGCGATGCGGCGCTTCTGGCGGGGGCTCGGCTCGAACGGCTTCTTTTTTGCGTACTTGTCGGCTTTGGCGGCGGTCATGAGTCCATATCCTTGTGCTGGAGACTGAACCGTTAGCGTCACTGTGGCTTCGATTAGGTAGCCCCACCACCCTCTGTCGCGAGCCAGGCGCCGCAGCAGGCCTTGGCGAGCTCGCGCACGCGCAGGATGTAGCTCTGCCGCTCGGTCACCGAGATCACGCCGCGCGCATCGAGCAGGTTGAAGAGGTGCGAGGCCTTGATGCATTGATCATAGGCCGGCAGTGCGAGCTTGTGACGACGGTCGTTGTCACTCGCCCCTGCCTTGCCCTTGTCGAGTAGCGCCTTGCACTCCGCCTCCGCATCCTTGAAGTGGGCCAGCAGTGCCTCGGTATTGGCATGCTCGAAATTGTAGCGCGAGTACTCCTGCTCGGCCTGCAGGAAGACATCGCCATAGGTGAGCTTTCGCGCGTCCGTGCGGCCGTTGAAGTTCAGGTCAAAGACGCGATCGACGCCCTGAACGTACATGGCGAGGCGCTCCAGACCATAGGTGATCTCGCCCGAGACGGGATTGCAGTCGTAGCCGCCGACCTGCTGGAAGTAGGTGAACTGGGTCACCTCCATGCCGTTGCACCATACCTCCCAGCCGAGCCCCCAGGCGCCGAGCGTCGGGCTCTCCCAGTCGTCCTCGACGAAGCGGACGTCGTGGAGCCGCATGTCGAGGCCGATCGCGGCGAGCGAGCCGAGATAGAGCTCCTGCAGGTCGGGCGGCGACGGCT
>DAORNH010000400.1:0-508 GCA_035440865.1 Hyphomicrobiaceae bacterium | reverse complement strand
GGCGGCCTTCCACGGCCGCGGCCCCAGCGCCCGGAGCGTCGTCGCCGGGTGGAAGGTGCCCGCCCCCATCTCCACGTCGTAGGGCTGCAGGATCGCGCAGCCATAGTCGGCGAAGTAGCGCTGGAGCGTCAGGATCAGCCCCTGGAAGGAGCGGTCGGGACGCATGTGGGGCGGCAGCGGGTCGGTCACTGGCGGATTTCCGGCGTTTCTCGCGAGGCGCGCGACCCTACAGAGGGGGCGCCGCCCGGGTCAAGCGAAGCCTCAAATCCTGTTGGCGCAGCCTGGAATTCCCGTATCCGGCGCGGATCGCGATTGGCGATTCCTCAAGAGGGTTCTGAAAAAATGTCGGACATTCTCGATGGAAGAGATCGGATCCTGCCGCAAGATGAAAATGCTCAAGGGCATCCACGTCGCATCGACCTACAGCGACTACCGATCCGCATTGCTCGATGCCGCGGTGATTGGCCTCTGCGTCCTCGCCGGCTACTGGCTGGTCAGCGATCTCGAC
>DAORNH010000399.1:0-3136 GCA_035440865.1 Hyphomicrobiaceae bacterium | reverse complement strand
TTCTCGGCATCGCCCCCCAGCGCCTTCGCCCGCGCCTCGGCCAGATCGGCCAGCGTCTCCGCCGGATCGGCGCCGTCGCGATGCAGGGCGCCGAGCAGTGTCAGGGCGGCAGCAGCGTCGCCCGCGGCGATCTTTTCGGCGAGATCGAAAATGCGCGAGCGGTCGGCGAGGCCGAGCATCGAGCGCACGCTCGCGACGGTCACGTCGCCAGAGCCCATGGCGATCGCCTGGTCGAGGATCGAGAGGCCGTCGCGGACGGAGCCTTCGGCGGCGCGCGCGATGAGGGCGAGTGCGTCAGGGGATGACTTCGCCCCCTCCGCGGTGACGATGCGCTCGAAGTGGCGCGCAAGCACATCGACATCGACGCGGCGCAGGTCGAAGCGTTGGCAGCGCGAGAGCACGGTCACCGGGACCTTGCGCACCTCCGTCGTCGCGAAGATGAACTTCACGTGCCCGGGCGGCTCCTCGAGCGTCTTCAGAAGGGCGTTGAATGCGCCCTTCGACAGCATGTGCACCTCGTCGATGATGAACACCTTGGTGCGGGCAGAGATCGGCTTGTAGCGCGCGCTCTCGATGATCTCGCGGATGTTGTCGATGCCGGTGTTGGAGGCCGCATCCATCTCGAGCACGTCGGGGTGGCGGCTCTCCATGATCTCGGCGCAATGGCGGCCGAGCACCGGCATATCGACCGTCGGCGCATGGACCTCGTCGGTCTCATAGTTGAGCGCGCGGCCGATCGACTTTGCCGGGGAGCACGAAATTCAGCGCGCGGGCGAGGATGCGGGCCGTGGTCGTCTTGCCGACGCCGCGCACGCCGGTCAGCATGTAGCCCTGCGCGATGCGCTCCGAGGCAAATGCGTTGCGCAGCGTCTGGACCATCGCCTCCTGGCCGATCAGGTCGTCGAAGGTCTGGGGGCGGTACTTGCGCGCGAGCACGACGTAGGCGGGCCGCGGCGCCTCCGCACTCGCGGGTGGCGCTGCTGCCGGCGCCGCGACGTCTGCCGGGTCTGATGCCTTCTTGCGTGCCACGATCTCGCCGCGCTGCTCGCCAAGTCGCTCGGGTCCGGGCGCGGATGCCGGTTGCACTCGGCCGGCCGTGACAGGGAAACTTGAGAGACTGGCGACGACCCGAATCCTGATCGTTAGGGCTGCTTCCTTCCGGACCTGACCCGGTTGGCGACGGATACGCCCGCCACCAGCCTCCCGCCGGTCTTATGCAACGGGGGGCGGTGGATGACAACCCATTCGCGTGATTTTCGCGCGGCGATAGTTGGCGTTCGCTGGGCGATCAGGGCTGCCGCCCTGTGACCTGCTCGGGGGCTCGGCTCCCCGAACCCTGTCATTTTTTGGACTGTGTCATGAGAACGGGAGCTTCGGAGGATGTCGGTCCGAGCGGAGCGCGTGCAATCGATCGAAAGCAGGCTATCATCCGGCGAGGAACATCCATCGCGAGCACGGACATGCACTTCGGCCAGTTCAATCTCATGGGCTACCGCACGCCCGGCACCGATCTGGGCGCGCTCTACGACAGTGCCATCGCGCAGGCGAAAGCGGCAGAGGCGAACGGCTTCGAGATCAGCTGGTTCGCCGAGCACCACTTCTCGAACTATTGTGTCTGCCCCTCGCCGCTGATGATGGTAGCGCGGCTCGCCGGCGAGACGTCGCGCATCAAGCTCGGCACCGGCGTCGTCGTGGCACCCCTCTACAACCCGCTGCGCCTCGTCTCGGAGATCGGCATGGTCGATGCCATGTGCGGCGGGCGGCTCGTGCTCGGTGTCGGCAGCGGCTACCAGCCCTTCGAGTTCGAGCGCTTCGGGGAGGAGCTGGCCGACGCGCCGGGGAAGCTCGTCGAGATCCTCGAAATGCTCGAACTTGCAGTGTCGCAGGAGAGCTTTGCCTACGCGGGGAGGCACTACGCCGTTCCTACGACGCACGTCGCGACGCGGCCGAAGCGCGGCATGCCGGACATCTGGCTCGCCGGCGACAATGCCGAGCTGCACAGGCTCGCCGCGCGCAAGGGCTACACGGTGATGGTGACACCACGGCACTTCTCGGCCGACCTCCTGGCGTCCGCCCGATCGAAGTTCGAGGCGACGTACCGGTCGGCGGGCGCCGATCCGCGAGGCCTCAAGTTCGCCGCGCTCCGCCACATGTGTGTGACCGACAGCAAGGCGGAAGCCGCCGATTTCCTCGACAACGTGCGTTACCAGATCCGCCTCTCGCAGAGCCTGCGCCTCGAGTTCCAGGAGATCGAGGGCGGCATGCTGACCGAGAAGACGTATCCCAACGAGGCACCGATCGAGGACATGGCGCGGCACATGCTGATCGGTGATCCCGAGACCATTGCCGAGCGCATGGTGGCTGAAATCAGGCGCGCTGCGCCGTGCCACTATCTGCTGCACTTCCAGGCGGGGGCTTCGAGTCTCAGGACGGCGCTCAGCTCGATCGAGCGCTTTGCGGGCGAGGTACGCCCCCTCGTCGAAAAGGCGGTCGGGCCGCTCGAGCGGATCGGCGTGCCGTCGGTGGCGGTGGCCGAGTGAGACGATCGCGTCAGGTGAAACGCAATCGAGGCGGCCGGAATGCTCCTGCCGCCCGTTGCGGTCACTGACGCTCGACTATGCGCCTCAGCCCCTGAGGCGCGTGCGCACGATACGCGGGAACTCGTCGTTGCCGAGCTCGGCTGCCGGAGCAGGTGCTGGAGCAGCCGGAGCCGCGGGCGCACGTGGCGCGGTAGGGGCCGGATAGCGTTGCTCGGCGACATGCTGGCGCCCGTCCTCGAGCGACCACGACCTCTCGGTCTGCGGGGCCGCACGAGGAGCCGTCACAGGTACGGCAGGTGCCGGCGCAGGCTGGCTCCGGGCAGCGAGGCCGGCGGTGACCGGATCCTTGCCGCTGCCTGCGAACCAGGCCTCGACGAGATCGAGCTCGTCGGCGGACAGGTTGAGCCCCTGGCTGCGGCAGCGTCCGACGACGAAGTTGCGGAAGCGGCCGGCGAAGAGATTGGCCGATGCGCCCTGCTCGAACCAGGGGTCGGCCTCGCTCACCACCTCGAGGATGAATCGCACGTCGTCGCGCCGCACATCGATGCCGACCTCGTGGGCCTTGGCAACGATGTTCGTCACAGTCTGGGCGCCGG
>DAORNH010000398.1:0-3161 GCA_035440865.1 Hyphomicrobiaceae bacterium | reverse complement strand
ACCCGAACGACCACGTCAACATGAGCCAGTCGTCGAACGACACCTATCCGACGGCGATGCACATCGCGGCGGCCGAGCAGGTGGTGCACGATCTCCTGCCGGCGCTGCGCAAGCTGCACGAGGCGCTCCTCGTCAAGAGCCACGCCTGGAAGGACATCATCAAGACGGGCCGCACCCACACGCAGGACGCGACGCCCGTGACACTCGGCCAGGTGTTCAGCGGCTATGCCACGCAGGTCGCCAACGGCATCCTGCGCATCGAGCAGACGTTGCCGATGCTGATGGAGCTCGCGCAGGGCGGCACGGCGGTCGGCACCGGCCTCGCCTCGCCTCGGGGCTTTGCCGAGAAGGTCGCCGAGCGCATCGCGGCCATCACCGGCCTCCCCTTCACTTCGGCTCCCAACAAGTTCGAGGCGCTCGCCGCCCACGACGCCATGGTGATGACGCACGGCGCCATCACGGCCGTCGCCATGGGCTGCTTCAAGATCGCCAACGACATCCGGCTGTTGGGCTCGGGACCGCGTTCGGGCCTCGGCGAGCTGGCCTTGCCAGAGAACGAGCCCGGCTCCTCTATCATGCCGGGGAAGGTCAATCCGACCCAGTCGGAGGCGCTCACCCAGGTCGCTGTCCAGATTCACGGCAACAACGCGGCGATGAGCTTCGCCGGCAGCCAGGGCCACTTCGAGCTCAACGTCTACAATCCAGTGATGGCCTACAATTTCCTGCAGTCGGTGCGCCTGCTCGCCGATGCCGCCGTGTCGTTCACCGACAATTGCGTCGTCGGCATCGAGCCGCGCCTCGACAACATCCGCCGCGGCCTCGAGAACTCGCTGATGCTGGTGACGCCACTCAAGGAGAAGTACGGCTACGACCTCGCCGCCAAGATCGCCAAGACCGCGCACAAGAACGGCACGACCCTGCGCGAGGAGGCCGTGAAGGCCGGCGTGCCCGCCGCCGACTTCGACGCGATCGTGCGGCCCGAAAAGATGATCGGCCCCGATCCGGCATAAGCTGAACGGGTTCTCAGCGGCCGCTGACCGTCTCCGTTGCCTCGGACGAGACGAGGAAGCCGTCAGAGCTCCAGGTGAGGACGAAGCGCGCGCGGGCTCGGCCCGACGTGCGCCTTTCACCACGCTGCAACACGAAATCGTACTCGAACTGCACCGAGCAGCGCTTGGCATCGAGCGCCCCCGCGCGCACGGTCGCCTTGTCGATATCGTAGGTGCGCGAGGGCCAGCGCTGCTCGAACTCGCGGATGCGCTTCACGATTTGCTCTCGCGGCACGTTGAGCGATCCGGAATAGTCGACGGTCGGCGCGTAGTTGCGGTCGCCCAAGGGCCGCGAGCCAAAAACGCCGGAGTCGTGCAGGAAAGCGAGTGCCGTATCGCAGGGCGGCCCCGAGGCAGCGAGGGGCGGTACTGGCCGCGCGATCGGGCCGGGTGTCGGTGCCGCTGGAGCAACGGGTTTCGCAGGTGCCATCGGCGTCGGCGCGACGGGCCGCTCGAGGCTCAGCGTCTCGGTGTACTTCGCGTTGTGCGAGACAGGGCTGTAGACGACGAAACGCGCGCGCCGATCGCCCCGCCGCTCGAGCATCAGGATGATGTTGACGCGCGTCGTCTCGCTTTTCCAGAGTTCTGCCGTGAGCTTACCGCGGTCGCGGCCCCAAAGGTCCCAGACCTGATTGAGAGACACGCCGAACGCCGAAGGGTCCACGATGCGGATGTGACCGATGCGGCTCAATGCGGCCTCAATGGCGTCGAGCATGTCGACGACGAGCGGATCGGCGAGGCCGCGGTCCTGCGGATCGTGCCGTGCATTCAGCATGATCACCGTCTCGTTGCCGCCGACGAGCGAGCGGGCGAGCTGCTCGATGTCGAGGGCGAGGCGGGCGGGGTCCGTCTGGGCGGCGGCGGGCGCCGGGCGGAGCACGGCAACGGCTGCAAGCGCGACCAGGAGCAGCGCGAGCGTCGCCCGCAGTCGAACAGCAATCGGCAACATCTCTCACCCCGCGATCTTCGAGACGTCGGCGACGGCGAGCGTCGCGGCGCGGATGCGGGCGAGCAGCTTCAAGCGGTTCTCGCGCACCGCCTTGTCGTCGACGTTCACCGTCACCTTCTCGAAGAAGGCATCGACCGGCGCGCGCAGCTCCGCGAGCGCCCGCATGGCGCCCGCGAAATTCTCGACGTCGATCGCCTTCCGCGTGTCTGTCGAGACCTTGTCGATCGCGGCGGCGAGCGCCTTCTCCTCGGGCGCCGCGAACAGCGCGACGTTCGGCGCGCCGTCGTAGGTGCGCTTGTCCTTCTTCTCCTCGATCGCGAGGATGTTCGCGGCACGCTTGGCACCGGCGAGCAGGTTCGCTCCGTCGTCCGTCGCGAGGAACTCCGCGAGCGCTTCGACGCGGCGCACGATGAGGGCCAGGTCGTCCTGCCCGCCGAGCGAGAACACGGCGTCGATCAGGTCGTGGCGGGCGCCCTTCTCGCGCAAGTGCACCTTCAAGCGGTCGGCGAAGAAGGCGAGCAGGTCGTCTGATACAGTTACCGCCTTCTCGAATTTTGTCGCCCAAGAAACCCCGAAAACCGAAGCTAAGACGATCTCTGATTCGGCAACCCGCTTCGCCTCTCGTGCCTCTGGAGGCAGGTTCTCAACCGCCTTAACCGCACGAAGAAAGCGGTCTGTCTCCATCGACTCTATGTAGGCCAACGCGTGATTGCGAACTCGCCTGAACAGCGGCAGCCTCAAATCATTCTCGAGCACGATGCGGATCACGCCGAGCGCCGCGCGGCGGAGCTGATAGGGATCGCCCGAGCCCGTCGGCTTCTCGCCGATCGCCCAGAATCCGACGAGCGTATCGAGCTTGTCGGCGAGCGCCACGGCGACGGCGACGGCGTCGCCCGCTTCCTCGCGGGGCACCGTGTCGCTTGGGCCCTTCGGCTTGTAATGAAGCTCGATCGCGCGGGCGATCTCGGGCTTGGTGCCGGCCTTCTCGGCGTAGTAGCGGCCCATGAGGCCCTGCAGCTCCGGGAACTCTCCGACCATCCCCGAGACGAGATCGGCCTTGGCGAGCTGCGCCGCGCGGCGCACTTTCGCTTCGTCGGCGCCGGGCACGTGCTTGGCGATCTCGACCGCCAGCGCCTCGATGCGCTTCACCTTCTCGCCGATGG
>DAORNH010000397.1:0-3172 GCA_035440865.1 Hyphomicrobiaceae bacterium | reverse complement strand
TCCTGAACTCCGCTGGAACGGGCTGCACGTGCCCGACGGGCAAGACGCTCAGGAACGGCGTGTGCGCCGCCCAGATCACCTGCTTTGGCGGCCAAGTGCTGAACTCCGCCGGCACGGGCTGCTCGTGCCCCTCCGGCAAATTGCTGCGCGGAGGCGTGTGCGTTACCCCGGTCACTTGCTCGGGCGGACAAGTCAACTTGGGCGGCCAGTGCCGGTGCCCGCCGAACGCGCCGAACTTCGTCGGCGGCCAGTGCCGGAGCAACCAGCCGACACCGGTGATCACGCCGCCGCCGGCGGCCGTGCGTTGCTCTGGTGGCCAGATCAACATCGGCGGCGCCTGCCGTTGCCCGCCGAGCACGCCGAACTTCGTCGGTGGTCAGTGCCGGGGCAACCAGCCGGCGCCGGCCGTCAGGCCGCCGCCGCCACGCGGTCTGAACGTCCGCTGAGGCAGAGCGACACCAACGCGGGGGACAAGCGCGCTCGTCCCCCTTGAGAAGCCCGGGTTGCTCGGCTAACCCGGGCGCATGAGCGATAAACCGACGACTGGGTCCCAGGGGCCAATCGAGCCCGTCAGGCTGCGCGACGCGCTCGAGGAGCGCTATCTCGCCTATGCCCTCTCGACCATCATGCACCGGGCTCTCCCCGACGTGCGCGACGGCTTGAAGCCCGTGCACCGGCGCATCCTCTACGCCATGCGCGAGCTCCGCCTCGACCCGACCGGCGGCTACAAGAAGTGCGCCAAGATCGTCGGCGAGGTGATGGGCAACTTCCACCCGCACGGCGACCAGGCGATCTACGATTCGCTCGTGCGCCTCGCGCAGAGCTTCGCCGTCCGCTACCCGATGGTCGACGGCCAGGGCAACTTCGGCAACATCGACGGCGATAACCCCGCCGCGATGCGCTACACGGAAAGCCGCCTCACCACCGTCGCCGAAGCGCTGCTCGACGGCATCGACGAGAACACGGTCGACTTCCGGGCGACTTACGACGGCTCCAATCAGGAGCCGGTGGTGCTGCCGGCGAACTTCCCCAATCTCCTCGCCAACGGCGCCGCCGGCATCGCCGTCGGCATGGAGCAAAACATCCCGCCCCACAACGTGGACGAGCTCTGCCAGGCGCTCCTCCACCTCATCAAGTTCCCGAACGCGACAGTCGAGAAGCTCGTCGACTTGATCCCCGCGCCGGATTTCCCGACAGGCGGCATCATCGTCGAGCCGCGCGAGCAGATCATCGAGGCCTACCGCACGGGCCGCGGCGGCTTTCGCCTCCGCGCGCGCTGGGAGAAGGAGGACGCGGGCCGCGGCACCTGGCAGATCGTCGTCACCGAGATCCCCTATCAGGTGCAGAAAGCGCGCCTCGTCGAGAAGATCGCCGAGCTCATCCAGGAGAAGAAGCTGCCGCTTGTCGGCGACGTGCGCGACGAATCCGCCGAGGAGGTCCGCCTCGTCCTCGAGCCGAAGAGCCGCACTGTCGACCCGACCGTGATGATGGAGAGCCTCTTCAAGCTGACCGAGCTCGAGACGCGCTTCGGCCTCAACATGAACGTGCTCTCGGCAGGGCAGATCCCGGCCGTGCTCGGCTTGCGCGAAGTGCTCAAGATGTGGCTCGAGCACCGCCAGGAAGTGCTCGTCCGCCGCTCCGAGTTCCGCCTGGGCAAGATCGAGCATCGCCTCGAGGTGCTGGACGGCTACCTCATCGCCTTCCTCAACATCGACGAGGTGATCCGCATCGTCCGCTTCGAGGACGAGCCCAAAGCCAAGCTCATCTCGACCTTCAAGCTCACCGAGGTGCAGGCCGAGGCGATCCTCAATCTGCGCCTGAAGTCGCTCTCCCGCCTCGAGGAGATGGAAATCCGTGGCGAGCACGACAAGCTCTCGAAGGAGCGCAAGGGCTTGAAGGAGCTGCTCGCCTCCGAGGACAAGCAGTGGGAGAAGATCTCGGGCGAGATCAAGGAGACGCGCGAGCGCTGGGGAAAGAAGACCGAGATCGGCCGCCGCCGCTCCGAGCTCGCCGAGGCGCCCGCGATCGAGGTCGATCTCGCGACCGCGGCGCTGATCGAGAAGGAGCCGGTCACCGTGATCCTCTCCGAGAAGGGCTGGATCCGGGCGATGAAAGGCCATCTCGACGACCTCGCCCGCGTCGAGTTCAAGCAGGGTGACGGCCTGAAGCGCGCCATCAAGGCGCAGACGACCGACAAGCTCCTCGTGTTCGCGACCAACGGCAAATTCTTCACGCTCGAAGCGAGCACGCTTCCCGGCGGGCGCGGCCACGGCGAGCCCGTGCGTCTGATGGTCGACCTCGAGGAGAACCACGACATCGTCGAGCTGTTCGTCTACGAGCCCGGCCGCAAGCTGCTCGTCGCTTCGACGGGCGGCAACGGCTTCATCGTGCCGGAGGACGAGGTGGTCGCCTCGACGCGCAAGGGCAAGCAGGTGCTCAATCTCACCGAACCCGAGGAGGCGCGCCTCTGCGTGCCGGCGGAGGGCGACACCGTCGCCACCATTGGCGAGAACCGCAAGATGCTGATCTTCCCGCTCGCCGAGGTGAACGAGATGACGCGCGGCAAGGGCGTGATCCTGCAGCGCTTCAAGGACGGCGCACTCTCCGACGCGCGCGTCTTCACCGAGCGCGACGGCCTTGCCTGGATCGACGCCGCGGGGCGCAACTTCACGCTACCGAAGTCCGACTACAAGGAGTGGATCGGCCAACGCGCCCAAGCCGGCAAGCTCGCCCCCAAAGGCTTTCCCAAATCCAACAAGTTCGGCCAGGGGTTTTGAGGGCAGAAGGGGGCAGACGGTGTCATACGGAGCAACGAAAGGATTGACCTTTCGTTGCGTAGTATCGCGCGCGGGGTTGGCGGGGCGGCCGCGCGCACGAAAAGAGTGATACCGGCCAACCGCTGGGAAGCCCTCGAGTCAAAACTTCGGTTGGCCGGTATCGGACCCATGGGTCTGACACCGAAACACCGATCCGTCAGGACCCCTTGGAGCCGAGAATGATGGCGAGGCGAGTGAGCAGCGTCACGTCCGGCTCGCGACCGGCCTTCTCACTATAGACGATGATGTCCTTGGCGATTGTGCCTGCGAGCGGACCGTGCGCGGCGGGCAGCCGTTCGGCGTAGGGCAACAGCAGGCGCAGCGCCTCCTCAGCGGCCGTTGCTCCGTCGGCATGG
>DAORNH010000396.1:2947-3183 GCA_035440865.1 Hyphomicrobiaceae bacterium | reverse complement strand
CTCTACAAGCTGCAGTCGGGGCCGCTCACCGCCGTCGCGCATGCCGGCGTCGAGGACGCCCGCGAGATGTCGGAGGTCGTCGCCACGGACAAGAAGCTGTTGCCGATCACGGATGCGACGGGCGGCGGCATCTTCTGGACGCGCGGCGCGAGCCTCCTCACGGGCGTCTCAGGCACGGCGGTCGATGTCCCCCGAGTCACCATGCTGGCAAGCGCCCGCCACCTCGCCGGCTCCGG
>DAORNH010000396.1:0-2932 GCA_035440865.1 Hyphomicrobiaceae bacterium | reverse complement strand
TCGCGAGGCCTACGTGACGCGCGGCGTGAAGCTCACGCCCATGTTCACGGGCCTGCTCGCACTCTCCGCGCTGATCTTCCTGATCGCACTCGCCTGGTGGCGCGAAGGCCGCTGACCGGGCGGCGGGGGGGCGTGCCTCAACGCTCGCGGAGTGCGCGCTTGAATGGTTGTGACGCGATCGACCAACCGCGGCCTGGAGTATGTGTAGCAGATGCGTCACGTCGACGGATGCGCAGCCGATCATGCCGGCTTACCCAGCAGCCTCGGCCATCGGCGCAAACAGGAACCGCCGTGTTTAGACGGCTCCGGGTTGTCATGTTTTCGATGGCTCCAACTCCGCCCCTGCACAGCAAGACCTTAGCCGGGGCGTCACGAGTAGCTCGACAGGGACAGCATGCCTAACCCGACCTTTCCGGATCATTCGGATCGCTGCGGCTGGAACGCCATGTTGCCCGCTCGGGAGCCGCGTGCTCCTGCCATGGGTCGCATTGATGCCAAGCACGTCGTAATCGGTGCGGGTTTCACCGGGCTTGCCGCGGCACGACGCTTGGCCGAGCGCGACCCGGATGGCGACATTGTCGTGCTCGAAGCGACGACAGTCGGCGAGGGGGCGTCAGGTCGCAATTCCGGCTTTCTGGCGCCCGCTGACATCGCGGGCAGCATCGAAGCCGGTGCTGTTCTGAAGAACAGTGAACGCAACCGGCATCTGGCCGAGGCATTCGATGACCTGCTTCAACTGATCGGACAGCATCGAATCGCTTGTGATTTCCACCTGGCGGGCCGGATCAAGGCAGCTGCGACGATGCGCGGCGAAGGCTCTGTGCGGGATCTGCGAAAGATCTGCGAGGCATTGGCGGTGCCCAATCGCGTTCTCGACGTGGACCAGCTGCGTGCGCGGATCGGAACGAGTTACTATCGCCTCGGGCTGTTCACCGAAGTCGGTCATCTCGTACAGCCCGCTGCCCTGATCCGCGGCCTCGCCGACGCGCTCCCACCTGCAGTACGCCTTTGTGAGCATTCGCCGGTTCTCACGCTGCGGCGCCAGGGCAGCAAGTGGCGAGTTCAGACGGCAGATGCAGATCTAGTCGCGGCCAATGTGATCATCGCTGCAAATTCGTCGATCAAGGCGTTCGGCTATCTGAACGATCGTGTCGTTACCATCTACACCTATGCTGCTATCACCCAACGCGTTAAGTCCTCGGACCAGGGCTGCCTCGGCGAAATGCCGTCATGGGGATTATTGCCCGCACATCGTCTCGGCACCACTCTGCGCAAGGTCGGCCTGGATCGGCTGCTGGTGAGATCACTTTACGCGTACGAGCGTGGCGTGTCCGCTGCATATGCCGAGGCCGCGCTGCTCGATCGCTTCCACCGTCGTTACCCTGATCTTGCCCATATCGAGTTCGAGCACGTATGGGGCGGAACAACAGCACTGACCATGAACGGCGCCCCATACTGGGGACGGCTCGATGTCGGTCTGTTCGCGTCCGCCGGCTGCAATGGTGCGGGCATCGTCAAGGGCACGATTCTCGGCAAGCGGCTTGCCGATCTGGTGCTGGGACGGGATTCAGGTGCCGACGTGATCGCCGCCTTCGGAACGGCCAACTGGATCGCACCGGAGCCGTTCCGCAGACTAGGATTCAATATCGCATCTGCGCTCGAGCGGCGGAGAGCCGGGCTAGAATCATAGTTCGATCGTGATATCTGAGATGGCAAACACCAGATCCCTTGACGCGACATCTCCGACAGCTGACGCGGTCGTCCGCGCTTGCGTCATTGCTGATTGTGCTGTTTCTGATCATGGAAACCCGACCACACCCCTCGCGCGCCTCACCGCTCGCGGAGTGCGCGCTTGAACTGATCGGTGATGGGGCGCACGAGGTAGGAGAGTACCGTCCGGTCGCGACCTTCGAGGAAGGCCTCGACCGGCATCCCCGGTACGATCTGCAGCCCGACGAGCGCCGAGAGGCTCTGCTCGTCGGCGGCGATGCGCAGCACGAAGAACTGCTGACCGGTCTGCCCGTCCTTGGAAAGGTCGGCAGCGACCCGCGCGACCTGCCCCTTCACCTCGGGCGTCGTGCGCTGGTTGAAGGCGGTGAAGCGCAGCATCGCCGGCTGGCCGAGCTTGATCTGATCGATGTCCTGCGGCTGCACCTTCACCTCGACCATCAGCCGGTCCTCGCTCGGCACGATCAACATGATCATCTCGCCGGCGCCGACCACGCCGCCGACGGTATGCACGGCCATGTCGTGCACGACGCCGCTCTGGGGCGCTCTGATTTCCACGCGGCGAAGCTGGTCCTCCGCGGCGACCTTGCGCTCCGAGAGCTCGGCGATTCGCCCTTCGATCTCGCGCAGCTCCTTCTGTGCGTCCGAGCGCTGCGTCTGCTCGAGGGTGAGAATCTGCACCCTCGTCTCGCTGATCTGCCCGCCGACGCGGCCGAGTTGTGCCGTCAGCTGCCCATGCTCACCTTCGATGCGGATGATATCGCGCTGCACGGAAAGGACGCGCGTCACCGGAATGAGGTTCTTCCTGTACATTTCCTCGAGGCGCTGCAGCTCCTCGCGCGCGATCTCGAGCTCGCGTCCCTTGGCCTTTCGCTGCGACTTCAATCCCTCGATCTCGAGCTCGTACTGGCCGACGCGCTCCTCGAGCTGCTTCTTCTGGCTGGCCGTCGTCGCACGCCGGTCGGCAATCAGGCGGCGCTCGCCCGAGGCAATGCGCTTGGCGTCCTCGCTCTGTGTCTCGAACCCTGCCGGAAACTTGATCTCGGGATGATTGTCGCGCTCGGCCTCGAGGCGCGAGCGCCGGCCAATCAACTCCGTCAGCTGCGAGACGACGATGCCGAGATTCGCCTTGGTCTGCGTGTCGTCGAGCGCGAGCAGGAGATCACCCGCTCTGACGCGATCGCCGTTGCGCACCGCGATGCGG
>DAORNH010000395.1:2931-3187 GCA_035440865.1 Hyphomicrobiaceae bacterium | reverse complement strand
GCCATGGACCCGACGAGGGTCCACCGCCGAGCACGGGCGTCGGCACGATGGCGGCATCTGCAGCCGCTTCCTCACGCTCCGCGACCCCCGCCGCGATCCCGACGCGACCGGCCGAAGCTGCTCGCGGCGTCGCACCGGTCGCCCTCGAGCCGAGCGGCAGCAGTTTCTGGTGGTGGCTGTTCGGGACCGGCAGCGTGCGGCGCGCGAACCGCGGCCTCGACGTGCGCTGGGACCGGATGCGTGAGCGGCTGCCAAC
>DAORNH010000395.1:0-2815 GCA_035440865.1 Hyphomicrobiaceae bacterium | reverse complement strand
GTGGTCCGGTCGTCGTATCGAGGCTCTGGTCTCTCAGCCCCCCAGCCCCCCGGGGCTTCGCGCGGAGACCGGGCCACGGCCAAATCTCAGGTCTTGATGCCCAGGTCCTGACCGACGAGCAGCTAGGAGGCCGGCTACCGCCGGCCTTCGACGTTCAAGGGCTCGGCTGTTTCGAAGCGGGCGTCGCCTCGAGGCCATTGTGCCGGTCTGCTTCGATCCGCTCCGGATCGCGCTCGGTGGCCCTGCCCCAGCCACCGCCACCCGCCGAGGCGATGACCAGCGTATCGCCCGGCCTGATCTCGATCCCGGTCTCCTTGGTCAGCAGTTCCCTATCTGGCCGGCCGGCGGATCGCAGCACGTAGCGATGCGTGGCGCTGTCGCGGCCGCCAAGCACGCCGCGCGAGCCGTGGCGGACGCCATCGCCCGCCGTATTCCCCTTGGCGATGCCATCACACTCGACGTCCATGACGAGGTCGCAGCCGTAGCCGCCGCGGAACTTGCCGGCACCTGCCGAGCCCGGGCGGAACTCGTGATGGCGGAATAGGAAGGGGAAACGCGCCTCGGCGACCTCGAGCGAGCCGAACTTGATGCCGCCCGCCGAATGCCACTCGCCGACCGAGCTCCAGCCGTCGCCGCCGATCGAGCCGCCACCACCGGGGCGCGCCTGGAAGAGATGCCATATGAAGCCCTTCTTCGTCCGTGGATCGCGCCCCTGGATGGCGATGCGGAAGCGACGGCCCCAGCCGCCCATGACGCGGTCCGGCGCCGCCGGCTCGAGTGCCGTGACGATCGCCTCGACGATCTCGTTCGAGCAGTGGCTCGTGCAGAGCGTCACCGGCCGGCCTTCCTCGGCCCACACGATCGTACCGGGCTTCGCCGTCACCTTGATCGGGCGGAACGAGCCGTCGTTCTTCGGGATGTCGGGGTCGATCAGGTAGGCGAAGGCCATGCAGACGGCCGATTGCATGTTGGCGTGCGAGGAGTTGACGAACCCCAGCGACTGCGGATCGCTCTCGGTCAGATCGACGTGGAAGTCGCTCCCCGAGATGGTGACGGTCGCGCGGATCGTGATGTCGCGGCGTCCGTGGCCGTCGTCGTCGAGGACAGCCTCGCCCTTGTAGACACCGTCCGGCCAGGCGGCGACGATCGCCCGCGCGCGACGCTCGGCCCCGTCGAGGACGGCTTCGATTGCCACGTCGAGACTCGCTGTTCCTGTTTCGGCGGCGAGCTCGAGGAGACGCTTCTCGGCAAGCCGGGCCGAGCCGACCATGGCCGCGAGATCGCCGCGGAAGTCGCGGGCATGACGCACGTTGAGCGCGATCATGTCCAGGAGGTCGTCGCGAAGCCGCCCTTTCTCGTAGAGCCTGAGAGGCGGGATGCGCAGTCCCTCCTGCCAGATTTCAGTCGCCGCGGGATTGTAGGCGCCGTGCGTCGCCCCGCCGATGTCGCTCTGATGCGCCCGGTTGATCGACCAGAAGCGGTGCACGCCGTCGACAAAGACCGGCACGAACGCGGTCACATCGGGGAGGTGATTGCCGCCGTGATAGGGGTCGTTCAGCAGGAAGACGTCGCCCGGGTGGATATCGCCGGCAAAGCGGCCCTGCACCGAGCGCGCGGCCCAGCTCATCGCGCCGACATGCACGGGCCCGTGCTCGGCCTGTGCGAGGAGCCGCCCGCCCGCATCGCAGATGGCGGTCGAGAAATCACGGCTCGAATTGAGGATCTGCGAGTAGGACGTGCGCAGCATCGCCTCGCCCATCTCCTCGACGATGGCGCGGAGCCGATGGGCGATGACCGAGACTGTGATGGGGTCGACGACAACTGCCGACTGGCCGCGCGTGTCCTGCATGAAATGCCCCCCTGTTCGACGACGAGAGTAGGTCGGCTGAGGCGCGATGTGAAGCCGCTGGCGGGGGGATGGCCCACGCGGCATTATGGGTGCAATACATCCGGAAGCGGCGAGCCCACGCGCATGATGATCTATCTCGCAAAGCGCCTGGCGCAGCTGGTGCCGACGCTTTTCATCGTCTCGATCATCATCTTCCTGTTGCAGCAGCTGCTGCCGGGAGATCCCGCGCTCGTGATGGCAGGCGAGGAGCGAGATCCGGCCGTGCTCGAGCAGATCCGGCAGCAGTACCGGCTCGATCAGCCGTTGCCCGTCCAGTACGTCTATTGGGTGAAGGGCGTGCTCAGCGGCAATCTTGGCGAGTCGATGCGGCTCAAGGAGCCGGTGCTGACGCTCATCGCGCAGAAATTTCCTGTGACACTTCAGCTCGCGCTGATGGCCATCGTCATCTCGCTCGTCATCGGGGTCGGCGCAGGCATCATCTCGGCGGTGCGCAAGAATACGGCTGTCGACTACAGCGTCAACGTGGTCGCGCTCTGGGGCATCTCGACGCCCAATTTCTGGCTCGGCATCATGCTGATCTTCATCTTCTCGGTGCACCTCGGCTGGCTGCCGGCCTCGGGATATGTCTCGCCGTTCGAGGACTTCTGGCAGTCGATGAAGACGACGATCCTGCCGGCCTTCGTGCTCGGCAATGCGTTCGCCGCCGTGCTCATGCGCCATACCCGCTCGGCGATGCTGCAGGCGATGACCAGCGACTACGTGCGCACAGCCCGCGCGAAAGGGCTCAACGAGCGCAGCGTCGTCCTGAAGCACGCCATGCGCAATGCGCTCACCCCCGTGATCACGCTCGGCGCGCTGGAGCTCGGCACGCTGTTGTCGGGCGCGGTGCTGACCGAGCAGGTGTTCTCGATCCCCGGCTTCGGCAAGATGATCGTGGATGCGGTGTTCAACCGCGACTACCCGGTG
>DAORNH010000394.1:332-3201 GCA_035440865.1 Hyphomicrobiaceae bacterium | reverse complement strand
CCGGAATCTTCTCCTTCTCCATGCCGAAATCGGTCGAGCGGTGTTCGACGTACATGTCCAGCTCCTCGAAGGAGCCGGCGTCCATCAGGAGCTCGATGCGCTCGCGCGCCGTGAGCTTGCCGCGCTTGTGCTGGGCGTCGATCCGCGCCTGGCCGCCGCCGAGCCGGGCAACCGCGCGCCGGCGCTCGAGCTCATCGATCACGTGCTTCATCGGATGGTCCCGTCCCGTTCCCTTCGTCTGGCCTTCACAATCGCCCGGCCGGCTGCTTAGCACGGGCGATCCAGTGAGCAAACCTGACCTTAGCTGAAGCACCCGACCCGCTCCGGTGCTGGCCCCGCGCTTGCACGTCAGTCGCAGTTGGCAGGCACAGTCTTTCCGGGAGTAGTGGCAATGGCGACGATCACTTATGGTTATTCGGGCGGCGCGACGGCGACGATCACCATCGACGTGTTGCTGAGCGCAGCTCAGCAGACTGCCGCCATCCAGTCGGCCCTCGACGCGGTCGCGGGGCACGTCGGCGGCTTTGTCACGCTCTCGGCTGGCGAGTTCACGGTGTCCGGTACCGGCAAGGCGTCTGACGGCGCGCTCCGGGTTGGCTCCAACACGACCCTTACGGGCGCCGGCACAGGCGCGACGGTGCTCAAGCTCGCGGACGGCTCGGGTGCGGTGACCGGCATCGTGAGGACAGATTCGGGCTCGACGCTCACCGACGGCACCTACCAGACGACACATGACGTCGTGCTCGCCGGCCTCACGATCGACGGCAATCGCGCCAACTCCTCGGGCGACGTCGACGGCTTCTATTCTGGCCCGAAGCCCAACAGCGGCCAGTTCGACAGCAACATCACACTCGACCGCGTGGAGATCCGCAACGTCTCGCGCTACGGCTTCGACCCGCACGAGCAGACGCACAACCTGACAATCACCAACTCCGTCGCCCATCACAACGGCGTCGACGGCTTTACCATCGACTTCTCGAAGGGCGTCACGCTATCGAACAACATTGCCTACGCCAACGGCCGCCACGGCTTCAACATCGTCACCGGATCGACGGCGGTGCTCATGAGCGGCAACGAGGCCTACGGCAACGGCGGCTCGGGGATCGTCGCCCAGACCGGAGACAACGAGATCCGCTCGTGGACAGCACATGTCACGATCACAGGCGGGTCGGTGCACGACAACGGTCGCGCCGGCATCGAAGTGCGCCAGACCACGGGCCTCGTCATCGACGGCGTCGCGATCACCGGCAACCAGAAGGAAGGCGTGGTCCTCTCGGGCGTCGTCGGTGCGGAGCTGAGTGGCAATCTCATCTCCGGGAACGGCCTCGCGCTGGCGCCAGGCGCCGCACCGGTCCGCATCGAGGGATTGCTCCAGGACTTCGGCGATACCGATCCGCTCAACGATCGCTGGATCGCGACGAGCGGCGTCGTGATCGACGGCGTCGCGGTTGCCGATCCGACGACGTCGCCAGGCGCCGCGCCGTACACCTGGCAGGTGACCGATGGCGCTGACACGATCGTCGGCAGCGAAGGGCGAGACGCCATCGCCGCGGGCAGTGGCAATGACGTCGTCGACGGACGCGCCGGCGCCGACACGCTCTACGGCAACGACGGCGACGATCGTCTCAACGGCGGCGCCGACAACGACAAGCTCTATGGCGGCGCCGGTGCCGATCGGCTCATCTACACGGCGGGCCTCGATCTCCTCGACGGCGGCGCCGGCAAGGACACGGCCGAATTCAGCTACTTCGGCAAGGCGGTCTACGTGAATCTCGGCCAGACCGGCATCGAGGCCTACACCTCCGGCACGACGCGCGCGACTGTCGCCAATGCCACGACGGCCATCGCCGACCTCGTATCGGTCGAGGCCGTTCTCGGTACGGTCTACGACGACACGATTTTCGGCAATGCGAGTGCCAACACGCTCTCAGGCAGCGGTGGCGCCGACGTGATCAACGGCGGCGGAGGGAACGATATCCTGAACGGAGGCCGCGGCAACGACGTGTTCGCCTTCAACGCGGGCTGGGGCGCGGACCGCATCGAGGACTTCCAGCGCGGTCGCGACAAGATCGACTTCGTTGGCATCAGCGGGCTCGATGCCTTCGCCGATCTCACGATCTCGTCCTCGTCCACAGGCGCAGTGGTTGCGTACGCCGGGCAAACGATCACGCTCGTCGGCGTCAGCGCGAGCGCTCTATCGGCGTCGGACTTCCTGTTCCACGTGTGACGGTAGGCGAGCGGTTCCACGCCGAACCGCTCAGCCGAGGCTGACGCCAAGCGCCTTGGCCCAGCCGAGGCCCGCGATGGTGGACTTGCGCGGCTTGTACTCGCAGCCGACGTAGCCATCGAAGCCGCTCTCGTCGATGAGCTTGAAGAGGTAGCGGTAGTTGAGCTCGCCCTCGTCCGGCTCGCCCCGGTCGGGCGGGCTCGCAATCTGGTAGTGGCGGGCGAGCGGTCCGAACTCTCGGATCGCCATCGCGACATCGCCCTCCATCACCTGGCGATGGTAGAGGTCGAATTGCAGGCCGAGGTTGGGGGCTCCGACCTCGTGGATGATCGAGCGCGCCTCCTCGGTGCGATTGAGGAAATAGCCCGGAATGTCGCGCGTATTGATCGGCTCGATGATCACGGTGACGCCGGAGGCTGCGGCCATGCGCGCCGCGGTCTTGAGGTTTGCCACGTAGGCGCGCCGCTCGGCACCCTGATGGCGCAGCCCGGCCATGGCAAAAAGGCGCTTGCAGCCCGTGGCCTCGGCGACGGCCAGCGCCTTCTTGACACTCTCCTCGAACTCCTTCTCGCGGCCGGGGATGGCGGCCATGCCGCGCTCGCCCTTGGTCCAGTCGCCGTGCGCCATGTTGAAGAGCGCCTG
>DAORNH010000394.1:0-250 GCA_035440865.1 Hyphomicrobiaceae bacterium | reverse complement strand
CCGGCCTTCGCCGCCGCCTCGAAGCGGTCGAGAAACGGCAGCTCGGTGAACAGGAACGACAGGTTTGCTGCGAACTTCGGCATGAGGTCGCCCCTTATCTGAGCCGCTCGCCGAGCCGGTCCCCCGACCGGTCGACCGGCGTGTCGTCGCGGCGGGTGTCGGTCGTGTCCGGCGGTCCATTGGAGGCGGGGGCGGAGGCGCGGGGCGGCGGCCTGCTGCAACACGTGGACGGTCACCGCTCGCCGAAAGA
>DAORNH010000393.1:0-3206 GCA_035440865.1 Hyphomicrobiaceae bacterium | reverse complement strand
CCAACCACGTGAGATCCGCGTGTGCAGAAATGCGGCATAGGTCAGCCATGCGACCAGGGCACCGGTTTCCTTTGAGTCAAAGCCCCATGGCCGGCCCCACGACTCGTTGGCCCAGATAGCACCCGTGATCAGCAGCATCGCGAGCCCGTGGACAGCTGACCAGCGCTGGAGGATGCCGGCAGCGGCGTCGAGGTCGAGCGCTTCCGCGCCATCGCGGGGGACAGGATCACACATCAGGAATCCGAAAGCCCGGTCGGACGCCTCCTTCAGGGCCGGGCGTCCGTAGTCCAGCCGCTCGCCCCGGAACATGAGCTGGAAAAGGCCCGGGTTCGCGATCGCAAACTTCACGTAGGCGCGCCCGGCTCCAGCGGATGCGGCCGCGCCGCCGCTCGCGGCCTGCATCATGTCGGCGAGGCGCCGATAGCCAACCGCTGCGAGCTCGCTGAGAAGCCCGCTCAGATCGCCGAAATGGTTCTTCGGCGCGGCGTGCGAGACACCGGCTGCGCGCGCCGCCGCCCGCAGCGTCAAGGCGGCAATCCCATCGCGAACGAGAATTGCCTCGGCGGCTTCCAGCATGCTCGCGCGGAGCGAGCCGTGATGGTAGGGCGCCGAGCGTGCGTCCGAAGTAGCCGCTGTGCGGGCAGCAGCCGGCTCACCCGCCCGGAGCGCGCGAGAGCGCCGCCCTGGCCCGAGCTCCCGTCCGCCTCGCGAAGCGTTGCTACCTCGGCCTTTGCGTGGTGCGTCCGCCACCGACATCTTTCCCTTGTCAACATTAATATTGACGACGACAACATATGAGGCTAGCGTCATATTGACGATGTCAATTCTACGCGCGAACCGCCGGCCGCGCAATCAGCCGACGGCGAACACTCGCATTCACATCAGAAGGAGATGCCGCCATGACGCTCGACCCACTGCTCGCGGCATCGCTGCCGATCAAGATCCACGTTGCGGCGGCGCTCGGTGCCCTCGGTCTCGGCATCGTCCAGCTCGCCGCGCCCAAGGGGACGGTGCCGCACAGGCTGCTCGGCTGGATCTGGGTCGCGATGATGGTCATCGTATCTGCGAGCTCGTTCCTGATCCAGGAGCTGCGTGTCGTCGGCCCCTGGAGCCCGATCCACCTCCTCTCGATCTTTACGCTCGCCGCGCTCGTGCTCGCCGTCCGCCACGCGCGCCGGCACAACGTTCGCGCGCACAAGCGCGCGATGCTGATGCTATTCGCGGGTGCGCTCGTCGTGGCTGGGCTCTTCACGCTGCTGCCGGGCCGCGTCCTGCACCGGGCCTTGTTCGCAAAGCGGACCCCGGAAGCTAGCCGGGTGGCTCTTGGTGGGCCGATGCAGGCTCACTGGACGGCGAGCTTCTCGCGCAGTTCCGCAGCCACCTTCTCGACGGCAGCGCGATCCGTGCGCGGCAGCACCTTCAGCATCGCCTCGAGGATGTCGTCGTCCTTGCCGCCGGCCTTCGCGACGAGGTGCCAGGCGAGCGCCGTCGGGATGCTCTTCTCGACGCCGAGACCCGCCGCGTAGCAGCGCGCCAGCCTGTTCTGAGCGATGACGTTGCCCTTGTTGGCGGCCGATCGCAGGAACTCGACGGCCCGCTTCGGATCGGGCGGCGTGCCGTGCCCCTTGATCAGGATCAGCGCGTACTCGACCTCGGCATCGAGGTGGCCGCGCGCGGCGGCCCGCCCGATCCACTTTGCCGCCTCGAAGGCATTGGGGTCAGTCCCCGCGCCCGTCGCATAGAGGGTGCCGACATCGTACTGGGCGGCGACGACGCCCTGCTCGGCCGCATAGAGGATGTGGCGATAGGCCCGGATCGGGTTCTCGGGCTTGCCGTCACCGCGGAGAAACAGCAGGCCGAGATTGTAGTTGGCGAGCGCATGGCCACGCGCCGCCGCGATCTCGAAGTAGGTCGCGGCCTTCGTCCGGTCGCGCTCGACCCCGCCCTTCCGCGAGCAGCACGCCGAGCGCAAATGCGCCTTCGATGTCGCCGAGCTGGGCCGCGCGATGGTACCACTGCGAGGCAATCGTCTCATTGCGTGGCACACCGAGGCCCTCGGCGTGGAGGCGGCCGATCAGGGTATGCGCCTGGGGCTCGCCCGCCTCGGCGGCCTTGGTCGCGAGCGCGAGCGCCATCAGGTAGCGACCCTGCTCGAAGGCCGTGTAGGCGGCGTCAGGGTCTGTCGTCCTGTCGGGAGGCGCCGGAACAGAGGGCAGGATGACAGGTCCGGATTTCGGCGCCGGCGTCGAGGGTGCGACCTGGGCCACGGCCGCGCTCACGGCGGAGAGCGAAATGGTCAACCCGAGCCCCAGAGCAAAGGCAACGCCCGGCACGCTCCGCCGTGGCCGGAGCACGCGTCCTGTCATCGCAGCCTCCTCGTCATCGCCGGCGATTGTCATCGACGAGACCGGCATCAGCCGCCGGCGATCGCCGTCCTGATGAGGGTGAGCCTCGTGCCGAACTCTTCGGCACTACTGCAGCCCTCTGCCGTCACGCTCAGGAAGTCTGCCCCTGCCTCTGCCAGGACTGTGGCCGCATCCGGGCCATCGACGCCGAGTGCGACAACCGGCGGCTCGAATATCTCCGACCACCAGTCGACGAGATCGCACTGATCATCGAGGCCCTCGGGCGCGCCGCGCCGGGCGAAGGCGACGTAGTCCGCGCTTCGCTCGCCGGCGGTCATGGCGTCGTGCCGCGAGCCACCAGCATCGACGCCGACGATCGCCCGCCCGCCGACGATCTCGCGCGCCTCCTCGAGACGCTCCTCGAAACCGTCCCCGCATTCGACGTGCACGCCATCGGCCCGGACGGTGCGGGCGAGGCGAGCGTTCCCCCGGATGAGAGCCGCGATGCCGAGCTTCTGCGCCGCCTGTACGGCCGAGGCAGCAGCGGCGGCCGCACCCGGATCGCTCACGGTGAGGATCAGCGAGGCGATGGGGCCCGCGCTTTCGTTTGCGACACTCAGCCACACCGCGAGATCATCCACCAGCGCGAGTTCAAGGCAGAGTTGGGGACCGCGCGGCTCGCTCCGCCGTGCACGGTCAACTCCGGCATCCGATCTGGTGCCGGTCATTTCTTGCGGAACGTATCGAGGCGCACGACCTTGGCGCCTGGGTTCGCAGGGATCGGCTCGGGGCCGGTGCTGGCGGCGGGCGCGTCACTCTCAGCCGGCGCCGGCTTGGCATCGCTCGCCGGGGCGCCCGTAC
>DAORNH010000392.1:0-3239 GCA_035440865.1 Hyphomicrobiaceae bacterium | reverse complement strand
CGTCCGGGCGGAGCGGCGGCAGCGGCTCTGTGTGCGCGATCAGGGCCGGCGCCGTCGTGCGACCGCCGAGCCAAGGACGCTGCGACCGGCTCTCGCCCGGATAGAGGCGTGCGAGGCGCGCCCCCATCTCGCGGTCGATGTGGGCCGAGAGATGCTCGACCGTGATGCGCCCGTCGCGCTCTCGGCCGGCGCGGCCGAACAGCGTCTCGACGAGGAGCCCCGTGAAGAGCCCCTGCTTCTCCTCGAGATCCCATGAAGCGACGTGATCGGCGCCGGTCGCCGCGAGGGTCAGGATCGAGGCATCCGGCCCGAGCTCGACGACGAAGGCGGAGCCGCTCACCTTCGGCTGCACCGGACCTTTGCTGGAGCGGCCCGAGAAGCAGGCCTCGAGCACGAGAATGATCTCGGCGCCCTCGGCCATCGAGCGCTTCAAGGCGCCCAACTGCTACTTGAAGTCGTCGAGCGCGATGGCGGTTTCCTTCAGCAGGCCCGGATCGCCGTCCACGGGGAGGAGGTCGGGCTCCGGCGCCCGCCCGCCCTCGATCAGCGGGAAGCCGTGGCCGGAGTAGTAGACCCAGAGCCGCTTGGTGCGCTTCGTCACCTGGCTCGCGATGCGGCGCGAGGCGAGGCCGCGCATGTCGGCGAGCGTCTGCTCGCGATAGACGACGACGCGGCTCTCGGGGATGCGCAGCGCACGCCGCGCGGCATCGGCGAAACGCTCGGCATCGTTGTGCGCGAACTCGACCTCGTGGCTGTTCTTTTAGGCCTTGTTGGCGATGACGATCGCGAGGTCGTCGGCGCGCGCGGGCAACGCGCCGAGGCCGAGAATGGCGACGAGCAAGACGAGCACGGCCTGCAACATGGGGCCTCCGAAGACGCGCCACTGAAATAGACCGCGAGCATAGCGGAAGAGCGAGAGCGCGCAATCGCGGTGAGGCGCGATGAGGCGCAGTTCGCGCGCACCTGCCGGGAAGGCAGCCATGGAGAACGGCGATCAATTCGAGAGCCTCGATTCTCGCCCGAGGAGATACGCATCGCAGTCGCCAACCGATCTCACCGACTTTTCCCCATGTTTCGGCCATAATCCATTGACACCCATAAATTCCCATGGCATCCCATCAATGCCCGTCCGCACCGGGCCGAGAACGGGGCCGCGGCGCAGATCCTCTGAGGGCGGGGATCGAGCGACCGCCCCGGTCCCGAACCGGCGGAGTGGCGCGAGTGAATTTTGCAGGCGGTCCGAGCCGCGGACATGAGACGAGGTCCACCATCTGCTCGACGGAGCACGCGGGGACACGAAGGGATCGGCGGAGGCGTGGCGCGGCCCTCTTCCGCTCTCGCGAGTGGACTTCAGTTGAGACGGGTCGCGCTTTGCGACAGGTAGCGGTTGGTCGGGTCGGTCAGGGCGTAGCGAGAAGCGAGCACAGCCAGGGAGATGGACCGCTTTGTCTCGACATTCACAAACAGGATCGACGCCAAGGGTCGCGTCTCCGTGCCGGCCCCGTTCCGCGCCGTCCTCGACCGCGACCGCTATGCGAGCGGGGGAGCCCAAGGCATCTACTGCTACCCCTCGCTCGATACTCCGGCCCTCGATGCTGGCGGCGAAAGGCTCGCCCGCAAGATCGACGCGCTTCTCGGCGCTCTGCCGGACTATTCGGACGAGCGGGACGAGCTCTCTGTCGCGCTCTACGGCGACGTCCAGGTCTTGTCGATCGACGGGGACGGACGCATCGTCCTTCCTCAAGGCCTTCGCGAGCATGCGGGCCTTCTCGCCGAGGTCACTTTTGTCGGCCTTGGCGACAAGTTTCAGATGTGGGAGCCGAAGCGCTTCGACGAGCGGCGCCTGGCCGCACGCGCCAAGGTCCACGAGCATCGACGGCTTTTCGGCGCGGGGAGCCGTCAGGGCGAGCCCGGAGGCAGTGGAGGTGACGGCCACTCACCGACCACGCCGCCAGGCTCTCCGTCTGACGGCGGAGCACCGGAACGATGACGGACGACGGAGCAGAGAAGGCGGCCTTCTCCAGTAGCGGGTCGCCGCGTCACGTTCCCGTGCTCTTATCCGAGGTGCTCGCGGCGCTCGCGCCGCGGGCGGGTGACACCTATATTGACGGCACGTTCGGTGCCGGGGGCTACACATCGGCAATTCTTGCAGCTGCGGATTGCCGCGTCGTTGCCATCGACCGCGACCCGGCGGCGATCGCGGCAGCCGCACCCCTGACAGCAGAGTTCGCCGGCCGCCTGACGCTCGTCCAAGGCACCTTCGGCGACCTCGAGGCGATCGCGCGCGAAAGCGGCATCCCGCGCCTGGATGGCGTCGTGCTCGACATCGGCGTCTCCTCGATGCAGCTCGACGAGGCCGCGCGTGGCTTCTCCTTCATGCGCGACGGCCCGCTCGACATGCGCATGAGCCAGGCGGGGCCATCGGCCGCCGACATGATCAACACGAGCGAGGAGCGCGAGCTCGCCGACATCCTCTACGAATATGGCGAGGAACGCCGCTCGCGCGCCATCGCCCGCGCCATCGTGCGTGAGCGGGCAAAGGCGCCGATCACGACGACACTCGCCCTCGCACGGCTCATCGAGAGCGTGCTCGGCCGCCCGCGTGGAGACGACAAGCATCCGGCGACGCGCACCTTCCAAGCGCTGCGCATCCACGTCAACGACGAGCTCGGCGAGCTCGAACGCGCACTTGATGCGGCCGAGCGGATGCTCGCGCCGGGCGGGCGCCTCGTCGTCGTCGCCTTCCACTCGCTCGAGGACCGGATCGTGAAGCGCTTCCTCGCGCGACGGGCAGGCCGCGAGGGCCGCGGCTCGCGCCACATGCCAGTTGCGAACGTCGCAGAGCGCGAGCCGAGTTTCCGAATTCTTAACCAACGCCCGATACATGCGAGAGAGGCGGAAATCGCAACCAATCCGCGTTCGCGCTCGGCGGTTTTGCGCGCCGCTGTGCGTACCAGCGCGCCGGCGTTTCCGCATGAGTCCTGAGCCGCGCCACATGCTGGTGCCGATGGAGGCGACATGCCGCGACTGCTCGTGGTCACCGCCGCAGCCCTAACGATCGGCGCGGCCTTCGCGCTCTACAGCCTGGCGCTCGAAACGCGCCGGCTCGAGGTCGCGGTGCAGGCGCGCGAGCGCGACATCGAGCGCCTCGAAGGCGATATCGCCGTGCTCGCCGCAGAGCGCACCTATCTTGCCCGCCCCGAGCGCATCTACGCGCTAGCACGCGATCTCGGCCTCAA
>DAORNH010000391.1:2613-3245 GCA_035440865.1 Hyphomicrobiaceae bacterium | reverse complement strand
CCGCCGACGAGGACGAGAACGGCGCCGACAACGACGCCTTCATGGACGACCCGCACTGGGGCTGGCACGCGGCCTACCGGCTCGGCGCAAAGCCGCTGTTCCCGATCCAGTATCACCGCGGCGTGCTCGAGACGTGGGCGCCCGCCAGGAAGTACGAGACGACTCTGCCGAAGGCGGCTGAATAACGCGAGCGGGTGGAGACCCCATGACCTACGATGTCGTCGTCATCGGCGGTGGCCCCGGCGGCTACGTCGCCGCCATTCGCGCGGCCCAGCTCGGCCTCAAGACCGCGGTGATCGAGCGCGAGCACCTGGGCGGGATCTGCCTCAATTGGGGCTGCATCCCGACCAAGGCGCTGCTGCGCTCGAGCGAGGTCCTGGGCCTCATCAAGCACGCCGCCGACTTCGGCATCACGGTGAGTGGCGTTTCCTTCGACGTGAAAAAGATCGTCGAGCGGTCGCGCAAGGTGGCCGGGCGCCTCTCTGGCGGCATCGGCTATCTCCTCAAGAAGAACAAGGTCACCGTCATCGACGGGACTGCGCGCCTGAAGGCGCCGGGCTTCGTCGCCGTGACGGGCAAAGCCGGCGCGGCCCTCGAGGATGTCGCGGCGAAGCACATCATCATTGCGACCG
>DAORNH010000391.1:1826-2401 GCA_035440865.1 Hyphomicrobiaceae bacterium | reverse complement strand
GGTCGAGGACGAGGAGATTTCCGCGTTCGCCCGCAAGGCCTTCGAGAAGCAGGGGATGGCGATCCGCACCGGCACCTCCGTCGAGCGGCTCGAACCCGGCATCGCCAGCGTGCGCGCGCGGCTGAAACGCAAGGACGGCGCGGCCGAGGACCTGACGTTCGACCGCGTGATCCTCGCCGTCGGCATCACCGGGAATGTCGAGAACCTCGGGCTCGAGAGCCTCGGGGTTAGGATCGAGAAGGGCCACATCGACATTGACCAATGGTGCCGGACGAACGTGCCCGGCGTCTATGCCATCGGCGATGTCATCGGCGGCAAGATGCTGGCGCACAAGGCGGAAGAAGAGGGCATCGCCGCGGTCGAGCTGATGGCGGGCCAGGCGGGGCATGTGAACTACGAGGCCATCCCGGCGATCGTCTACACTTGGCCCGAGGTTGCGGCGGTCGGCCGGACGGAGGAGCAGCTGACGGCGGACGGCGTCGCCTACCGCGTTGGCAAGTTCCCCTTCACCGCCAACTCCCGCGCCCGCTGCAACGCCGATGCCGACGGCTTGGTCAAACTCCTCGCTGACGCCA
>DAORNH010000391.1:0-1638 GCA_035440865.1 Hyphomicrobiaceae bacterium | reverse complement strand
CGCCCCTCGATCCCCCGGTCGCAGTCCTACGGCATTCACACATCTTGGCGTTGGTATGTCTTGCGTTTCGATTCTTGGTGTGAGTCCCTGGGAAGATGATACCATTGGTCGGGGCCAGGGGATGATGGACGGAACGTTGGGGCGGTTTGGGGACCGCCGGCTGGAACGCGGGGGAGGGTTTTTGCACGCGCGGCTGGTTGCGGTGGGCAGCCGCGGGGTCAGGGTTCGCCGGCTTGGCGGCAACCGTGCGGGCGAGATCAGGATCACGCGGTTTCTGCGCAATCCGGCGGTGAGCGTCGAGGAGATGATCGAAACCGCGGCCGGGCGGACCGGTGGGCGGGTTGCCGGGCGGCATGTGCTGGCGATCCAGGACACCACGACGGTTCGCGCCGAAGACAAAGGCCGCTGCATCGCGTTGCATCCGGTGATCGCGGTCGATGCGGTTGACGGTGCGCTTCTGGGGCTGGTGGACGCGCGCTTCTTCGTGCGCACCGGCGGCAAGGCCGCGCAGCGCAAGGACAAGGCCTTCGCCGAAAAGGAGAGCCGGCGCTGGCTCGATGGTGCCGAACGCGCCGCCGGTGCGCTGTCCGGGGCAAGCTGCGTCACCGTCGTGGCCGATCGCGAAGGCGACATCTACGAGGATTTCGCCTGTAGGCCGGCGGCGGTCGAGGTGCTGATTCGCGCCGGCCAGGCCCCAAGTCCTCACCGATGGATCCCGTCTGTTCGGGCGCGCCGCGAGCCTTCCCGAAGCGGCGCGCATGAGCATCGAGCTGCCGGCGGCCCCCGGCCGTCCGGCGCGCACGGCGGTCCTCGCCTTGCGCTTCGGCACCGTCGAGATCGCCCGCCCGGTCAGCCGCAAGGGCCACCCCGAACTTAAGGCCCTGCCGCCCTCGGTGACGCTCACCCTGGTGGAGGCGGCGGAAGTGGACCCGCCGGCGGGTGTGCCGATCGCCCACTGGCGTCTGCTGACCACCCACACCGTGGCCGATGCCGCCGACGCGCGCCGGATCGTCTCGTTCTATCGCCGGCGCTGGATCATCGAGGAGCTGTTTCGCACGCTGAAGACCAAGGGCTTCGACATCGAGGCGCTCAGCCTCGTCGAAGGCGGTCCGTTCGAAAAGCTGGTGGCAGCGAGCCTGATTGCCGCCGTCACCGTGCTCCAACTCGTGCGCGAGCGTGACGGCGCGGCCAGGCGCCCGATCGAGGACGCTATCGACAAGGACGAACAAGAGGCGCTCGAAGCGGTCTCGGCGAGCCTCGAAGGCAAGACGGCGCGTCAGAAAAACCCCCATCCCAAGGGCTCGCTCGCCTTCGCCGCCTGGGTCTTCGCCCGCCTCGGCGGCTGGACCGGCTATTACGGAAAACCCGGCCCCATCGTCATGCTCCACGGCCTCGTTCAGTTCCACGCCATCAAGCATGGTTGGACACTAAAAAATGTGTGAATCCTGTAGCCCGCAGGGGGAGGGGGCTCAATTGGGCCGGCCTTGCGGCCGGATAGTCACCGGACGGGGCGCGCGAGGGAGCCCGAGGCCGCCCCCTTCGCCTCACATCTCCTGCACATCCTCGACCCCCGGCAGGGCTTTCAGCCGCAGGGCCAAGGCCGGATCGAGGGCACACGGCTCCTTGAGTGCGATCTCG
>DAORNH010000390.1:3019-3307 GCA_035440865.1 Hyphomicrobiaceae bacterium | reverse complement strand
ATGCACAGCGATTGGGGGCACTGGATTGTGGCGGGCCGGCCGATGCGCGCCGGCATGGTCGTGATCACGGGGAGCGTTGTCGCCACTTTGCCGATCGCCGCGGGCCAGCGCTTCGAGTTCAGCCTCGACGGCATCGGTTCCGTCGCCGTGCAGGCGCGACCCTGACAGCTCGATCACGGGCAAGGGCGGATCGCGCATTTCTCGCCGCCAATCCAAGCCGCTTCGCCGCCAGCGTCCAGCACATCAATAGCGCCTCAGCAGTCCGACGAGGCGGCCCTGCACATCGAC
>DAORNH010000390.1:2183-3009 GCA_035440865.1 Hyphomicrobiaceae bacterium | reverse complement strand
GGTCATGACTGAACACGCGGGTCTCATAGCGCGGATTGGCGGCCTCGAGCGCGACGGTGCCACCGCGCTTTCGGAGCCGCTTCAAGGTTGCCTCCTCCTTCTCGACGAGCGCCACGACGATATCGCCGGTGTCGGCATTTGATGTGCGCCGGATGACGACGATATCGCCCTCGTGAATACCGGCGTCGATCATCGAGTCGCCTCTCACCTCAAGCGCGAAGTGCTCGCCCGGTCCGAGCAGGCTCGGCGGACATTGGATATCGTCAGCATGGTTCTGGATGGCCTCGATCGGAACGCCAGCGGCGATACGGCCCATCAGCGGGATTGCCCCGATCCCATCGGGGACTGATCGCGAACTCGCCGGCGCCGGCCGGCCCTGCGCCCTGGCCGAAACAGGCGTCGCCCCTCCCCCTCCCCGCTCGGGTCGCAACGGCGTCACATTCGACATGGCTGCTGGCGCGGGCGCAGCGGAGGCCCCGCCCTCGCCCGACATATGGTCTGGCAGTCGGACGATCTCCAGTGCGCGAGCCCTATGCGGCAGGCGGCGGATGAAGCCGCGCTCCTCCAGCGCCGTGATGAGACGGTGGATTCCGGACTTGGACTTGAGCTCAAGCGCGTCCTTCATCTCGTCGAACGACGGCGGAACACCCGATTCCTGAAGACGCTGATGAATGAGGAGCAGAAGCTCCTTCTGCTTGGCTGTGAGCATGTCCTGTCCCGTCCAATTCGCGCCCGGCGCAATCCGCCGCACTTCACTGCCGCAATTCACTCGAGGGCATCTCGCTGGCCGGCACCGATCGTCGCGAGCAGCGATCGAATGCGATAC
>DAORNH010000390.1:814-2028 GCA_035440865.1 Hyphomicrobiaceae bacterium | reverse complement strand
GACATTGGGACGCGCGGAGAAAAGCACGAACCGCTCGACCGTGAACGGCTCTAGGGCGTAAGCGCCATACTCGCCGAGGAGCCGCGCGACGTCTTCGTCGCGTCCGCCCCGCATGCGCGCGAGGGTGACGTGCGGCTTCCACGGCCGGGGGCTCGGCGGGAGGCCGACGTTGCGCGCGGCCCTCTCGTTGTGGCGTGCCAGCCGGGCGAGGCCGTCGCGCTTGCCCAAGTCCTCGACGCCGGCCCAGATCACGCGCTGATCACGGCTGCCGAACGTACCGAGGCCGGCGATGCGCAGCGTGAGCAGCTCTCCTTCGATGGCGGAGAGCGCCTCGGCGAGATCACGCGCGATCCGCGGCTCGATATCGCCGGCGAACCGCAACGTGAGATGCAGATCCTCGGCTGGCACCCACTTTGCGCCCGAGATTGGCACGGCGAGAATAGCGAGGCGCTCGCGGACCTCTCGCGGCAGCTCGATCCCTGAGAACAGTCGCGGCATGCGGATCT
The DNA here is from genome assembly GCA_035440865.1 of Hyphomicrobiaceae bacterium. GTDB lineage: Bacteria > Pseudomonadota > Alphaproteobacteria > Rhizobiales > Hyphomicrobiaceae > DAORNH01. Next base: position 1,522 of record DAORNH010000390.1, on the reverse strand, counting down.
CCTCGCGCCTTCTCGTCTTCGGGCTTCAGCCGCCCCTGATGCGCCGCGCCTCGACGCGCGCAATGAGCGCCTCGGCCTTGGGCAGGATGCCGGCGACGATCACCGCGATACCCGCGGCGGTTGGGTGGATGCCGTCCGGCAGATTGAGTTCGGGGCGCATGGCGACGCCTTCGAGGAAGAACGGATAGAGCAGCGTTCCGTGGGTCATGGCGAGTTCGGGGTAGATGCTGTCGAAGGCAGCGACGTAGGCCTCGCCGAGATTGCGCGGCGCCTGCATGCCGGCGATCAGGACCTCGGCGCCCTTGGCCTTGATGCGCTTCACGATCTCGTCGAGGTTGGCGCGGGCGCGGGCGGGGTCGGCGCCGCGGAGCGCGTCGTTCGCTCCGAGCTCCACGATAACGGCCTCCGCGCCGGCCGGGATCGCCCAGTCGAGGCGCTGCAGCCCGGTCGTCGTGGTGTCGCCGGAGACACCCGCGTTGATGACCGTGAGGGTGTGGCCGCGGGCCTTCAGGGCGCGCTCGAGCTGCGGGGCGAAGCCGTCGGCGGCGGCGAGGCCGTAGCCCGCGGTCAGGCTGTCGCCGAAGGCGATGATGCGGATGGGGCGCGGTGCCTCGGCCGGCTGTGCGCGGGTGGCGCCCGGCAGGGCGAGGAACGGTGCGGCCAAGGCGAGCCCCAGCATTTCGCGTCGTGTCGGGGGAGAATGGCGTG
>DAORNH010000390.1:0-776 GCA_035440865.1 Hyphomicrobiaceae bacterium | reverse complement strand
TGCAGCACGTACTCGAGCGCGCCGAGGGGGCCGAGTTGTGGCGCACTCTGGCACATCCCCGGGCCCGAGATACAGCCAGCGATAAATCGCTTGATCGAGGCCGGCCCCTCACCTATAGATCGCGCCGCTCGCCCCGTTCGTCTAGTGGCCTAGGACGTCAGCCTCTCACGTTGAAAACAGGGGTTCGATCCCCCTACGGGGCGCCATTCCGGCGCTTATCGAGCACTTCCGACACGTTTCAAAATGAACGGGCCGCCGAGGCGCGCTGGCCCCGGCGTCCGTTGTCGTCAGCGCATGTCACGGCAGCGGCGGGTGCGGCGGTCGAATGCCATGTAGGTGCCGCAGCCCGGTCGCGTCATGATGGCGACAAGGCGGGCGATGCGCTGCATGTGCAGGGCAAGCTCGCGCTCGGTGGCGCTGGTGCGGGCCTCGATGACGCCGACACGTCCGGCGAGGCCTTCGATGAGCTCGGCCATGGTCTCGAGGCGCGCCCTGGCGGCGATCAGCTCGGCTTCGGTGATGCGCAGGCCGGCATCGAGCGCTGCACTGATGCGGGCGACCTCGGCGAGCGCCTTCTCGGCGATGATCACCGCTTCCTCGACGCGTTTGCCGTTCTCGAGCTGCTTCTTGAGGATCGCGAGACGCACCGCGAGGTCGGGGAGCCAGGTCGGCATCTTGAGCTTGGTCGGCAGGCGCTTCTTGAGGCGGTCGAGGACCGAGCCGGCGCGCGAAGTGCTGGGCTTCAGCGCGGTGGTGGTGGCCGCCGGCAGACCCTC
>DAORNH010000389.1:0-3340 GCA_035440865.1 Hyphomicrobiaceae bacterium | reverse complement strand
ACCCCGTCGGCGCCTGGTTCGACAACCTCCTCGGCACCGCGCCATCGTCGTCGCCTCGGACTGCGCCCAAGCCGCAGATCGTCGCGTCGCTCGAGGCCCCCGATTTCGATGCCCCGCCGCGCTTCATCGCGGGTCTGCGCCCCTTCCGTGACGGCGGCATGCGGCTTCAGGCCGAGCGCCCGATCGAGATGGCCGACGGTCCGCGCCATCTCATCCACAATTACGGCCACGGCGGTGCCGGAATGACGCTCGCCTTCGGGTCGGCCGAGCTTGCCGCCGATCTCGCAGACCCGATCATCGCACGCGAGCAAGCGGAGGGGCGGACCGCGCGGGTCGCGATACTCGGCGCGGGAGTCATCGGCCTTACGACGGCCCGTGCGATCCGTCGCCGCCACCCTGCGACGGCGATCACGATCTTCGCGCGCGAATGCGAGCCGGCTGAGACGACCTCGCACAAGGCCGGCGGCATGTTCGCGCCGATCTCGAACCTCGGCGAGTACCACGAGGCCTCGCAGCGCGCCCTCCTCGCCAAGGTGCTCGCCGGATCGTCGCGCATGCTCGTGGCCATGTCGCGTGATCGGGGCTACGCCGGCCTCGGCCTCTCGCGCCGCCCCACCTACTCGATCGACGAGACGGGCCGCGGCGCGGTGCGCGTGCACCTCGGCAAAGGCACCCGCGCCGTCAAGCGCTACGACAGCTGGCTCATCGACCCGACGCTGGTGCTTCCGGGCCTCAAGCGGGAGCTTCAGGAGAAGGGCGTGAGCTTCATCGTTCGCCACTTCGCCGATGAGAAGGAGGTCTACCAGCTCGCCCAGTCGATCATCGTCAATTGCACCGGCCTCGGCGCGAAGGCGCTCTTCGGCGACGAGCTCGTCGAGGCGCGGCGCGGTCATCTCGTGCTCCTCCCCAATCCGAAGAAGCTGCGCTACCTCATCACGAGCTGGTGCGGCGCCGGGACCCGCTACCTCTTCGCGCGCGAGAACGACATCGTCATCGGCGGCTCCACGCTCCGCGACGACCTCGTCCCCGAGTTCGATCCCATGAACCCGGCCGACGTGCGGGCCGGCGAGCGCATACTGAGGAGCGCCCGCTCGCTGTTCGAGCCCGGCGCGATTGCCTGCGCGTGAGCCGCGCCCGCTACTTCGCGGCATCGGCAGCCGGCGGCAGCCGCATCAGCAAGGCGAGCGGCACGGCGATGGCCGCCACATACGCCATCATGTGGAAGGCATTGATGTAGCCGATCATCGCGGCCTGCCGCTGCACCTCGCCGGCGACGCGCGCGAGGCCCGTCACGCTCTCGAAGCTCCACGAGGGCGGCAGTGCGGAGAGCGTCATTGCATCGCGGTAGGGGGTGATGAACTCGGAGAGCCGCGCGTAGTTGATCGACGTCGAGCGGATCAGCACCATCACCGATAGCGAAATGAAGAGGCTCGAGCCGAAGTTGCGCATCAGCGTGAACACGGCTGAGCCCTCCGTGATCTTGCTGCGCGGGAGCGTCGCGAACGCGAGCAGCGTCATCGGCGTGAAGGCGACGCTCTGCCCGAGCCCCATCAGGTAGTGGCTCCAGAAGATCGAGCTCTCCGTCACGTTGATGTCGAAGCTCGACATCCAATAACCTCCGGCTGCCTGGATGGCGAGACCGGCGCCGATGGCGAGGCGCGGCGCGACCCGCGTCAGCTGCGCTATGAAGAAGAACGCGGTCCAGTTGCCGATGCCGCGCGCGGCGATCAGCGTGCCGATCACGCTGTCGGGGTAGCCGCGCAGGTCGTGCAGCAGGCTCGGAAAGAGGACGAGGCTCGTGAAGTTCAGCATGCCCATCGTGAAGGCGATGAGGAGGCCGATCGAGAAGTTGCGGTCGAGCAGCAGGCGCGGATCGAGAAACGGCTGATCAGCCGTGAGGCAGTGGGCAACGAAAATCCAGAGAGCCACCCCGCCGACAAGCGCGGTGACGACGATCTCGCGCGAGTCGAACCAGTCGAGGCGCTGGCCACGATCGAAGATCAGCTGTGCCGCGACGATCGCGGTCGAGAGCGCGATGAAGCCGATCCAGTCGAATTGCACGCTCGAGCGCTCCGTGTGGTCGGCGAGCGCGAACCAGATGCAGGCGAGGGTGAGAAACCCGGGCGGCACGATCATGAAGAAGGCCGCGCGCCAGTTGTAGGCCTCCGTTGCCATGGCCCCGAGAATGGGCCCGGCCACCGGGCCGAACACCGCGCCGACACCCCACATGACGAGCGCGAAGGGCTGCAGGTGGCGCGGAAAGGTCGCGAGCAGGATCGCCTGACCCATCGGCATGATCGGAGCGCCGAAGAGCCCTTGCGCAACCCGAGCCAGGATCAGCGTCTCGAGACTGTTGGCGATGCCACAGAGGAACGAGGCGATGGTGAAGCCGAGCACGGTCCCGAACATCATCCGCCGCCAGCCGAGCCGGCTCGCGAGCCAGCCCGTCATGGGCGTCGCAACCGCCGTCGCGACGAGGTTCAAGGTGATGACCCACGATATCTCGTCCTGCGTCGCCGAGAGCGTGCCGCGCACCTGCGGCAGCACGAGGTTGGCGACCGTGATCGTCATGCCGAACAGCATGTTCGAGAGCTGGACCATGAGCAGGATCAGCCACTGCCGGCCGCTCAAGCTCAGGATGCCGCCGCTGGCGGCGGGGGCGGTCATCTCGGGTCGTTCCTCAAGGGCGCACTTGTGCGGTGTGGCGTCTTGACCGGGACTCTAGCAGGTCGCGGCGGCCCGCGTCGCACGTCGCCAGCCCTGGAGCGCCGGCAAATCCGCCACCATGCCGGCCACCCAGCGCATGGCTCGCCGTAGACTGTCCGGCGCGGGCGCTCTCCGGCCAATCCGCACAAACCGGCCAGCCCCGATTCGTTGACACGCGCCTGTGCGGCCCGGACATCGCGCGGAGGTTCGAGCACCGCTCGCAGATCCGCTGGTCTTAACGCGCCCTCAACCGTCGTCTCATCACAATGCGCGCCGGACCGATCCATGGGAGGCGCGCATGAAAGGCATCATTCTCGCAGGTGGCCGGGGCACGCGGCTGCATCCGATGACGCTCGTCGCCTCCAAACAGCTGATGCCGGTGTACGACAAGCCGATGATCTACTATCCGCTGTCGACGCTGATGCTCGGCGGCATCCGCGACATCCTAATCATCTCGACGCCCGAGGATCTCCCCGCCTTCGAACGCCTCCTCGGTACCGGGCAACGCTGGGGCATACGCTTTACCTACAAGGCGCAGCCGAGGCCCGAGGGACTGGCGCAGGCCTACATTCTCGGCGCCGAATTCGTCGGGCGAAGCCCCTCGGCGCTGATCCTCGGCGACAACATCTTCTAC
>DAORNH010000388.1:936-3343 GCA_035440865.1 Hyphomicrobiaceae bacterium | reverse complement strand
TCGGCCCGTCCGACTGGATGGCCTTGGGATCGAAATCGTAGACGACGATCAGATCCAGGTCGGACGAGGCCGTCATCTCGCGCCCGCCGAGCTTGCCCATCGCGACGACCGCGGCAGCCCCGCCGGCGACCTTGCCATGCTGGCGCGCGAGCTCGGCCGCGACCCGCTGCTGGAGCGCGCCGATCAGGTGCTCGGCGAGCGTTGCGTAGGCGCGGCCGGCCTGATCGGCACCGATCGTGCCGGAGAGGAGGCGGACGCCGATGAGGAAGGCCTGCTCGCTGCCAACGACCCGCGCCCGGTCGAGCGCCTCCTGGAGATCGGTGGCACTCTTGAGGTCGGCGTCGATCAGCTCGGCGAGCCGGCCGGGCTCCGGCACCGCGCCGAAGAAACCCGGATCGAGCACGGCATCGAGGACGCGACTGCGGCGCGAGAGGATGCGGGCGAGGCGCGGCGCGGAGCCCATGATAGCGGCGATCAGCTGCAGGAGCCGCGGATTGGCGCGAAGCAGCGAGAAGAGCTGCACGCTCGAGGGAAGGTTCGCGAGGAAGCGGTCGAACGACAGGAAGGCGAGATTCGGATCGGCTGTATCGGCGAGTGCCTCGATCAGCAGCGGCTGCACCTCGGTCAGGAGTTCTCGCGCCCGCGGCGTACGCACGGCCGGATAGCGGCCATGATGCCAGCCGCGCACCGTCGCAATCACCTGGGCAGGATCGCTGAAGCGCATGCGTTTCAGCGCCTCGATCGTCTGAGGGTCATCGGCCTCTCCGGCAAACACCATGTTGGAGGTGCCTGCCGTCAGCTCCGGTACGTCCTCGAAGAGGGCGCCGTAATGGCCCTGCACACGGACGAGATGGCGCGTCAGCTCTGCCGAGAACGCGTCGAGATCGGCAAAGCCCGAAAAGCGCGCGAGCGACACGAGCTTCTCCTGATCCTCGGGGAGCGTCTGGGTCTGCTCGTCGAGCACCATCTGCAAGCGATGCTCGATGTGGCGGAAGAAGCGATAGCTCTCGGCAAGCTCGCTTGCCACCTCGCGTTTCAACCAGCCGCGCTGCACGAGCCGCTCCAGCGCATCGAGCGTTCGCGACGTGCGCAAATCGGTCTGGCGGCCGCCCGCGATCAGCTGCTGCGTCTGCACGAAAAACTCGATCTCGCGGATGCCGCCGCGGCCGAGCTTGATGTTGTGGCCGGCAACGCCGATCTCGCCGAAGCCCTTGAAGGCGTGGATCTGGCGCTTCATGGCGTGGATGTCGGCGATCGCCGCGAAGTCGAGATACTTGCGCCAGATGAAGGGGGCAAGCTCCTTCAGGAACGAGGTGCCTGCGGCGATGTCGCCGGCAACCGCGCGCGCCTTGATGAGGGCCGCGCGCTCCCAGTTCTGCCCGAAGCTCTCGTAGTAGTGGAGGGCGGCATCCGTCGACATGGCGACGTGCGTGGCGCCTGGATCTGGGCGCAGACGCAGATCGACGCGGAAGACGTAGCCGTTGCCGGTCCGCTCTTGCAGGAGGCGCACCAGATCCCGTGTCAGGCGGACGTAGACCGTCAGGGCGTCGAGGCCGTCACGGAGCCTGGCGCGCCGCGGCTCGAAGAAGACGATAAGATCGATGTCGCTCGAGTAGTTGAGCTCGTGTGCGCCGTACTTGCCCATGCCGAGCACCATGTAGCCGGACGTCACATCGGGCGTGGTGTCTTCAGGGCCAGTGAGCCAATCGCCGCGTCGCTGCAGTTGGCGGAAGAGGAAGCGGACGGCCGCGCTGACGGCGGCGTCGGCTGCATCCGTAAGAGCCGCCGTCACGCGCATGACGGGCCACACGCCGCCAAGGTCGGCGAGCGCGGCAAGGAGTGCGATCTCCGCCTTGAACTCGCGGAGCCGGCGCATGGCCGCCGCCATGTCCGGCGCCTCGGGAACTTCGGCGACCACCTGCGCCATGGCGGCTGCAAGATGCGAGTCGGGATCGGCGAGCAGCAGACGCGCCAGCCGGCGGTCGTCCTGCGAGGCGAGCGCCGTCAGATAGGGCGAGCCGCTGAAAAGCCCGCGGAGCAGCCGTTCGACCGCGGGATTGGCGATCAAGGCGAGGAGGGTGGGATCACCGTCGGGACCACGGCTCCGCGCCATAAGATCGGCGAACTCGCGGCCTGCGCGATCCGCGTCATGGACAACGGGCGCGTTCGCGAGACGCGCGTGAAGGGGACGTTCGGATTTCATCGGATCGTCCACGACCACCCCTCGTTCAGCCGCCGTCGACGAGCGCCGGCACGGCAAGCACCACTTTAAGACCCGGCGCGTGATCCTCGACCCGCACGCTGCCACCGTGCAGCCGCGAGACGGCCGCGACGAGGCTCAATCCGAGCCCGGTGCCCGGTGTCGAACGGCTCGGATCGAGCCGCACGAAGCGTCGCAGCACCCGCT
>DAORNH010000388.1:692-924 GCA_035440865.1 Hyphomicrobiaceae bacterium | reverse complement strand
CGGCCCGGATACCCGGTCCCCGGTCGGCGACGGCAATCTCCGCCATGTCCCCGGCGCGACGCGCCGAGACGGTGATCGACGGCGCCTCGCCGGCACCGGTCTTGGCGTACTTGACGGCATTGTCGACGAGGTTGGCAACCGCCTGGCCAATGAGCTGGCGATTGACGCTCGCCATCACGGGCATTGCCGCATCGACAGCGAGCGTCAAGCCTGCCGCCTCGATCGCCGGCTC
>DAORNH010000388.1:382-664 GCA_035440865.1 Hyphomicrobiaceae bacterium | reverse complement strand
CGACTGGAACGTTTCCGCGACTGAGCCCGCCTCGATGCGCGCAATGAGCAGCAGCGCGTCGAATGTCGCGATCACGCCGTCGGCATCCTCGAGAACATGCTCGAGACCCTCTTTGCGGGCGGGATCGCCGGCCGGGTCTGCCAACGCCGCCTCCGCGCGGCTGCGCAGCCGGTTCAGCGGCGTCTTGAGGTCATGCGCGATGTTGTCGGACACTTCCTTCAAGGCCGACATGAGCTGCTCGATCCGGCCGAGCATGGCATTGATGGCGAGGCTCAGCCGGTC
>DAORNH010000388.1:0-280 GCA_035440865.1 Hyphomicrobiaceae bacterium | reverse complement strand
CAGTTGGCTCACGAGGTGGCCGGCCCCCAGACCGAGCAGCGCGATCGCGCCGAGCCCGGCGAGGAGGAGGACATGCAGCCGAGAGAGGAGTGCCCGATAGTCCTCGAGATCCTGCCCGACGATCAAGCTGCCGCCATCGGGCATGGGCAGTACGACGCCGGCGGCGAGCCTGTCAGGAGCTGCAGGCGCCGCCCGGTAGGTGAAGGCGGCCGAGCGCCGAAGCTCCCCCGGGGCGGCAAGCTCGCTTGGACGCTCGGCGAGGTTGCCGGCGATGAACCCG
>DAORNH010000387.1:946-3355 GCA_035440865.1 Hyphomicrobiaceae bacterium | reverse complement strand
CCGGCGTTCCGGCAGCTCTCATCGCGGCGCCGATCGCCATGACGGCGCTCTACGGGCTCGTGCGGATCGCCATGGTGTTGCTGACGCAGGTGCGCGAAGGACTTTTCGCGACCGTCGCCATGCACGCCGTGCGCAAGCTCGCGCTCGACACCTTCGAGCACATGCACCGGCTGTCGCTTCGCTTCCACCTCGAGCGCAAGACGGGTGGTTTGACCCGCGTCCTCGAGCGCGGCCGCGCCGGCATCGAGGGCATCACGCGCATGACGCTGATGACGCTGCTGCCGACGGCGGTGGAGCTGCTGCTGGTGCTCGGTATTCTGCTCTGGGTGTTCGATTGGCGCTATGTGCTGCTCGTCGTCGCGATGATTACCGCCTACCTCTGGTTCACGTTCGCGGCCACGGAATGGCGCGTGAAGATCCGCCGCACGATGAATGAGAGCGACAGCGACGCCAACACGAAGGCAATCGACAGCCTCATCAACTACGAGACCGTCAAATACTTCGGAGCCGAGCGGCGCGAGGCGGAACGCTACGACAAGTCGGTCGCCATCTACGAGAAGGCGAGCATCAAGACCTACACCTCGCTCGCCATCCTGAACTCGGGGCAGGCGGTGATCTTCACGCTCGCGCTGACCCTTTGCATGATCATGAGCGCCGCGAGCGTGATGGCCGGCACCAACACCGTCGGACATTTCGTGATGGTCAACGCGCTCATGCTGCAGCTCTTCATCCCGCTCAACTTCATGGGCACGATGTACCGCGAGATTCGCCAGGCGCTGACCGACATCGAGCGCATGATGGACGTGCTCGAGCTTAATCCCGAGATCGCCGACCGCCCGGGCGCAAAGCCGCTCGCGGTTGCCGGCGGCACGATCCGATTCGAGAACGTCGCCTTCCATTACGACAAGCAACGCCCGATCCTCTCGGGATTGACGTTCGAGGTGCCGGCAGGGAAGATGGTGGCGATCGTCGGACCCTCGGGCGCGGGCAAGTCGACGATCAGCCGCATCCTGCTGCGCTTCTACGATGTGGCCGGCGGGCGCGTCACGATCGACGGGCAGGACATCCGCGACGTGACGCAGGTGACGCTGCGCGCGGCAATCGGCGGCATCGTTCCGCAGGATACCGTGCTCTTCAATGACACGATCTACTACAACATCCAGTATGGCCGGCCAGATGCGAGCGAGGCCGAGATCCACGAGGCGGCACGGCTCGCCCAGATCGACTGCTTCATCCGCGCATTGCCCGAGGGCTACCAGACCATGGTCGGCGAGCGGGGCCTGAAGCTTTCGGGTGGCGAGAAGCAGCGCGTTGCGATTGCACGCACGATCCTGAAGGGGCCGCCGATCCTGATGCTGGATGAAGCGACCAGCGCCCTCGACAGTCATACGGAGAAGGAGATCCAGGACGCGCTCGACCGGGTCTCGCGCAACCGCACGACGCTGGTCATCGCCCACCGCCTGTCGACGATCGTGCATGCCGACATGATCCTCGTCCTCGACAAGGGTGAGCTTGTCGAGCAGGGGACGCACGGCGAGCTGATGACGCGGGGCGGCCTCTACGCTTCGCTGTGGAACCGTCAGCGCGATGCCGAGCGGGCCCGCGCCGAGCTCGCAGCCGCTCTCGAGCAGGAGCGGCTCGGCCAGCGAATCACGGATGGCCGACTCGTCGAGGTGAAGGGTGGCTGATCTGGTCGGTCACCCAACCCGAAAGAGGGCGGCACCTCGTTGCCGAAGCGCCGCCTTCTGTATCGTTGCTACTGGCCTCGCGTGGCCCCCGGCTCACTTCGCGATGTCGTAGCGGTCCGCGTTCATGACCTTGGTCCAGGCGGCGACGAAATCGTTGGCGAACTTCGCCTTCGCGTCGCTCTGTGCATAAACCTCGGAGAGCGCGCGCAGCTGCGAGTTTGAGCCGAATACGAGATCGACGCGGGTACCGGTCCATTTGACGGCGCCGGTCTTGGCACAGCGGCCCTCGAAGACCTCGTTCTCGGCCGAGATAGGCTTCCACGCCGTCCCCATGTCGAGGATGTTGACGAAGAAGTCGTTGGTGAGCTTGCCAGGCGTCGCGGTGAGCACGCCGTGCTTCGTGCCGCCATGGTTGGCGCCGAGCACCCGCAGGCCGCCGACGAGCACCGTCATCTCCGGCGCCGACAGCGTGAGGAGATGCGCCTTGTCGACCAGCATCGCCTCGGCGGAGAGCGCATACTTCTTCTTCGCGTAGTTGCGGAAGCCGTCGGCCTCGGGCTCGAGCGGCGCGAAGCTTTCCGCGTCAGTCTGCTCGGCGCTCGCGTCCATGCGGCCGGGCGTGAATGGCACCGAGATGTCGTGGCCGCCGGCCTTTGCCGCCTTCTCGATTGCAGCACTGCCGCCGAGCACGATCAGATCGGCGAGCGAAACCTTCTTGCCG
>DAORNH010000387.1:0-852 GCA_035440865.1 Hyphomicrobiaceae bacterium | reverse complement strand
GCGGGGCGAGGCGGAGGCGGGCACCGTTGGCGCCGCCGCGCTTGTCGGAGCCGCGGAAGCTCGAGGCCGAGGCCCACGCCGTGGAGACGAGGTCGGTGACCGAGAGGCCGGAGGCGAGAACCTTCGCCTTGAGGTCTGCGATGTCCTTGGCGTCGATGAGCGGGTGGCTCACGGCCGGAATAGGATCCTGCCAGATGAGGTCCTCTTTGGGCACCTCCGGCCCGAGATAGCGCACCTTCGGGCCCATGTCGCGGTGCGTGAGCTTGAACCAGGCCCGCGCATAGGCGTCGGCGAACTCGGCCGGGTTCTTGTGGAAGTGGCGCGAGATCTTCTCGTAGGCCGGGTCCATGCGCATGGCCATGTCGGCGGTCGTGAAGAAGATCGGCACCTTCTTCGAGGGGTCGGCGGGGTCCGGAGCCATGTGCTCGGGCTTCAGGTTCTTCGGCGTCCACTGGTTGGCGCCGGCGGGGCTCTTCACGAGCTCCCACTCGTAGCCGAAGAGCATGTCGAAGTAGCCCATGTCCCACTTCGTCGGGTTCGGCGTCCAGGCGCCCTCGAGGCCCGAGGTGATCGCATCGCGGCCCTTGCCGCTCTTGTAGGACGAGAGCCAGCCGAGGCCCATCGCCTCGATCGGCGCGGCCTCGGGGTCGGGACCGACGTTCGATGCGGGGCCGGCGCCGTGCATCTTGCCGAAGGTGTGGCCTCCGGCGGTCAGCGCGACGGTCTCGTAGTCGTTCATGGCCATACGCGCAAAGGTCTCGCGGATGTCACGGCCGGAGGCGACGGGATCGGGATTGCCGTTCGGGCCTTCCGGATTGACGTAGATGAGGCCCATCTGCACAGCGGCGAGCG
>DAORNH010000386.1:315-3374 GCA_035440865.1 Hyphomicrobiaceae bacterium | reverse complement strand
AATCCGAGAAAAAGAAGGTGTGATCGTGTTTTCTAATGAAAGTCCACGATTCAGGATCACCGGAGTCTTCAAGGACGGCGTCTTCGACCGGATGATGCCGGGGAAACGGCGCGGCGAGGAATGACGACGAGGCGCTCGCTCAGCCGAGCGCCTTTTTCACGATGCCGCTCGCCTTCGAGAAGTCCATCTTGCCGGCAAAGCGCTCTTTCGCGGCGGCCATGACGCGGCCCATGTCCTTGAGACCCGCGGCGCCGAGCTCGGTGACGAGCCGCTCGATTGCGGTCTGGGTCTCGGCCTCGCTCATCTGCTTCGGCAGGAACTCCTCGATGATCGCTATTTCGCTCTGCTCCTGCTGGGCGAGCTCGCAGCGTCCCGCTTCCTCGTAGGTCTTGATGGATTCGCGGCGCTGCTTCACCATCTTCGTCAGCAACGATAGAATGTCGGCGTCCGGCGTCTTGCCTGACACGGGCGCCGCGCCGCCGATGCCGAGATCGCGATCCTTGATCGCCGCGGCGATGAGCCGGAGCGTGCCGAGGCGCTTCTTGTCCTGCGCCTTCATGGCAATCTTGACGGCCTGATTGAGTTGCTCGCGCATGGCTGTTCTCCCTGCCCGCTGGGGCGCTCGTGTAATGCCGTGGTGAGCGTGGGGCAATATGCTGTGATTCGACGGCAGCGCATATGTGGCGCGCGCGCCTCGCGTGCCTCGCGATGTCAATGGCTGCAACTCAGCGCCTGATTCAAGGGCCTACGGCATGCCGACCCGTGAGGCGGAGCCTCACCTCCGCGCTTGCCTCTTGCATTTCGCAAGTGCGTCTGCGCAATGTGCCGCCTCGACAATCTCTAGAGAGGGTTTATGGCGAAAGAGGAGCTGATCGAGGTTTCCGGCGTCATATCTGAGCTGCTGCCGAATGCGACGTTCCGCGTCAAGCTCGAGAATGGCCACGAGCTGATCGCCCATACGGCCGGACGCATGCGCAAGAACCGCATCCGTGTCCTTGCCGGTGACAAAGTTCTGGTCGAGATGACGCCCTATGACCTCACTAAAGGCCGGATTACTTACCGCTTTAAGTAGATCGGACCGTGCTCCCCGCGAGTCGCTCCGGCGGCAGCGCGCGCGTGTGAAGCCGACGGGCCGCCGGGCGGAACTGCGCCCGAGGCTCGTACTTGCATCGGCGAGCCCGCGCCGCCTCATGCTGCTCTCGCAAGCCGGTGTCGCGCCCGATGCGCTCCGACCGACATCGATCGACGAGACGCCCGGGAAACGCGAAATGCCGCGTGCGCTCGCCTTGAGACTCGCCCGTGCAAAAGCCGAGGCTGCACGGGATCAGATCGCGAACGACAAGGATCTCGCCGATGCCTACGTGCTGGCCGCGGACACCGTGGTCGCCGTTGGCCGGCGCATCCTTCTGAAGCCCGACAACGTCGACCAGGCGATGGCGGCCCTGCAGCTGCTCTCGGGCCGATCGCATCGGGTGCTGACGGCGATCTGCCTCATCACGCCCGAGGACCGTCTGCGCATCAAGGTGGTCGACACCTCGGTGCGCTTCAAGCGCCTCTCGGCAGAGGAAGTCCAGAGCTACATCGCCTCGCGCGAGTGGCGCGGCAAGGCCGGCGGCTACGCCATCCAGGGCCTCGCCGGCTGCTTCGTCCAGAAGCTGTCGGGCTCCTACACCAACGTTGTTGGCCTGCCGCTGACAGAGGTCATCGGCATGCTGCTCGGCGAGGGTTTTCCCATCCACTTCAACTGGCTGAAGGCCGGTGAAGCAGATCCCGAATAGCTTGGAGACAGGCGAGCATGGGGCAGAGTCGACCCGGTCCACTGATCGACAGCGCGCCGATTGGCGGCAAATGCCCGATCTGCTCGGGGCCCGGCATGAAGGCGACGCGGCCCTTCTGCTCGAAGCGCTGCGCCGACGTCGATCTCGCCCGCTGGCTGCGAGGGGCCTATACAATCATCGATGACGCCGACGCCGACGAGGACGGCGATGCACCGGAGCTCGCCCGTGCGGTGCAGGGCAAGAGCGACGGGGACGAGCGGTCATGAAGATGAGCGACATCCCGTTCGGCACGACCGATTGGGCGAAGGTCCCCGAGACGAAGCACGCGGGCGAGAAGGGCGTCGCCACCTGGCGCACGCAGCAGTTCGGCGCGATCCGAGTTCGCATGGTCGAATACTCGCCGGGCTACCTCGCCGACCACTGGTGCCAGAAGGGCCACATCCTGCTCGTGCTCGAAGGTCGCCTCGACACCGAGCTCGAGGACGGCCGCCGCGTGACGCTGCATCCCGGGCAGAGCTACCAGGTCGCAGATGGCGCCGAGCCGCATCGCTCGACGACCGAGGTCGGCGCCAAGCTGTTCATCGTCGATTAGGCCTCGGAGAGCTTGCCATGACCCCGCTGGCCGGCATCAAGGTCATCGAGATCGCCCAGAACATCGCGGGCCCCTATGCCGGCGATATCCTCGCCCATCTCGGCGCCGACGTGATCAAGGTCGAGCGACCGGGCGGGGGTGACGATGCCCGCGGCTGGGGTCCGCCGATCGACGGCGATACCGCGACGACCTTTCTCGCGATCAATCGCGGCAAACGGTCGATCACCGTCGACTTCAAGGACGCCGAAGCGCTCGCCCGACTCAAGTCGCTGATCGCGGAGGCCGACGTCCTCGTCCAGAATATGCGTCCGGGCTCGCTGGAAGAGGCAGGCCTCGGCGCGGACGAGCTCCTCGCGCTCAATCCGCGGCTCGTCTATGCGTCGCTGTCGGCTTACGGCCACAAAGGTCCGAAGCGCCTCGACCCGGGCTACGAGCCGATTCTGCAAGCCTTCTCCGGCATGATGATGATGAACGGCGAGGATGGCGGTCCACCGACTCGCGTCGGCATGCAGGTGCTCGACCTTGGCACAGGCGTGTGGACCGCCCTCGGCGTGCTCGCGGCCTTGATGCGCCGTCAGCAGTCCGGCAAAGGCGGCACCGTAGATACCTCGCTGCTCGAGACGGCGCTCGGCTGGATGGGGTGCCATTTCGCCGGCTACAGCGTGACCGGTCGGCCGCCGCGCCGGCAT
>DAORNH010000386.1:0-267 GCA_035440865.1 Hyphomicrobiaceae bacterium | reverse complement strand
GCCGATCATGATCGCCGCCGCGAACGACCGCCTGTTCGTGAAGCTCTGCGACGTGCTCGCCCGACCCGATCTCGGCACCGATGCGCGCTATCGCACCAACAGGCTGCGCGTCGAGAACAAGGGCAGTTTGTTGCCTGTAATTCAGGAGGTGCTCGCGGCGGAGCCTGCTGAGGTCTGGCTCGAGCGACTGGAGGCGGCGCGCATACCCTGCGGGCCGATCCACGACATGAAAAGCATGGATTCCGAGCCGCACGTCGCGGCCCTCGG
>DAORNH010000385.1:0-3424 GCA_035440865.1 Hyphomicrobiaceae bacterium | reverse complement strand
CAGGTTATGAGCCTGACGAGCTACCGGGCTGCTCCACCCCGCGTCACCAATCCGAGCGCTGCATGTTGCAGCAAGAGGTGGGCTTATAACTACTGGCCGGCGCGTTGGGAAGGGCTTGTGAAGGATTATTTTTCACATCTGCCCTGCCTTTTGGAGAGGCCCGTTCGAGAGCCGGCAATCGACTTGCGTGAACGGCACTGACGCTGACCTGCTCTCCGGATTTCCCTCCACGTGATAGTTGAATCCATCTGTGGAGCGAGGAGCATGAGGAAGAGCACCTCTGCCTGCAGATTGCGTTGACACCTGTCCTGCCGCGTCCCGGCCTTCGACCTCGGGCCGCGCTTGGCCCGGAATTCCGATCGCGCAGCCCATCGCCATCTTCAGCAAGCACAGACGAACCCTTCGATCGGCAGGGATACGAACGCTTCCATGAGCGCGGTGCGACATCATGTTCGGTAGTCTGTATCCCGAGTGTGCTGCCACGTGCATAAGAATGTCCGAACCGAGACACTGGCCTGTCGTACGCCATCAGTGGCGGCCCACATGCGCGCAGCGGAGCGACTCGAGGGCTGCGCATTGGCGAAGCCACTGTCGCGATGCGGCGTCGAGATGCGGCAGCAGCGCCCGGCGTTGCATGGCGCCGGGCGCCGCGATGCTCAGATCGCCGCGAACTTCGTGCCTATGTCGCGGAACGTCGTCTTGATGCGGCGCACAGTGCCGGTCTTCGAGCGCATCACGACGGTCTCGGTCTCGGCGAACTCGCCGCGGAACTTCACGCCGTCGAGCAGCGAGCCGCCGGTGACGCCCGTCGCCGAGAAGATGACGTCGGCGGAGGCCATCTCCTCCATCGCGTACTTGCGAGCGGGATCCTTGATACCCATGGAGATGATGCGCTGGCGCTGCTCTGAGTTCTCGGGGAGGAGGCGGCCCTGCATTTGGCCGCCAATGCAGCGCAGTGCCGCCGCCGCGAGCACGCCTTCGGGGGCGCGGCCCGAGCCGAGGTAGATGTCGACGCCTGTTTGCGCCGAATCGGTCGTCCAGATCACGCCCGCAATGTCGCCATCGGGAATGAGCTGCACGCCGGCGCCGGCGTCGCGCACGGCCTTGATGAGCTTTTCATGCCGCGGCCGGTCGAGAATGCAGGCGGTGATCTCGCTCACCGGGACGCCCTTCGCCTTGGCGAGCGCAGCAAGGTTCTCGACCGGCGACTTGTCGAGGTCGACGAGGCCCTTCGGATAGCCAGGTCCAATCGCGATCTTGTCCATGTAGATGTCGGGGGCGTGCAGGAGGCCGCCGCGCTCCGAGATTGCGAGGACAGCGAGCGAGTTCGGCATCGCCTTGGCGCAGATCGTCGTGCCCTCGAGCGGATCGACAGCAATGTCGACCTCGGGGCCGTCCCCCGTGCCGACCTTCTCGCCGATGTAGAGCATCGGCGCCTCATCCATCTCGCCTTCACCGATCACGACGACGCCGCGGATCGAGAGCTTGCCGAGTTCGCGGCGCATGGCGTCGACGGCGGCCTTGTCGGCAGGCTTGCTCTGCCCTTTGCCCCGCCAGCGCGCCGAGGCGATGGCCGCCGCTTCCGTGACGCGCGCGACCTCGAGCACCAGAACGCGCTCGAGCCCACCCTTTTCCTTGTCCTGCGCCATCGTCTGTCCTCCTCGTCTCGTGGCCTGTCCGCCGGCCGATGTTGAACGGGCTGCATCTTTGGCAGAATAGACGTGTCGAGCCCCGCTCGCAGCGCGGTCGCGCCGAGGGTGCACATCGTGATCTCGCGCCGCAGCATGACGGGCGAGTGTCAGAGCCGCTCGATGCGGATCATCTGCGGCTTCTCGGCGAGGATGCCGTCGCTCTCGATGCCCTCGAGCGCCTTCCTGATCGCCTCCTCGGTCGTCTCGTGTGTGACGATCACGACGGCGGTCGGCGTACCGGGCGGCTGGCGCGCGTCGATGCCCGGGAGAGCCGCGCGCGGGCGGCGCTGCACGACGCTCTCGAGCGAGACGTCGCGGTCGGCCATGCGCTTCGCAATTGAGGCCATTACGCCGGCCCGATCCTGGACAACGAGGCGGAGATAATAGGCGCCCTGGTGCTGACCGATCCTGGCGCGGCGGTAGGTCTTGAGCTTGCCCGAGGGCACCGAAAAGGGCGGCATGATTCCGCCGCGCGCAATATCGACGATGTCGCTCATCACCGACGAGGCAGTGGCCTTTGCACCCGCGCCGGGGCCGACGAGGAGAAGGTTGCCGACGTAGTCGCCGTCGATCGCTACCGCATTGGTGACGCCCGAGACCTCGGCGATGGCCGCATGCTTCGGCACCAGTGTGGGGTGGACGCGCTGCTCGATGCCGCTCTCGGTGAGCATGGCGACGCCGAGCAGCTTGATGCGATAGCCGAGATCGCCGGCGGACTCGATGTCAGCTTGCGTGATGGTCTGGATGCCCTCGATATGGATCTGGTCCAGGGCGACCTTGGTGCCGAAGGCGAGGCTCGTCAGCAGGGTGAGCTTGTGGGCGGTGTCGAAGCCGCCGATGTCGAAGGTCGGGTCGGCCTCGGCGTAGCCTTTGGCCTGCGCTTCCTTCAGGACCTCGCCGAAGGCGCGGCCCTCGTCCTGCATCTTCGTCAGGATGAAATTGCAGGTGCCGTTCAGGATGCCGTAGACGCGACGCACCTGGTTGCCGGCGAGCGCCTCGCGAAGCGCCTTGATGACCGGAATGCCGCCGGCGACGGCCGCCTCGAAGTTGAGCGCGACCTTGTGCTTCTCGGCGAGGCGGGCAAGCTCGACGCCGTGGCGGGCGAGCAACGCCTTGTTGGCGGTGACGACGTGTTTGCCGGCCGCGAGTGCGACCTCGACGCTCTTGCGCGCGACACCTTCGTCGCCACCGATCAGCTCGACGAGGACATCGACGCCGGGATCGGCCGCAAGCCGCGTCGCATCGTCGAACCACTTGAAGGCACCGATGTCCGTGCCGCGGCCCTTGGCGCGATCGCGGGCCGAGACGGCCACGACCTTGATCTCGCGGCCGACGGTTTCGGAAAGCCGCCGGCCGTGCTGCTCGATGAGACTCAAGAGGCCGGCGCCAACAGTGCCGAGGCCTGCAATGCCTAGTTTCAAGGGCTCGTTCATGCTTCCGCCACGTCGTCCAGGAGGCCAATCGGTCGCGCCGCGCGCGGGCCCTCCTAACACGGGCGTTCGCGCGGGTACACCTCGCTCGTTGTCCGGTGACACTCGTCAGGTCCACGCACTCAGAGGGTGCCCCTTGCTTTCCCGCAAGTCGCATGACGCGTGATAGCTACGCCGAGATGCAACCCGTGCGATCGCCGCGTTCCGAGATGCAGCCGGCCCGCGCCGGCCGGCCCCGCGAAGTCGTAGTCGGCGCGAAGGCGACGTCCGAGGTCTGGCCAGCCGGCGCCGGCCGGCTACGCG
>DAORNH010000384.1:2150-3487 GCA_035440865.1 Hyphomicrobiaceae bacterium | reverse complement strand
GACATCTGGGGGCTCTCCGAGGTTTCGCCGAGCGCGGTGAAGGCGCTCGTCGGCGAGCTCAAGGCCCAGTTCGGCGAGAACTACGACTTTGCCCTCTCCGAGCCCGACGCGCCCGACAGCCGGCAGACGACGGCGGTCATCTGGAAGCGCAAGACCGTCACCGGCCGCAAGGAGCCTTGGCCCGCCGAGATCGAGCGACTCTGGCACCTCGACAGCCGCGATGATCTCGAGGCGACCGACGGGCAGATCTTCAACCGCTACCCGGGCCTCTTCCGCTTTACCGCCGAGAGCCACGGCCACCCGGTCGAGTTCCTGCTCGTGCCGCTGCACCTCAAGGCCATGGACGAGGGCCAGAAGCGGCGCCGGCTCGCCTCAAAGCTGCTCGCACGTGCCGTCCGCGAGATGCGCGACGTTCACGGCTACAGCGGCGACTGGGTGATCGGTGGCGACTTCAACGCCGAGCTTGCCTCCGACGATTTCGACAGCCTCCTCGGGCAGGACTTCCATGCGATGTCGGCCGAGGACGAGCGGCAAGGCGCGATGAGCTACATCAAGTCGCCGAAGTCGCTCATCGACCACATCTTCCTCTCGCCGAACCTGGCGCGGCTCGCGGGCGATACGGGCTTCTTTATCGTCGCCAAGGAGAAGTCCGTCGACAACTATGCGCGCAAGCTCTCTGACCACCGCCCCGTCCTCGTCCGCCTCTCGCTCGGCGAGCCGCAGCAGCACGAAACCCACGAAGACCTCGACGCACTCGCCGACAAGTTGATGGCGGAGGCGCATCGCCGCGCGCCGGGCAACGGTTGGCGCAAGCCTGCGAGACGCGCGCTGCATGCCGCCATGGAGAGCCACGGCGATGCCCTTGAGGCCGCGACGTACTCCTTCGTGACGTCCGGCCTCGACAAGCGCGCCTTCATCGAGCGCAATCTCGATGAACTGAAGCGCCTCGTCGGCGATGTGAACGACCGGTTGCGAAGCGATCACGGCGCGGATGCCTCACCCGTCTCGATGCTCGACTTGGCTGTTCTGCTCAACTGCGAGGCCGGTCTCAAGAACGGCAAGGTCGATCCGAACCACACGCACTCCCTCGGTGAGCGCGGGCTCTTCCCGCTACCTGACAACCTGCGATCGTTCTGGAACGGGAGCGATGCGCCCTATCCGAAGGCCCCGATGGCGCTCGGCATCAACATCTACCATTTCATGCTCTATCTCGGCCGGATCAAGAATAAGGTGTACTCCGGCATGGTGCTCTACAAGGGGCACTTCCAGCATGCCGGCATCAAGGGCGTCGCACGGCGCGAGGCGCGGCTCCTCGCCGGCATCGTGCACGGCTACTT
>DAORNH010000384.1:645-2140 GCA_035440865.1 Hyphomicrobiaceae bacterium | reverse complement strand
AACTACTCCGGCGGGCCGATCCCGAAGACGGCGATTCTCGAGGGCTATGCGGCTGACACGCCGCTCCCCGAGCTGATGGCCGATACGGGCTACGTGCACGCCGGCAAGTCGCTGTTGGTGAACCGGCACAAGAACATCGAGGCCGCCCTCGGCTGGGTCGACGACGGCCAAGAGGCGGACTTCGAAGGCGAGTTCGAGGCGGCTGTGCGGCAGCCCTACCAGTACCTGCTCTTTGCCTCGGAGTGGGCGCCGCTGGCCGACGAACTCGGCGTCTCGCTCGGTGGCACGAACCGGAGCACGGAAGATGCCGTCGCGCTCATAGTGCTCAATCACGCCGCGCTCAAGAATCCTGGAAAGCGCCTCCTGGTCGGCCTCGATGCGACATCATTCGAGGATGACGGATTCTCGCGAACGCGCGAGCGCGCCGAGACGCTCGGTGCCGGCCTGATGATCTATGTCGAAGGCCCGGGCGGGCCCACGGGCGATGAATGGGCGGACGACGAGAAGGGCCGCATCAAGATGGCCGCAAAGAGCGTCGGCGTCGACGTCACACGAACCGAGCGGGAGTGGCTCAAGGTCTGGAAGAACGGCAAGTGGAAGGACTACACCTTCAAGCAGCTCGCAAAATACAAGGACCAAGGCTTCGTCGCCGCCGAGATCGACAACCTCTATCAGGCGGTCGGTGAAAGCGACGAGGCCGTGAAGTTGCTCCAATTGCTCGACGAGTATCAGGCGGGCGTCCAAGCCGGGCATTTGCCACGCCTCGTCCTCAAGAACCTCACAGGGCCGCAGCTGCGCAAGATTGCCGGCGCCATCAAGTCCGGACGCCTCTCGCGCGACACGTTCGCGGAGTTCCATATAGCCGAGAAGGGTACCGGCACGCCGTCCGAGCAGAAGGAGGAGGCAGCGAAGATCGCCATCCGGACCATCCGCAGCACCAATACGCACCAATACACGGCCTTCGGCGCGTATGGGCTCGAGGAGCGCTTCGACGAGATGATGGGCCTGCAGCCGGCATGATCCTTGCGGCAAGGATGCAGGTCCAATCGACCGCAAAGCCACGCCATACCAGTGAGTTGTGATCGATCGCTCCCACGGAACTGCATGTCCGTGCACCGGGTGTGTCGCGAGGGTTGAGCGGGCGTTCGACTTGCTCTAGCAAGTGCGAAACACCCGCTACCCAGGAACCCGGCCATGCAGGATAAGACCTCCCCCCGCGCCAAGGCGTCTTTCACCTGGGACGACCCATTTCATCTCGACAACCAGCTCAACGAAGAGGAGCGGCTGATCCGGGACGAGGCGCGCAAATTCTGCGCCGATCGCCTCATGACGCGCGTGCGCGACGCCTTCCGCAACGAGACGTTCGATCGCGCCGTGATGCGCGAAATGGGCGAAATGGGTCTCCTCGGCGTGACGTTGCCCGAAGCCTACGGCGGCTCGGGGCAATCCTATGTCGCCTACGGCCTCGTCGCGCGCGAGGTGGAGCGGGTCGATT
>DAORNH010000384.1:168-587 GCA_035440865.1 Hyphomicrobiaceae bacterium | reverse complement strand
CCTACGGCAGCGAGGAGCAGCGGAAACGCCATCTTCCGAAGCTCGCATCCGGCGAGCACGTCGGCTGCTTCGGCCTGACCGAGCCCGACCACGGCTCCGACCCTGGCTCCATGGTCACCAACGCTCGAAAGGTCGCCGGCGGCTACGTGCTCAACGGCGCCAAGACCTGGATCTCGAATGCACCAGTCGCCGATGTCGCTGTCGTCTGGGCCAAGGCCGACATGGGCGACGGCAAGAAACCCGAGATCCGGGGCTTCATCGTCGAGCGCGGCATGAAGGGCTTCTCGACGCCGAAGATCGAGGGCAAGTTCTCGCTGCGTGCCTCGATCACCGGCTCGATCGTGCTCGAGGATTGCCTCGTGCCGGAAGCGAACCTGCTGCCGAACGTAGCTGGACTGAAGGGCCCCTTCGGCTGCCTC
>DAORNH010000384.1:0-158 GCA_035440865.1 Hyphomicrobiaceae bacterium | reverse complement strand
ACCGCGCACGCTACGGCATCGCCTGGGGCGCCTTGGGAGCGGCGGAGTTCTGCTGGCACCAGGCGCGCCAGTACGTGCTCGACCGGAAGCAATTCGGCCGCCCGCTCGCCGCCAACCAGCTCATCCAGAAGAAGCTCGCCGACATGCAGACCGAGATC
>DAORNH010000383.1:0-3506 GCA_035440865.1 Hyphomicrobiaceae bacterium | reverse complement strand
GGCCGGCCAGTCGCAGATCTGCTTCCAGCTCGAGCAGCGCCTCATCGCCGAAGGCCAGCGCGGCAAATCCTCGGTCGAGGTGCGCCAGAAGCTCGAATTGGAGATGCGCCAGCTCGAGCGGCAGCTGCAGACGGCGAACGCCTCGCTCGAGCGCTCGCAGTGCTACGAGTTCTGGCTGTTCAACAAGACGCTGCGGCGCACGCCCGAATGCGTCGCCCTCTTCAACCAGGGCGAGTATGCCAAGCGCCGCCTGATGGAGCTCGACGCCCAGCGCCAGCAGATCCTAGGCCTCGGCGAGCGCTCCATGCAGGATGAGCTGATCCGCGAGCTCGCCCGCAACAATTGCGGCTCGACCTACACGGCCGAAGCCGCCAAGCGCGGCGGCACGGGCCCATTCGCCGGCTGGTGGCAGGACGAGGATGCCGGCCCTTCGGCACGCGGCGGCAACTTCGGCGCGCTGCCCTACGCGACCTACCGCACCCTCTGCGTGCGGCTCTGCGACGGCTACTATTTCCCGGTGAGCTTTGCGACGCTGCGCAACCACTTCGACAAGGACCAGGACATCTGCCAGTCGCGCTGCGCCGCGCCGGTCGAGCTCTACTACTATCAGAACCCGGGCGGCTCGGTGGAGCAGATGGTCTCGCATCGCACACAGCTGCCGTACAACACGCTTCGCTCGGCCTTCAAGTATCGCAAGGAGGTCGTCACAGGCTGCTCCTGCCGCAAGGAGGAGTATGTTCCCTCGACCGCCGACCGGGGCGATCGCAAGGGTGATCCGGCCGCGACCGCACCGGTACCTGCCAAAGGCGTGCCGCGCTGACGTCCAGGCGCGGGCCGCATGCGTCGTCCTTCAGGTCACATTCAGGCGCGGAATTGGATCTTGAAGGCCTGTCGGTCATGGCGCGATCTGTGATAGACAATCTCGCGGAACAACTGTTTCGGTCGTTTTCGAAAGGCTGGGGGTCACCCGATATGTCGACACTCTCTCTGCGACGCGCCATTCCGGGCGTCCTCTCTATTGCTGCAGCGGCCGCGACATTGCATGTCGCGGTGACGGCACCCGCGCTTGCGGCCGGCCCGTTCGTCTCATTCTCGGGCTCCTGGTCCGGCGGCGGTCAGGTGCGCTTCGACGGCGGCCGGACGGAGAGCATCCGCTGCACGGCCTATTACACGCCAAAGGACAGCGGCGCGGGCCTCACCCTCGCCATCCGCTGCGGCAACAGCTCCGGCACCAAGATCGAGCTGCGCGGCAACCTGCTGAGCAAGGGCTCGAGCGTCTCGGGCAGCTGGGAGGAGCGCAATTTCAACGCGACGGGCGACGTCACCGGCCAGGCGACCGGCAATCGCATCAGCCTGTCGATCTCGGGCGGCGTCACCGGCTCGATGAGCGTCAACCTCTCGGGCAGCAGTCAGGCCGTCTCGATCACGACGAGCGGCACAGGCTTCAAGGGCCTCAGCATCAACCTGGCGCGCGCGAGCTGATCGACATCAGCGATCGCGACGTGGAGGCCGGACAGGGACGTCCGGCCTTTGCCCCATTCAGCCGCCGACCGGACGCCAGATTGCATAGCCGTCGCTGATCGTCAGCGCGAGCAGGCGCCTGTAGCGGCGATAGGCATCGTGCCCCTCCGTGATGCGGCCGAGCGCGTCTCTGCCGTCCGCGTGGAGCGGCGCAAGGACGATCGGCGCCGAAACGGGGGTCAGCTGCGAGCCGCGCCCCGCCTGCAGTGTCGTCAGCAGCCCGTGCATCTCCCCGGTGATGGTCGGCCGTGACAGCATCACGAGACGATGCTGGCCGTGACGGTTGGTCACCAGATAGACGTGGCCCGACTGGTGGGGCACGGCCACATCCCCGAACTGCGTGAAATCGGCGTCGATCCTCTGCGACTCGCGAAAGGTGAGCCGCGTCCGCTCCTCGCTCCAGGAGATGTCTGTCCGATAGGCATAGATGGCCTTGTCGCTGCCGAACGAGGGCCTGAGTGTGAGGTACCCCCCTTCGAGCCAACCGACGGTCGCACGCGCATAGCCGCCGAACTCGTCCGGCGCGGTCCCCGGCATGGGCGCCGCAGCCGGTTCTGCGTCCTGGCGCTCGCGCAACGCAATGCCGAGCGCCTCCTCGAGGCGCACGACGCTCGGCAGCGTGAACGGCCGCCGACCCGAGAGTGCCTTCTCGAGCGTCGAAAGTGAGATGCGCGCCTTGAAGGCGAGCTGTTCACGCGTCATGCGCCGCCGCGCCAGTTCCTCACGGATGAGACCCGCGATCATGTCCGCTGCCTTCGCCTCCGCGCGCGACATTCCATTCGCCCCGTTGACCCGCGCCTATTCGGCGGCCTTGAGCGCGGGCGGCGCCTTCGGATCGCGGAGCCGAGCGACGAGCGCCGTCTCGCGCCGACGCACCGCCTCGTAGTTCCCATGCTTCACATGCCCGAAGCCCTTGATGTCCTCGGGGAGCCGCGCGAGTGCGAGCGCGATGCCGTGCGTCTCCGGTGCGAGGCGCGTTCCGATCTCGTCGAGGAGTCGCTCGTAGTCGGCAATCATCTGCCGCTCGAGCCGGCGCTCGGCCGTGTAGCCGAACACGTCCAGCATGCCGCCGCGCAAGCGCTTGCCTCGCGCGAGCAGACGGAAGGCCGGCAGCATCCACTTGCCGAAGCTCATCTTGCGCGGATGACCCGTCGCCTTGTCGCGGCTGAACCAGGAAAGGAGCGGCGGAGCAAGATGGAATTCGAGCTTCAGCTCGCCGTCGAAATTCTCGGCGAGCGCCTTCTCGAAGCGGCCGTCGGTGTAGAGACGCGCCACCTCGTACTCGTCCTTGTAGGCGAGCAGCTTGAAGTAGCCGTGCGCCACAGCATCGGCGAGTCCCGTTCGACCCGGGGTCTTCTCGCGCTCGAGAGTCGCGACGGCCGACACGCGCGAACGGTACCGCTCGGCGAGCGCCGCATCCTGATAGCCTTTGAGGTGCTCCACCCTGTAGGCGACGATGTCATCGAGCGAGCGCGGCTTGGCGGCGGCCTTCTCCTGCTTCGACTGGGCGATGATGCGGTCGACCGCCGCGAT
The DNA here is from genome assembly GCA_035440865.1 of Hyphomicrobiaceae bacterium. Classification (GTDB taxonomy): domain Bacteria; phylum Pseudomonadota; class Alphaproteobacteria; order Rhizobiales; family Hyphomicrobiaceae; genus DAORNH01. Next base: position 452 of record DAORNH010000383.1, on the reverse strand, counting down.
GTCGTGAGCGGCAAGCCTCCCGAAGCGGAACGCCTGCCGGTTCATCTCGATCTGGGCGCCATTGAGCTCGATCGCCTTCTCAATCGAGGTGGCTGTCACCGGGATCGCGCCGCGCTGGAAAGCGACGCCGAGCATGAACATGTTCGAGGCGATCGAATCGCCGAAGAGGTCGAGGGCGTAGCTGTGCGCGTCGAGCCCGAGTACCGGCGCCTTCCGCGCGCGGTCCTCGATGGCGCGGCGTAACTCGAGGCCAGGCAGCTTGAAGTCTGGCTTGCGGGTGAAGTCGGCGATCATCATCTCGTAGGTCGAGTAGATCACCGTGGTGTGGTCGGGACGGATCGTTTCGAGCACCTTGTTCGAGGCCGTGACGACGAGATCGCAGCCGAGCACGAGATCAGCCTGCCCGTCCGGGATGCGCGCCGCATGCATCTGCGCGCGCGACGGGCCGATGC
>DAORNH010000382.1:3310-3529 GCA_035440865.1 Hyphomicrobiaceae bacterium | reverse complement strand
GTCGGCCAGCGGCAGGTGCACCCGCGGCGACCTCAAGATCTGGGCGATGCCCTAGCGGCCCGCCCGCGCACAGCCATCACTGTCATCCCGGCCAAGCGTGAGCATCGCGAGCGCGCCGAGCCGGGACCCAGCGCAAGATGCGCGCGGAGCGCTCGATACTGCCGCGTAAAAAGCTACGGCGGCTTCGCCCCTCGTCGCGCTGGGTCCCGGATCGCCTGC
>DAORNH010000382.1:2886-3254 GCA_035440865.1 Hyphomicrobiaceae bacterium | reverse complement strand
GTGGGTGCCGCCCGCCCTGCTCGCTTCAACGGCCGAGTGCCAGCGAGAGCCGGCGGCTTGCCCGGGGCGGTTGTGCTCGTCGGCGCCCCACCCTCGTCATCCTCGCGAAGGCGAGGACCCAGGGCGCCGGGCGTAGGAACGGTGGCGGCCATTCCGAAGTGACCGCTGTGCCGCCCTTCATTGGGATGATTGTGGCGGGCGGGGTCGCCGCCGCGCGCCGTCGCCCTCCCTATCCCCTTGCCCACTCGACCGCCATCGTGCCAGTCGTGTGGCCTTGAGGACCAGGAGCAGCGACATGGCGACCACGCTCGGAGCGAACGATACGACCGACCAGGCCGACGCGCCGATGGCGATCGTCGGCAGGCGGG
>DAORNH010000382.1:0-2876 GCA_035440865.1 Hyphomicrobiaceae bacterium | reverse complement strand
CGATGCGGCCGACCGGGTGACGGGACGCGCCATCTACCCCGCCGACTTCACGCGGCCGGGCATGGTGCATGGCCACATCGTGCGGAGCCCGCACGCGCATGCTCGCATCCTCGGCATTGACACCACGAAAGCTGCCGCGATGCCGGGCGTGCTCGCGATCGTGACGGCCGCGGACTTCACGGCGCTCTCTCCGGGCGCCTCCGTGCCGATGGGCGACACGGGCCAGGAGATCTGGTCGATCAGCCTCGCCAACATGGCGCGCGACAAGGCCTACTGGATCGGTCACCCGGTCGCAGCGGTCGCAGCGGCCGATCGCCAGGTCGCGGCAGCAGCAGCGGCGGCAATCGAAGTCCGCTACGAGGCGCTCGCCGCGGTCATGAGCATCGACGCGTCGCTCGCGCCCGGCGCGCCCGTGCTTCACGAGGGCCACGTCGCCAAGGGCCTCGATCTCGCGCCTGGCGAGAAGCCGCAGCCTTCAAACGTCGGCACGCGCACACTGATCACGCGCGGCGACGCCACTGCTGCACTCGCGGTAGCGCCGGTCCGTGCCTCGATCGATGCCACGGTCGACACCGCGCATCAGGGCTACATCGAGCCGTGCGCGGTGGTAGCCGAGGTGGACGCCGCCGGCATGGTGACGGTGTGGGCTTCGACGCAGGGCCAGTTCTCGATGGAGATGCAGCTGGCCGCGATGCTGGCGCTGCCGCAATCCAAGATCCGCGTCGTGCCGCTCGAGATCGGCGGCGGCTTCGGCGGCAAGATCGCGACCCACATCGAGCCGGCCGCGGTGCTGCTCGCGCGGAAGTGCGGCCGCCCGGTGAAGATCGTCATGAGTCGCACCGAGGTCATGCACGGCACGGGCCCGGCCGCGGCGGCGCGCATCGCAATCGAGGTCGGCGCCGATCGCGACGGACGGCTCACCGCGATCAGTGGACACTACCGCCTGGACGCCGGCGGCATCCCGGGAACGCCGACGACGCTCCTCATGCAAGCCTCCGCCGCGCTCTATCAGGCGCACGCGCCGGCCCTGAAGCTCGAAGGCATCGACGTCACCACCAACAAGCCGAAGACGGAGGCCTACCGCGGTCCGGGCGGCATCCAGGCAGCGTTCGCGGTCGAGCAGGCGATGGACGAGCTCTCGATCAGGCTCGACATCGACCCGCTCGAGCTCCGCCGACGAAATGCGTCGGTTACCGGCAGCCTGATGCCGATCGGCACGCCGTTCCCCTCGATCGGCCTCACGACCATCCTCGACCGCGTCGCCGCGCATGCCTGCTGGCGCGAGCCGCTTGGCAAGGGTCGTTTTCCGCGCGGGCGTGGCCTCGCCCTCGGCTACTGGCGCGGCACCTCGATGACGTCGGCCGCGCACGTGACGATCGGCGCCGACGGCCGGCCGATGGTGACGATGGGCTCAGTCGACATCTCGGGGACGCGCACGGCGATGGCGCAGGTCGCGGCGGAGGAATTCCAGCTCGCGATCGACGACGTGCACATCCAGATGGGCGACACGAAATCCGTTCCCTACTCCGACCCTGCCGCCGGCAGCCGTGTCGGGCGCACCATGACCGCCGCCGTCGCCGAGGCCTGCCGCGATGCACTCGCCGAGATGCGCCGCCGCGCCGGGGAAAAACTGCAATGTCCGCCTACTGAGGTGCGCTATACCAAGGGCGTATTCACCCGCGGCGACAGCGGCGCCTCGATCACCATCGCCGAGCTGATGCGCCAGACGACGGGCGATGGTGCGATCATCGGCCGGGGTGTGTCGACCAGGCTGCCGCTCGGCGTCGAGGTCGGAGCGCAGGTCGCCGACGTCGAGGTCGACACCGCCACGGGACAAGTGACGGTGCTCCGCTTCACCGCCTTCCAGGACGTCGGCCGCGCGCTCAATCCGCCGGCCGTCGAGGGCCAGATCGAGGGGAGCGTGGTGCAGGGCCTCGGATGGGCTCTGACGGAAGGCTTCGACTATGACGCGAGCGGGCGGCTGCGCAATGCGAGCCTCCTCGACTACCGCATCCCGACCGCGCTCGACGTGCCGCCGATCGAGGTCGTACTGATCGAGACGCCGGTGCCGGGTGTACCCTACGGCGTGCGCGGTGTCGGCGAGATCCCGATCGTGCCGCCTGCTGCCGCTGTCGGCAATGCCATCCGCCGCGCGATCGGCCGTCGCCTCACCCACATGCCCATGACGCCCGAGCGCGTTGTCGCGGCGCTGAGCCGTCTGGCGGCGGAATGATCGAACTCGCTGAGGGTGATCGCCGGATGCTCTCCGGCGATGACGGTGAGGCGGCGGCGTTTGCCATGCGCCTCCTGGTCCGCTTCGCCGAGGCGACCGGCGCGCCGCAGCTTCTCGACATCGCGAGCGCGCACATCGACGGCTGCCTCTATCATGGCGAGGTGAGCCTCGATTTCGTCGAGCATCTGATCAAGGGCGGCGGCAAGGTGCGCGTGCCGACCACGCTCAATGTCGGGTCAATAGACCTTATCCATCCCGAACTCTACCTCGGCGATGTCGAGGCAGCGAGCAGCGCAAAGCGCCTGATGGACGGCCACGTTGCGCTCGGCTGCCTGCCGACGTTCACGTGCGCGCCCTATCAGTCGATCCACCGGCCGCGGCTCGGCGACCAGATCGCCTGGGCCGAATCCAACGCCATCGTGTTCGCGAACTCGGTGATCGGCGCGCGCACGAACCGCTATGGCGACTTCATCGATCTTGCCGCCGCCATCACCGGACGCGTGCCGGCGAGCGGGCTCCACCTCAGTGACAACCGGCGCGGGCGGATCGTCTTCGAGATCACGGCGCCGCTCGGTGGGAGTTTTGCCGATCCGGGTGTACTGGCGGTCACCATGGGCGCGATCATCGGCGAGCGCTCGGGAGG
>DAORNH010000381.1:3259-3576 GCA_035440865.1 Hyphomicrobiaceae bacterium | reverse complement strand
GACGCGCTTTCACGGCGGCCAGCTTCAGCTTGATGTCGCCGCCGCCGGTACAGCCGTCGACCGCGTCGCAACCGCGCTCGGGCTCGGTCGCGAAGCTGCCGCCGACGGCATCATCCGTGTGGTCGATGCCCGCATGGCCGAGGGTATCCGTCTCGTCTCCGTCCGCCGCGGCATCGATCCGACGGCGTTCGCGCTCTTTTCATTCGGGGGTGCCGCCGGTCTCCACGCCTCGGCGATCGCCCGGCAGCTCTCGATCGGCCGCATAGTCGTGCCGCGCATCGCCTCGGTGCTGTCGGCGTGGGGCATGCTCGCGACCG
>DAORNH010000381.1:2832-3065 GCA_035440865.1 Hyphomicrobiaceae bacterium | reverse complement strand
GGCGACATCGATTGGGCACGCGACGACGTCGTCGCCGCCATCACCGAGCGCTTCCACGCGCGTCACGAGGAGCTGTACACCTACGCGCTGCGCGGCCAGGAGCCGGTGCTGGTCAACGCGCGCGTCGCCGTCATCGGCACGCTCGATGCGCCGCCCGCTGAGCCGCGGCTCGGTGAGAGGCCGCCGGCTGGTCCCGTGCGGCAGGGCCGCGTCTGGCTCGACGGCTGGCGCGA
>DAORNH010000381.1:278-2641 GCA_035440865.1 Hyphomicrobiaceae bacterium | reverse complement strand
AGCAGTATCTCGACCTCATGGCACGCGTCCGCACCTCGGGCGCCCGCAAGACCGATCGGACCGGCACCGGCACGCTCAGCGTGTTCGGGCATCAGATGCGTTTCGATCTCGCTGACGGCTTCCCACTCGTCACGACCAAGAAGCTGCACATGAAGTCGATCGTGCACGAGTTGCTCTGGTTCCTCGACGGCGACACCAATATCGCCTACCTGAAGGCCAACGGCGTCTCGATCTGGAACGAATGGGCGGACGAGCACGGCGACCTCGGCCCGGTCTACGGGAAGCAATGGCGGAGCTGGGCGACGCCCGACGGGCGCACCATCGACCAGATCGGCGAGGTGATGGCGACGCTCCGCTCGAATCCGGACAGCCGCCGCATGATCGTCTCGGCCTGGAATCCGGCCGACATCCCCGACATGGCGCTGGCGCCCTGCCACTGCCTTTTCCAGTTCTACGTGGCCGAAGGGCGCCTCTCCTGCCAGCTCTATCAGCGCTCGGCCGACATCTTCCTCGGCGTGCCCTTCAACATCGCGAGCTATGCGCTGCTGACGCTGATGATGGCAAAGGCCGTGGGTCTCGCGCCGGGCGATTTCGTCCACACCCTCGGCGACGCCCACCTCTACCTCAATCATCTCGACCAGGCCGACGAGCAGCTGCGTCGGACGCCACGGCCGCTGCCGCGGCTCGAGATCGCCACGGGCGTCGCCTCCCTCTCCGATTACCGGTTCGAACATTTCGCGCTCACCGGGTATGAGCCGTACCCCCACATCAAGGCGCCCGTTGCTGTGTGAGGATTGCCGCAGCAGCGCCACCGCCTGGCGCACGATCACCCCGGAGCCTTCGCCATTTCGCCAAGTTTAGGGTGTTCTCTCAGCGCGGGTTTCGGCGCGCCGCGGGGCGAGCACGCCGGTTCGGGGTGCCTGCGAGAGGCCGCGTATGGTCCCACGTTCTGCTTACATCGTCGCCGCGCGCCGTATCGCGCTTGGCCGCATTGGCGGCTTGCATCGCGCACGCCGGGTCGAGGATCTCGCCCGGCCGGTGATCGACGCAGTGCTGACTGATGCCGGGCTCTCCGCTGCCAAAGTGGATGGCCGCAACCAGATCCGCATCGACGAGGTAATCGTCGGCAACGGCGCGGCGGGCGCCAATCCGGCGCGGCTCATCGCGATGGTCGCGGGGCTCGGGTCCGACACGCCCGCGATGACGATCGATCGCGGCGCCGCCTCGGGTCTCGACGCGATCATCCTTGCGAAACGCGCCATCGTCGCCGGCGAGGCCGAGTGCGTCATCGCAGGCGGCGCCGAGGCGCTGTCGACCGCACCATGGCGCGTCGCCCGCCCGCGCGGCGCCCACCAGCTGCCGAGGTTCCTTCCGCCAACGTCCTCGCAATGGGACCCCGCCGCTCCCGAGGAGGGGATCGAAGCTGCCGAAGCGATTGCACGGCGGCTCGGCATCGGACGCGCCGAGCAGGACGCCTATGTGACCCGCGCCCTGCTCAGGATCGCGCGAGCCGCGAGCGAGCGCCGCCTCGCCGGCGAGATCACCGCGGTCCGCACCGCTGCCGAGGAAATGCGAGACGAGTCCGCAAGCCATCGGCGCGACGATGCGCTCGACGAGGCTGAGACGCTGATCGACGGCGGCACGCTGACTGGCGCCAACACGGCCGAGCCGGCCGACGGCGCGGCACTCGCGGTGATCGTCTCCGACGCCGTGCATGCCCATCTCGGGAAGCCTCCGGCGCTGAGAGTGACCGATGCCGTGATGACGGCGGGCGATCCCACGCAACTCCCCGGAGCAGCTCACGCTGTTGCTCACCTGAAGCAGCGCAGCGCTGCGGCACTCTGGAAGCGTCTCGCCGGCATCGAGATGAGCGACACGTCGGCGCTCGAGGCGATTGTCACGGCGCGTGCGGCTCACATCGATGAGGACCTCGTCAACGCGGACGGCGGCGCGCTTGTCCGCGGACATGCCCATGGCGCGGCCGGTGCGATCCTGCTCGCAAGGCTTTTCACCCAGATGATCCGTGCGCCGGCCACGCGACGCCTGCCTGTCGCGGCGGCCGTCTCCGGCACGCTGGACGGACTCGGCTCGGCCGCGCTATTCGAGGCGATCCTCTGAACGGCAATCGCCGAGCCGCCATGGACTTGTTCCGGCAGATGCGCATGTTGCTGGCGTCGGTCATTCCGGCGCTGGTCATGCTCGTCCTCCTCAGCAGTGCGGCGGCGGCCGACCGGCCCGGATGGCTGGAGCGCTTGATCGGGCCGGCGACCCCGATTGCAGCCGGCACGCTCGATGCTGCGACGCACATCATGAAGCGGCCGCCGGACGACAAGGGCCGCGTGCCGCTCGCCGTCGAAGGCACG
>DAORNH010000381.1:0-256 GCA_035440865.1 Hyphomicrobiaceae bacterium | reverse complement strand
CGGGCGAGGTCGTCACGGCGGCCGATGCAGCCGAGCTCGAGCGCGCGCTCGCGATCCTTGTGCCGGCGCGCGGCAGAATCGCAGCGGGCAAGGGCCCACTCACCCTCTACTTGACATCCGATACCGTCTTCCGCCACCGCGCGACAATCGCCGGACTGCCGCGCGAGGCGACGCTTCATCTCGTCCTCGGCGACGAGACCCTTCGCCTCTATCGGCTGGGTCGCGGGCCGGGCCAGCGCCAATTCATCGAGGTGAA
>DAORNH010000380.1:1545-3623 GCA_035440865.1 Hyphomicrobiaceae bacterium | reverse complement strand
CGACGCAGTCGAGGTGGCAGGTGTCGCCCCACTCGGGCGGCAGCGGCGCGAAGGTCGGTTCACCGCCGCCGGGCCCGACCGGCGTCTCGACGCCGGCCTGCGCGAGCACGCGGCGCATGCGCTCAGCCGCCCCCGGAAAACCTCCGGGCTCGAGCGTCAGCGACGCGCTCGGGCCGATGCGCCGGCGCTGCGCCTTCGCGTAGTCCTGGGACAAGAGCCGCTCGACGGGGCTCTCGCAGGCCTCGGGTGCGCCGTAGACTGTCTCGCGATCGGCGAAGGCGAGCTTCAGCGCCTCGACGACGAGATGGATGAAAGGCGCGCCGACCGGATCGAGCGCGGCGATGTCGTGGCCCTTCAGGAGTTCGAGCGTCTGCAGCCCGACGATGCCTTGCGTCCAGGGGCCGAGCTTGTGGACGCGGACGCCATGATAGTCGACGGCGAGCGGCGCCTCGATGGTCGCAGAGTAGCGCGCGAGATCGTCGCCCGTGAGGAGCCCCGCGTGGCGGCGGCCGGTCGAATCCCGCAGCTCCTTCCGGAAAAAGTTGTCGACGGCCTCGGCGACGAAGCCCTTGTAGAAGGCGCGCCGCGCGGCCTCGATCTGAGCGACGCGGTCGGCACCCGCGCTCTCGGCTTCGGCGAGGATGCGCCGGTAGGTCTCGGCGATGGCGGGCGTGCGCCAGGCCTTCTCGGGATGCGGCGGCCGGCCGTTCACGAGCCAGACGGCACCGGAGCTCGGCCACTCCGTCTTGAACCAGTCGACGGCCGGAATGATCGTGCCGACGATGCGGGGAACCAGCGGGAACCCGCGTTCGGCATAGCCGATGGCCGGTGCGAGCACCTCGCGGAGTGAAAGCGTGCCGTAGTCACGGAGCAGCAGCATCCAGCCGTCGAAGGCACCCGGCACGACCGCCGGCAGGAGCCCCGTGCCCGGCATCTGGTGGAGCCCCATGGACCTGAGCCGTGCGGCATGCGCGGCCGCAGGGAACGGTCCCTGCGCGGCGATCACCTCCGGCCGCTCGCGCCCCGCGCGCTGGAGGATGATCGGCACCTCGCCGCCCGGGCCATTGAGATGCGGCTCGACGATCTGCAGGACGAAGCCCGTCGCGACCGCGGCGTCGAAGGCATTGCCGCCCCTTTCCAGCATCGCCATGCCGGCGGCCGTCGCCAGCCAATGCGTGCTCGAGACGGCACCGAACGTGCCGCGCAGCTCCGGACGCGTCGTGAACGGTGGCGTCATGGCAGGCTCCCGTGAGTGAGGTGCGCCCACCATAGCGCAGTCGGGCCCGGGAGCCGAGGGTGGGGTAGGTCACACTCGCGGTCGGCGCCCGATGATCTGCTGCAGGCGCACGATGTATCCGTCGGGATCGAGAACGAGGAACTGCTTCACACCAACCTCCTCGTCGCCGCGCCGATACCAGCGTTCCTCTGGTCCAAAGTGGATGGCGATGGCGGCTGCACGGACACGTGCGAGCGTCGCGTCGTAGTCAGTCAGCCTGATCTGAAAATTGATGCCGCGCCCAAATGGCCGCTCCATCGGTCCAGTGTCCCAGATGCCGACCCGCTCAGGCGCCCCACCATCGCGCTGATCGAGCATGATTTCAGCGCCGTCGAGATCGAGATAGGCGAATCCGTCCTCCGGACGCTCGTATAGGACCTTGAATCCGAGGATTTGGCACCAGAAGCGGCGGCTCACAACAATGTCGGTCACCGCAAGTTCGGGCACCAGGCGCGGGCGTGTGCTCATGACTTTCACTCGAGGCGGATCGGCGAGGTCTGGGCAAGATCATGCGGGAATCTTCAATGGCATCCGCCTGCTGCCGCAGGCAACAGAAAGCGCTGGAAGACACCTTTGCCGGGCGAATTGGCTCACTCGCGCCACCAGCCCCGTTCGCCCCCTCAGGGTCGACGCCCCTACACCCCGATCCTACTCGCCGCCTCTTCGATTGCGGCCTTGAGCTCGGCGGGGGGGATCGTCAGGATGTCGGGCTTGGTTGCGGCAAAGAAGCGGTCGACGCTCGGGCCCAGGTCGGCGATGAGGGCGCCGCGCAGGCTCGCTTCGAGGTCGAGGACGAGGCGCG
>DAORNH010000380.1:0-1426 GCA_035440865.1 Hyphomicrobiaceae bacterium | reverse complement strand
ATGGCCGGTCTCGGCGCCGGCCTTCGGGTCGTCGATCTCGCGCAGGAACGCCTCGGTGCCGATGAGCTCGGCGTGGAGCGCTTTCGCCTTCCGCTCTTCCGCCTCGCTGATTGGTCCCGGTGCGCAGACGATGCCGAGCTTCCGCGTAAGTCCGTCGAGCACTGCGGCATGCACTTCCGCGACGGAGGGGACCCGGCCGAGAAGTGCCTTCAAGGTCGTGACGCGCGCCTCCGCGCTGTCGAGCGCGCGCTTCTTGAGCTTCGCCTCGGGGACATTGAGGAGGCGCATCATGCGGGCCGGGTCCACGTCGACGAGGACTGTGCCCTGATAGAACAGCGTGTCGCCGTCGAAAAAGCCGCCGGTGCCGGAGATCTTCTGGCCGCCGACCTCGATGTCGTTGCGCGGGCGGAAGCGGGCGTCGATCTCGAACGCTTCGGAGAGGCCAAACGCGACGGCCTCGCAGATCGCGCGCGTGTAGTCGCCGAGCGTCGGCATGGCGAGGCGCTTCCGCGACAGCACGACCTCCCATCCGACTTGGCCTTCGTCGAGGTAGATTGCGCCGCCCCCCGTGATGCGCCGCACGAGGCCGATGCCCTCGGCTGCGCAACGATCTAGATGCAACTCGTGCGAGAGCGCCTGATGCCGGCCGATCAGCGCCGTCGGCTGGAAGCGCAGGAAGCGTATCGTGTCCGGGATCTCGCCGGCCGCGTGCAGTTCGATCAAGGCCTGGTCGAAGGCAATCTGCAGGCGTCCCTCGCGGACGCCTGTATCGACTACGCGGAAGGTCGGTGCCATCGGTTGCGCCTTGCTGCTGTGCGAAGACGCCACTGTATTCGCAGTTTCGAATATTCGAAAGTCGATTGACCGCGCGAGGATGGCAACTCGCGCGAGCCGCGTGCTGAGCGGAGGTCAATCATCCGCTGCAGCTTGTGTGTGGATCGTGTTGCAGGCTGCATGGGGTGCCTCAACTGCCCGTCAGCGAGCGGTTCGAGAAAAACGGCACGAACCCGGCCTTGCGGATCTCGGCCCGAACGCCGTCGGCAGTGCTGCCGGTCAGATATTCGATGACGAAGATCGTCTTGCCGCGTGCCTTCAATCGCTGCAAGAGGCGGAGGCTCTCGGACACCATCCCAGATGGGTTGCGCCGGCCGTCGTGATGGACGCCGTGGAAGAGGTCCTCCTTCGCGAGGCCGTCGATCGCCGCGACATAGCTGTCGCTGGTCAGGAGTTCCTCGGCGTTCTGGACGATGATCGCCGCGTCGCCCTTGAGGCTCCGCGCATAGTTGATCACCTCGATCACGAATTGGATCATGGCCTGGCGCGATCCGCCCGGCGCCGACACGTTCTCCCAGGTGTCGATGCGATCGAGATAGAGACCGTCGAAGCCGGCGGCCATGATCTGGCGCACGCGCTCGCGCACGATCGC
>DAORNH010000379.1:3371-3627 GCA_035440865.1 Hyphomicrobiaceae bacterium | reverse complement strand
GCACGTCCCGCCGTCGAGGTCGAGGACCGTTACGCTGCAGCGCTCGCGGCCGGTCGCGACAGAGACCGCGCGGCCGGACGCACGCTCGAAGGCCCGCACCGCGCCGACCTCGTCGTCAAGCATGGCCCAAAGCAGATGCCGGCAAGCGCGAGTTCGACCGGCGAGCAAAAGGCGCTCCTTGTCGGCGTCCTTCTCGCCCAGGCCGAGCTCCTTCGCGAACGGCGCGGCGGCGATCCGCCCCTCCTCCTCCTCGACG
>DAORNH010000379.1:315-3350 GCA_035440865.1 Hyphomicrobiaceae bacterium | reverse complement strand
TCGATCAAAGCCGCCGCCGCGGTCTCTTCGACCGCCTCCTCCGCCTCGGCGCGCAGGCCTGGATGACCGGCACCGACACCGAGCCCTTCGAGGTGCTCGCCGGCAGAGCGCTCCGCATTTCGCTCGAGGCGCCTCGGCCGGCATCCGCCTGACCCGAGACGCGGCGCGATCAGTCTGTTCGCCGCGCTCCGGATTCGCTATCGTCCGCGTTCTCGATGCCTTTGCAGTCTACCTTTTTCGCATCATGACCATTCGGAGCAAGCCATGCCGACCCACACCGTTGTCGTTCCCCAGCTCAATCTGCGCTCGGCGCCGGACCCCACCAAGAAGAACGTTATCGCAACGCTCGCCCAGGGCACGCCGGTCGACAAACTCGCCAACAGCGGCGTCGCCGGCTGGTTCGAGATCGCAGTGACGATTGCCGGCACCCAGCTGCGCGGCCACGTCAATTCGCGCTTTCTCGGGCCCGTCTCGACCGCCTTCCCTTCGGCGAGCGTCACGGCCGGACGGCTGCCCGCAGCCGACATGGGGTCCAAGGCCACGGAGAAGCGGTCGGTGACAGGCACGCGCACACATTCGATCAAGGAATCCGGCAAGCCCGGGCGGCCCTCGACGCATGGGAGCGGCAAGGCTGCCGGGATACTACGCATCATCGACTGGATGGATGTCGGCAACGACGCGCACCTGCGCTGGCAGCCGGGCGGCGGCAAGACGTTCTGCAACATCTACGTCTACGACATCGCCGACACGGCGGGCTGCTACGTCCCGCGTGTGTGGTGGAACGCGCGCGCGATCGCGGACCTGAAGGCCGGCAAGACCGTCGAAGCCAAGATTAACGCGACTGTCGACGAAGTGCGGGCCAACTACATCTTCAAGTGGCTCGAGCAGCACGGTGCCGACTTCGGCTGGAAGCGCGTGTTCGATCCCGATGTCCTGCAGACCGAGGTCAACGCGGGGCGGCTCGGCATCATCTGCGCGCAGCGGACCGACATGGAGCGGCCGGGGCACATCCAGATCATCGCGCCCGAGCACGGTGAGCAGAAGGCCAAGCGTAGTGCGGCGGGCAAGGTGACCCAGCCGCTCCAGAGCAACGCCGGCTCGCGCAATTTCACCTATGGCCATCTCGGCACGACCTGGTGGCAGGGGGTGACGTTCAGGCAATTCGGCTTCTGGACGAGCGAGACGGCATGAGCTTTTCGAGGCCGGAACTGGCGGGGCTCGGCGGGGGTCTCGCTACCGGTTCCGTGCCTCGCAGCTTGGCCTCGCCACGGCGATTGTGCAGGGCCCGTCCCGATCCCCCGCGACCTGATCTCAAGATATTGATATCGCTTCGATAAAATTGCCTGTGGGAACTTGTCCCCGAGGACGATTTATCACCCGGAACGGGGTTCCGCCTGCTATACTGCGGCAGGTGAAATGACGACCTCTACGGAACCCCCTGCCATGAGCGCCGAGCCGCAGCCGAAAGCCGATGCGTCGAGCTACGACGAAAGCCAGATTCGCATCCTGAAAGGCCTCGAGGCGGTGCGCGTCAGGCCCGGCATGTACATCGGCGATGTGCACGACGGCACCGGCCTCCATCACATGGTCTACGAGATCGTCGACAACGCGATCGACGAGGCGCTCGCCGGCTACTGTGACCACGTCCAGGTGAGCCTCAATCCGGACGGCTCCGTTACGGTCGAGGACAACGGCCGCGGCATTCCGGTCGGCGTCAAGAGGGACGACGAGGCGAAGCGCACGGCAGTCGAGATCGTCTTCACGGAGTTGCATGCCGGCGGCAAGTTCGACAACAGTAAGGAGCAGGAAAACGCCTACAAGGTCTCGGGCGGCCTGCACGGCGTCGGCGCCGCGGTTGTCAACGCGCTCTCGACGACCTTCGAGGCAACCGTCTGGCGCGACGGCAAGGAGCATGTGATCCGCTTCGCCGACGGCGGCGCGACGCAAGGCCCGCTAAAGATCACGGGCGACGCCAAGGGACGGCGCGGCACCCGCGTCACCTTCCTGCCGAGCCCGCAGACTTTCACCAAGACCGATTTCGACTATGCGACGCTCGAGCACCGCCTGCGCGAGCTCGCCTTCCTGAACTCGGGCGTCAAGATCACCTTTTCCGACCGGCGTCACGCCGACGTGAAGACCGAGGTGATGCACTACGAGGGCGGCCTCGCGGCCTATGTCGCCTGGCTCGACCGCTCGAAGAAGCCGATGCTCGGCGAGCCGATCCTCATTCGCGGCGAGCAGAACCGCATCGCCGTCGAGGTGGCGCTCTGGTGGCACGACGCCTACTCGGAAAACACGCTCTGCTTCACCAACAACATCCCCCAGCGCGACGGCGGTACGCACCTTCAGGGCTTCCGCGGCGCGCTCACGCGCAGCATCGGCAAGTACGCCGACGATCAGTCGAAGAAGGAGAAGATATCGCTCACCGGCGACGACGCCCGCGAGGGCCTCACCTGCATCGTCTCGGTGAAGGTGCCGGAGCCGAGCTTCTCGAGCCAGACCAAGGACAAGCTTGTCTCCTCCGAGGTGCGCCCTGTCGTCGAAAGCATCGTCAACGATCAGCTCGGCGCCTGGTTCGAGGAGCACCCGAAAGAGACGAAGCTCATCGTCGGCAAAATCGTCGAGGCCGCGCAGGCGCGTGAGGCCGCCCGCAAGGCGCGCGAGCTGACGCGCCGCAAGGGTGCCCTCGACATGGCAAACCTGCCGGGCAAGCTTGCCGAGTGCCAGGACCGCAACGCCGCCAACACCGAGATGTTCATCGTCGAGGGCGACAGCGCCGGCGGCTCGGCCAAGCAGGCCCGCAACCGCGAGTTCCAGGCCGTGCTTCCGATCCGCGGCAAGATCCTGAACGTCGAGCGCGTCCAGCGCCACAAAATGCTGTCGAGTCAGGAGATCGGCACGCTCATCACGGCGCTCGGCACCGGAATCGGACTCGACGAGGAGGGCGGCTTCAAGCTCGACAAGCTCCGCTACCACAAGATCATCATCATGACGGACGCCGACGTTGACGGCGCCCACATCCGCACGCTGCTGCT
>DAORNH010000379.1:0-290 GCA_035440865.1 Hyphomicrobiaceae bacterium | reverse complement strand
CGTGGAGAGGGGGCACCTCTACATCGCGCAGCCGCCGCTCTACAAGGTGATGCGCGGCAAGTCCGAGACCTACCTGAAGGACGAGCGCGCGCTCGAGGACTACCTGATCCGCGCCGGTCTCAACGACTGCGTCCTGAAGCTCGCCACGGGCGAGGGGCGGACGGGCAACGACCTCCGCGAGGTGATCGAGCAGGCGCGCGGCATCGCCTCGGTGCTCGACGGGCTGCACACCCGCTATTCCCGCGCCGTCGTCACCCAGGCGGCGATCGCCGGCGCCCTCGTGCCGACCT
>DAORNH010000378.1:3153-3645 GCA_035440865.1 Hyphomicrobiaceae bacterium | reverse complement strand
GAGGGCGCGACCGTCTCGCGCGAAGTCATGATCGACCAGAAGAGTGCCACGCTGTACACGAGGGTCGTGAGCAGCAGCCCATACCCCGCCGGCAGCCACCCCGTCTGAGCAAAGGAGCTGCCTGACCAGACGACGACCAGCATGACGACAAGTGCTGCTGGATCCATGCTGCACTCCCTTCCCTTCGCCCTTGGGCTCCCGTTGTCTCGACCTGGCCGCACCAGCGATGAGACTGCTGGCACAACCACGGCAGGACGCTGCGAATCGTCGCAGCAGGGAAAGGAATCGCCTACTTCGTGGAAGTTGTCGAGAATTTCGACCGAATCACAAAATGAGAGTTGTTCTCAAATATTGACAACCAACGATCTCGCCGCGCCGCGGTACGCGCCCGCCTCGACAAGCCCAATCTCTGTCTGGCCGGCCTGCTGGACGCCAATCAGCAGGCCGCCGACGCAGATCGCGAATCGTCTGCGCTACTTGGGCGCCAGGACC
>DAORNH010000378.1:0-3025 GCA_035440865.1 Hyphomicrobiaceae bacterium | reverse complement strand
GCCATCTCGCGCCCGCGGAAGCGCAGCGTGATCTTGACCTTGTCACCCTCTTCGAAGAAGCGCTTCACGGAGCGCATCTTCACGTCGTAGTCGTGGTCGTCGATGTTCGGTCGGAGCTTGATCTCCTTGATCTCGACGACCTTCTGGTTCTTGCGGGCCTCGGCGGCCTTCTTCCGCTCCTGGAACTTGAACTTGCCGAAATCGAGTATCTTGCAAACGGGTGGATTGGCGTCGGGCGAAATCTCGACGAGGTCGAGCCCCGCCGCGGTCGCCTTGGCGATCGCATCGACACGACTGACGACGCCGACATTCTGGCCGGTCTCGTCGATCAATCGAACTTCTCTCGCCCGGATCGCATCATTGATCTTCGGGCCGGTCTGTTCCTTCTCAGGCGCTGCGCGCATTGGACGGCGAATGTGGCGTCTCCTTGGGCTGTTGCTGACGTGTGCTGCTGTCACCGATCCGCGCAGCCCCGTGCCAAACTGCTGGCATGAGCCTGTGCCGCGGCCGGATCGACCAGTGCGGCGAGGTTGCCGCGCTGATCCCGCCTCGACAATCCAGGTAGGATTGGAGAGGAGGCCAAGGAAAAATCGGTAAAGTCGGCGGCAGAGTCAAGATCTTGCCGCGCAGTATGCCCGTCCGTAACGAAATGGGAGGGTCTTGAATGCGCATCGGCGGCATCGCTGGGCGTGGCCGGCCGCAGCTTCGGTCGCAGCTGCCTGTGGCGAATCCGACCTGATCGGGCTATCAGGTCTGATCACTCACGTCTCCCGAGATGTCATGACCCAGCGTGGCTCATCCAGCGGCACCGGCGCGTCCCCGCGGCGCGGCTTTGATCGAACGGAGACCTGGATCTTCGATCTCGACAACACGCTCTACCCGGCCGAATGCAACCTATTCGCCGAGGTCGACCGACGCATGGCCGAGTACATCCAGCGTTTTCTTGGGGTGCCCTACGACTACGCCAAGCATCTCCAGAAGGCCTACTACCGCCAGTTCGGCACGACGCTTGCCGGCATGATGCAGGTCCACAACATGGACCCGACCGACTTCCTGCACTACGTTCACGAGATTGACCTGACACCCGTTCCCGCAAGCCCGGCGCTGCGCGCAGCGATTGAACGTCTGCCGGGGCGGAAATTGATCTTCACGGCGGGATCCCACCGGCATGCAGAGCGCGTCGCTGGCAAGCTCGGCATCCTCGACCTCTTCGAGGACATCATCGACATCGTCGATTCGGGTTTCCTGCCGAAGGAGAAGGCGGAGAGCTACGGCCGCCTGATCGCCTCGCACGGGATCGAGCCGGGCGCTTGCGCGATGTTCGAGGACATGCCGCACAATCTCGAGCCCGCGCACCTCCTCGGCATGACGACGGTGCTCGTCCACTCGAGCAAGGTCGACCACCCGGTGCAGCAGCGCATCCGCTCATGGACGAGCGTGCCGGATCACATCCATCACATGACCGAGGACCTTGCGGAATTCCTCGCCGGCATCGTGCCGGCAGCTGCCCAGGAACTGCAGCCATGAGTGGGACAACGTGCCTCTTCTGCCGGATTGGTGCGAAGGCTATCCCGGCCGTCGTCGTCCACGAGGATGCCGACACGCTCGCCTTCCTCGACATCGAGCCGCTGCGGCCAGGGCATACGCTTATCATCCCGAAACTGCATCTGCCCTACTTCGATGCGCTTCCCGAGCCGCTTGCCATGCATATGATGCGCCTCGGCCAGAACCTGGCCAGGGCCTTGAAATCCGTCCATGGGGTCGATCGTGTCGGCTTCTTCTACAGCGGCGGTGACATCGCCCATGTGCATGCTCATGTCGTGCCGCTGCACGAGAAGCACGACATCACTTCGCGACGCTACATCGCCGAGGATACGCTGACCTTTCGCCCGCCGCCCCGCGCCCCGCGCGAGGCGCTCGAGGCCGAGGCCGTGCGGATCAGGGCCCGACTTGCGGTCCGGACCTGACATGGCCGCAGCCAAGGACGTCCACGGCCACAGGGATGGAGACGCGGACGGCCTTCGCATCGTCTTGATCGCGGGCGAGCACTCGGGCGATGCGCTGGGCGCGAAGCTCATGGCGGCGCTATCCGCGCGGCGACCCGGTCAGCTGCAGTTCGACGGCGTCGGCGGCGAGGCCATGGCGCGCGAGGGGCTCTCCTCCCTGTTCCCGCTGTCCGACGTCGCCGTGATGGGTCCGCTCGCCATCGCCCGACGTTTGCCGCGGATCGTGCGTCGCGTCTACCAGACCGTCGATGCGGCCGTCGCCGCGGCTCCGCATGCTGTCGTCATCATCGACAGCCCCGACTTCACGCATCCGATCGCGCGCCGCATCCGGCGACGCCTGCCCGGCGTCCCCATCATCGATTTCGTCTCGCCAAGCGTGTGGGCATGGCGGCCGAAGCGGGCGCCGCGCATGCGCCGCTACGTCGATCATGTGCTGGCGCTGCTGCCCTTCGAGCCAGAGGTGCACCGCCGTCTCGGTGGTCCGCTGTGCAGCTATATCGGCCATCCCCTCGTCGAGCGCATGGACTGGATCGGTGCGCTCGATCCGTGGAGCCTGCGCGAGCGCCTGGGCCTCGATGCGGGCCGCAAGACCCTCGTCGTGCTGCCGGGGAGCCGCCGCTCCGAGATCGAGCGTCTGGCCGGTCCATTCGGCGATGCGCTTGCCGAGCTCATCCGCCGCGGGCTTCGTCCGCAGGTGCTCGTTCCGGTGCTGCCGCACGTCCGCGATCTTGTCGCGGCCCATGCCGCCGATTGGCCCGTGCGCCCCCAGCTGATCGAAGGCGAGGACGACAAGTTTGCCGCCTTCAAGCTCGCTGACGCCGCGCTCGCGGCCTCTGGCACGGTGACGCTCGAGGTGGCGCTTGCCGGAACGCCGATGATCGTCGCCTATCGCGTCGATGCGCTTGCAGCGCGCCTCCGCTTCCTCGTCAAGACGCCGCACTTCGCCCTCGCCAATCTGGTGCTCGGTCGGCGCGCCTTCCCCGAGCTGATGCAGGAGGACTGCGAGCCACGCCGCCTCG
>DAORNH010000377.1:0-3671 GCA_035440865.1 Hyphomicrobiaceae bacterium | reverse complement strand
TTGACGATCACGCCACCCTTGCCGCCGTGCCGGGGCGCCATGCGCCGGATCGCCTCGCGCGTCGCATAGACGACCCCGAATACATTGACGGCGAACATCGCCTCGAACTGGCCCTCAGGCGTCTCCTCGAACCGGGACATCGGGTGCAGGATGCCGGCGTTGTTGACAAGCACGTCGATGCGGCCGAGCTCGCGGTCGATGCCTGAGAACATGGCTTTCACTTGCGCTTCGCTTGCCACATCCGCCCTGAAGATCGCGGCGCGGCGGCCGGCAGCTGACACGTCGCGTGCGACGGCCTCGGCGGCATCCGGTCGCGAGGCGTAGTTGATCGCGACGTCGTAGCCGCGTGCGGCAGCGAGGCGGGCCGTTGCCGCGCCGATGCCGCGCGCTCCTCCGGTCACCAGGATGATCTTGCTCATGTCGGCGGCTCCTTCAGGGAACGGTTGCGAAGACGTGCTGCGTCACTCGGGTGTGGGCACGCGAGAGAGGCATCCGACCAGCCGCGCCATGCGCAGTGTGTCGAGTTCGCGCCAAAGCTCCAGCAGTTCGGGTCCGATGTCGGTACGGCCTCCGGTCTCGGCCCTGCGAAACGCAATCAGGAATGGCTTCAGCGCCGGCATCAGCTCGTGCGTTCGGCGGTCGTCGGCAGTCCAGCCGAGCTTGGTGGCCTGCGCGAGATATGAGGCCTCGTCGGGCAGCATCCGGGCGAGACTGGCCGCCCGTTCAAGGCGCGCGACATCCTCCTTCAGGAGATGGCTGCGAAAATAGCTCGTCTCGTGCTCTGCGGCAGCCCGCAAATGCTGGATGAGATCCATGGTCGTCTCCGCGTGCTTTCGCCCGCCGTTATCGGACATGCGCCGGTTTCGCGTCTACGGCCAAACGAGTGCTGCCCCATTGCGCAGGATGTCGTCGACCTCCGGGCAGAACCTCCCTTCGGCGTCATGCAAGACGAGCGGCGAGGCGAGCCGCAATGGTGCCCGGCTGCCCTTCACGCCGCGCACGAGAATGCGAATGGCGTCCTTTCCGCACCTCGGTGCGATCGGCAGCACGCCGATGGCGCCGAACCGGTCCCCGATCGCGCCGAGCACGTCGGCAAGCGCTTCGGTTCGATGAATGAGTGTCAGTGTTCCGCCCGCCGCTGCCGCGGTTGCAAGCGTCCGGATCCAGAGCTGCAGTCCCGACGTGGCCATCTGGTGCGCCATTGCCTTGAGGTGTGCGGCGGGCGCGGTGCCAGAGGCGTCGGCGTAGAATGGCGGATTGCAGATGACGTTGTCGTAGCTCTCCCGCTGGAGACCAGCGGCGGCCAGTGCGGACCAGCGGCTCTCGGCATCGCCCTCGATCACGTCTACCTGATCGTCGAAACCATTCGTCGACACATTGTGCCGGGCGAGGGCGGCAAGCTGCGCCTCCCGCTCGACGAGCGTCACGTGAGCCTCTGCAACCCGGGATGCGAGGCAAAGCCCGGCGCCGCCGACGCCTGCACCGAGGTCGAGGATCCGTCGGCTCCCGGTGTCGCCCGCCGCATCGACCATAGCGCCCCCCGCCGCGAGCAGCACCGCGTCCAGCCCCGCCCGATAGCCCCGGCGCGGTTGACGCAGGACAATTCGCCCCCCAAGAAATCGGTCATCGCTGGCATCGGGCGGTATCGTGTCAGGCTGTGGCATCTGGACCGCCCGCCAAGAACCGAGAGCCGCGGCTCGGGTTGCCGCCGACCTCCAAGATGCGGCAATCTGACGTGATCCGGCAGCGAGCCGTCCGGGTAGAAAAGTTCGTTCGATGGGTCATATGAGCGGATCAATCAGGAAGCCAGCTTTGGGAGTCGTCGTCCCCCTCGATGAAGCGCGCGAGCCGGCTGCAAGCCTCGAGCCGCTCCTGACGCTTGTTGCTGAGGACATGCGTGCGGTCAACCGCATCATTCTCGACAAGGCGATCTCGGACGTCGAGCTCATTCCAAAGCTCGCGCACCACCTGATCGATTCGGGCGGCAAGCGGCTCCGCCCGATGCTCACGATCGCTGCCGCCAAGCTGGTCGGCTACTCGGGTGAGGGCCACATCCGCCTCGCGGCGACTGTCGAGTTCATGCACACGGCAACGCTCCTCCACGACGACGTCGTGGACGACAGCGATATGCGCCGCGGCAAGAAGGCCGCCCGCATGATCTGGGGCAACCAGAGCGCGGTGCTCGTCGGTGACTTCCTGCTCGGACAGGCCTTCCGCATGATGGTCGACGTCGGCTCGCTGCCGGCCCTCAAGATCCTTTCCAACGCCGCTGCCGTGATCGCTGAAGGCGAGGTGATGCAGCTCGCCGCAGCCAAGAACACGGCAACGACCGAGGACCAGTACCTCGCCATCATCGATGCCAAGACCGCGGCGCTGTTCGCCGCCGCCGCCGAGGTCGGGCCGGCGATCGCCCATAAGCCCGTCGAGGTGCAGGCGGCGCTGCGTTCATATGGTCGCAACCTCGGCATCGCCTTCCAGCTCGTCGATGACGCCCTCGACTATGCTGGCGACGGTGCGCGTCTCGGCAAGTCGGTCGGAGACGACTTCCGCGAGGGCAAGATCACCCTGCCGATCATTCTCGCCTATCGCCGCGGCAGCCAGGTTGAACGGGATTTCTGGGCCCGCACGCTCACCCGCGGCGAGATCGGCGACGGCGATCTCGAGCACGCGATCGGCCTCCTCCGCCGTCATCGGGCGATCGAGGCGACTCTCGACCGCGCCCGCCACTACGGGACGATCGCCCGCGACGCGCTCGCCGTTTTCCCCGATGGCGCGCCGCGGACCGCACTGCTCGACGCTGTCGGCTTTTGTGTGAGCCGGGCTCATTGACGCCCTGATCCGCGTTTCTTCGGCTTGACGCCCGGGCGCGGGCGGACCTAATCGATCGCGGTGATCGAGCGGGCCGGCCGGCGGGCGGGCTCGGCGTCGGGGCTCAGCGAGAGGTCGAGATGTCGAAGAACGGGGCTGAGAGTGGAGCGGCGGCCAGCGCGGATCTTCCACCCCGTGAGGCCATGGAGTTCGATGTCGTGGTTGTCGGCGCCGGGCCAGCCGCCCTTGCGACCGCTATCCGCCTGAAACAGCTCGCTGCCGCCAAGGGCTCCGAACTCTCCGTCGTCGTCATCGAGAAGGGCTCCGAGGTCGGTGCGCACATTCTATCCGGCGCCGTTATCGATCCGATCGGCATCAACCGGCTGATCCCCGACTGGAAGGCGAAAGGTGCGCCGATCGAGACCGAGGTGACGGACGACCGCTTCATCTACCTCGGCCCCTCCGGCGACCTCCGCCTGCCGAACCGCCTCATGCCGCCGCTGATGAGCAACCACGGTAACTACATCGTGAGCCTCGGGCAGCTCTGCCGCTGGCTCGGCGAGCAGGCGGCCGAGCTTGGCGTCGACATCTACCCGGGATTCGCCGCCTCCGAGGTGCTCTACGACGAGCGCGGCTCGGTCGTCGGTGTCGCGACAGGCGACATGGGCGTCGGCAGGGACGGCCAGCCGAAGGACGCGTTCACGCGCGGCATGGAGCTGCGCGGCAAGTACACCGTGATCGCGGAAGGAGCGCGCGGCTCGCTTGCCAAGCAGCTGATCGCCAAGTTCGCTCTCGACAAGGGGCGGCAACCGCAGAAGTACGGCATCGGCCTGAAAGAGCTCTGGGAGGTCCGGCCAGACCGT
>DAORNH010000376.1:234-3733 GCA_035440865.1 Hyphomicrobiaceae bacterium | reverse complement strand
CTCGCGCCGTCCGCCGAATATCACGATCAAGGTCGACGCGCCGCCCGTTCCGCCGCCGTCGCGTGAGGAGAAGCGGGGCGACGCGGCCGTCCGCAAGGTCGAGCCGGCGAAGCGCCCGCCGACGCATGCGCGGAAGCCGGTGGACGATGAGGAAGAGGAGTCACCCGCTCGCAAGGTGGATCCGCGCGGCGGCAAGAAGGTCGTGAAGGTCGAGCGCCCGCAGCCGAAGTCATCGGAGGAGCGCCGCGAGCGCGTCAAGCTCACCATCTCGAACTTCGACCGCGAGGCACAAGAACGCTCGCTCGCCTCGCTGAAGAGGAAGCGAGAGCGCGAGAAGCTGCGCGCCATGGGCGTGCAGCAGCCACGCGAGAAGATCGTGCGCGAGGTGATCATCCCCGAGGTGATCACCATCCAGGAACTGTCGAACCGCATGGCCGAGCGCGGCGTCGACCTCATCAAGTTCCTGATGAAGCAGGGCGCGATGCACAAGATCAACGATGTGATCGACGCCGATACGGCCGAGCTCATCGCGACGGAGTTCGGCCATAAGCCGCGGCGCGTCTCGGAGGCCGACGTCGAGGAAGGCTTCATCGGCGCCCAGGACGACCACGGCAATCTCAAGTCGCGCGCGCCCGTCGTCACGATCATGGGCCACGTCGACCACGGCAAGACGTCGCTGCTCGACGCAATCCGCAAGACGAGCGTCGCCAGCGGCGAGGCGGGCGGCATCACGCAGCACATCGGCGCCTACCAGGTGACGATGGCGGACGGGCAGAAGATTACCTTCATCGACACTCCTGGCCACGAGGCCTTCACCGCCATGCGCGCCCGCGGCGCCAAGGTGACGGACATCGTGATCCTGGTCGTTGCGGCGGACGACGGCGTGATGCCGCAGACCGTCGAGGCGATCAATCACGCGAAGGCAGCCAATGTGCCGATGATCGTCGCCATCAACAAAGTCGACAAGCACGACGCCGACCCGACCCGCGTCGCGACCGAGCTGCTCCAGCACGAGGTGGTCGTCGAGAGCATGTCGGGCGAGACGCTCGATGTCCCGGTCTCGGCGATCAAAGGCACCAACCTCGACAAGCTGCTCGAGGCGATCCTGCTCCAGTCGGAGATCCTCGACCTCAAGGCGAACCCGGAACGCTCGGCGGAAGGCTTCGTGATCGAGGCGAAGCTCGAGCGCGGTCGCGGTCCGGTCGGCACACTGCTCGTGCAGCGCGGCACGCTCCGTGTCGGCGACATCGTCGTCGCCGGCCATGCCTGGGGGCGCGTGCGTGCACTCATTGACGACCGCAACAAGACGCTCGATGAGGCGGGCCCCTCCGTTCCTGTCGAGGTGCTCGGCTTCGATACGGCACCAGAGGCCGGCGACCAGTTCGCCGTCGTCGAGAACGAGGCCCGCGCCCGCGAGCTCACCGAGTACCGCTCGCGCAAGCGCCGCGACACGCTCGGCCCCGCGAGCTCGGTGCGCACGCTCGAGCAGATGATGCAGCAGATCAAGAGCGCCGATCGCAAGGAGTTCCAGCTCCTCGTGAAGGGCGACGTGCAGGGCTCGGTCGAGGCGATCAATGGCGCCTTGAAGAAGCTCGGCACCGACGAGGTCGCGGCCCGCATCGTCCATTCGGGCGTCGGCGGGATCACGGAATCGGATGTGGCGCTCGCCGCGACATCGGGCTCGGTGATCGTCGGCTTCAACGTGCGCGCCAATGCGCAGGCGAAGCAGGCGGCAGACAATCAGGGCGTCGAGATCCGCTACTACAACATCATCTACGATCTCGTGGACGACGTGAAAAAGGCGATGTCGGGCCTGCTCGCCCCGACCAAGCGCGAGCTGTTCCTCGGCAACGCCGAGATCCTCGAGGTGTTCAACATCTCGAAGGTCGGCAAGGTCGCCGGCTGCCGCGTGACGGAAGGCAAGGTGGAGCGCGGGGCGCGCGTCCGCCTGCTGCGCGACAACGTCGTCATTCACGAGGGCACGCTCGCCATCCTGAAGCGCTTCAAGGACGATGTCCGCGAGGTGCCCGTCGGCCAGGAATGCGGCATGTCGTTCGCCAACTACCAGGACATCCGCAAGGGCGACGTGATCGAGTGCTTCCAGGTCGAGACCGTGGTCCGCTCGCTCTGATCCGTCGGGCGCTGCAGCGAAGAAACATCGAGAGGCCGCCGGTGCAATCCGGCGGCCTCAATCATGCCAGCCGGGTCGATTGGCGAGGCCAGTGTCCCGGATGGCTCATGCAAGCCAGCCGAAGCAATGTCGGGGGAGCATCCCGGAGGAGTGGCCGTTCCATGGCACCGGGCGCGGGCGCAACGCCTTGGCGAGCGGAGCCTTATGGCCCACACCGTGGCCAAGGTCCTCGCCTTCGCGAGGATGACGAGTGTGGGGAAGCGGTTACGATAGAGCCGCCACGATGCCCCACCCACTCCGTCATGCCGGCGAAGGCCGGCACCCAGGGCACGTCGGAGTGGCCGTTACGGTCCCACGCGCGGTGACCTGGGTCCTCGCCTTGGCGAGGATGACGATGGTGGGGCGAGCGGCGCGGGCGGTTCAACTCGGACGTAGGTTGGCGCTGCGCGCAGCGTTGCCCACCGGCCCCGAGTGAGACCGAAATTGTTGGGCTTCGCGAGGGCTCAGTTCTACGGCATCGACCAAATCTTGATCTCGCCGCGGGTGCACAGTCCTTTGTCGCGGTCGAAGGCTTCACAGCCGGCGCTCACGAGTTGGCGCCCGTCGGGCATCACCGCGATACTGTGCACCGCGTGGCCATGGCCTTCGAGCATGCCGATCAAGCTCCCAGTCGATGACTCCCATAGCCTTACAGTTCTGTCGGTACTCCCACTGACGATTGTTCGACCGTCTGATGACACAGCGACGGAGGACACCCCAGCAGCATGCCCTTCGAGCGTGCGGATCAACCGCCCCGTCGCTGTCGCCCAGAGTTTCACCGTCCTGTCGTCACTGCCGCTGACGATCGTCCGGCCGTCCGGAGACACCGCCACAGATGCGACCAGGTTTGCATGCCCGTCGAATGTGCGGATCAGCCGGCCGGTCGAAGCTTCCGAAAGCCTCACCTTTTTGTCCCAGCCCCCGCTGACGATCGTCTTGCCATCCGGCGACACGGCAACGGAGCTGACCCAGTTCTTGTTGCCCTCAAACGTCCGGCCCAACCTGCCCGTTGCTGCATCGATGAGCGTTACGGTCTTGTCTGCGCTCCCGCTGACGACCGTCTTGCCGTCCGGCGACATGGCGATGGACAATACCGAACTTTTGTGCCCTCCGAACGTACGGAGCAACCGGCCTGTCGATGCTTCCCAGATCTTCACCGTATCGTCATTGCTGCCACTCGCGATCGTCCGGCCGTCCGGCGATATGGCGACGGACAACACCGAGTTGCCGTGTCCCTCGAGCGTGCGGATCAGTCGCCCCGTAGACGCTTCCCAGAGCCTAAGCGAGTTGTCCCAGCTGCCACTGACGATTGTACGGCCGTCCTGCGAT
>DAORNH010000376.1:0-213 GCA_035440865.1 Hyphomicrobiaceae bacterium | reverse complement strand
GCGCTTCCCACGATCTCACTAGCGTCCCGGGCTTGGTTCCGGGCGGGGCGAGGGCGACTGGTGCAGCGGGCTGCGGAGGCTTGGCCGGCATCTTGTCGAGCAGCGCCGACATGCGGTCCTCGAACGGCCCCGGCTTCGTGCCGGGCGGGACGATGGCGGGGCCGGTGGCGGGCGGCATTGGAGCGGTTGCGACGGGTGGCGCCGCCGGCGCGG
>DAORNH010000375.1:0-3734 GCA_035440865.1 Hyphomicrobiaceae bacterium | reverse complement strand
AGCGGCAGTCCGGCTGCGACGGCGGCCTCCACGCGCGCCTGCATCGCCTGCCACAAGGCCGACGACCCGCACCGCGGCCGCCGCCCGAACTGTGCCGAGTGTCACACGACGCGCCGCTGGAGCGAGATCATCCGGCGGAGGTGAGCAGCGTGAGCGGAGCTATCGGGGCTCCGCCCCGATAGCCCCGCCAAAGGCCTTGGCCTTTGGAAACCGTACGTTGAGCAGACAGCAGACCCTAAGGCGCTCTGAATGCTGTTGGGTATTCGCATCAATGAGCGAACACCTGATAGTCGTCCAAGATGCTATCGCGCATATGCGCTAAGTCGGGCTTGGCGGCAATTTCCTCAATATCATCGTAGGTTAGCAAACTACAGCGATCCGAAAGAGGCCCGGTCTCCAATAGGCTGAAAACAGGCCTCTTTATCTGATCCAGTACGGCCGATTGTCGTGACTCGGGCGCTACGATGTGAAGTGGAATATCAATATCGGGTTGCAGTGCCACCAAGTCTGCCATGCGCAGGAGGCCAGAATAAATGGCGGTTGTGTGCTCGATCTCGAATGCTCGAGCGATCGAACGCCCTTTGAGCCAGATCACGTCGATCTGCTCAATCGTACGGATCGTGGCATCGTTGTAGTTCATTGGCAGAATTTCTATTATGGTGGCATTCAGGTCATACGACGTGGCTGTCTTCACGCGCTCGCGGTCAGATTTTGGTAGCCAAATCTTGAATCCCATCTTACTGCCGATCTCGGCGATCATCGCCTGGATTTTGTGAGACTGACGAACCTCGAGTTCTTTCACCCTGTCTTCAGCCAGCCCCTCCGTCTCATCGTCCCCATCTGGAATTTCTACAGGCAGTTCTCCCGTCGCGGTCCGCACGGTTGCTCGGTTCAGTGCCCTGCGATCTTTGCCACTTAACTCATATGGCTTCAGCGTTTGGGCTTGCTTGGTCAGAAGGTCGAGGAGAAAAGCTCCATCCTCTTCGGGCATACGACGGAGCGAGCGCTGGAAGTTTGCTCCCCACCCGACAGCCCCAGGACTTTTATCCTTTGTCCAAGCCAACCGGTTCCACAGGCTCGGTTCGCGCATTGGCAGCGCATGCTCGGGGGCGAGGACTACGAGAGGCGTGACGCGAAACCGAACTACGAAGGGGTCGGACACTGGCTTGAAAATTGGCGCCTCGTCGACGAACGCCTCTGACTCGATCTCAAGTGCTCCACACCATCTGCCGAGGCCCACGAGATAGCAGAGAAAAATGTTACCTGGTTGAAGCGACCGCTGCGCATGCGTCTTCTGGTGCCGAGAAAACCCGCTGATGGTTCTGCCTGCGGCTCGGAACGCTGACCACGTTTCGGGCGAGAAGAGGTTGAGGAAGTATTCCATCTGTCTGGTCGATCCGGCCTGATCTGGTCAACCTCATATGCAGAAGTTCCTGACGTTCAGCGAGCCTAATGACTCAACGTCAACAGAGCGACGCGATGATCCGGTCAGCGATCGTGCTCAAGGGTGCCAAAATCGATGCCAATCGCTATCCGTTCAAGGTCGGCTTGCATGATGATCCAGTTTTGCGCGACGCACGTCTTGCTGCGCCTAGTGAGTCCGCACCTGCCCCCAATCCGCCATCACGCCCCTTCGACGATCTTGATACTCACCCTGGCCCCCGGTCGCCACTCGTCGTGCTGAAAGCATGCTTGTAGCACGACGGCGGCGCCCCTCGAGCTTCCTTCCCTCACACCGGATCCCAGCTGAACACGTCGGCCGAGCGGTCGAGGGGCGTGAAGGAGGCTTTCATCGCGGGGAGCGCGTGCTCGGCGATGGTCTGCGGCGTCCAGCCCGCTTCGCGCTGCACGGAGCGGACGGGCCGGTTCTGGCTGAACAGGAAGATCTCGTGCATGCGGCTGCCGAAGATCTGCCCCGAAACCTCCTTGGCGAGATCAGACAACAGGAACACGGCGAGCGGCGCGATCTTGTCGGGCGTCATGCGCTTCATGCGCTCGACGCGCGCCTTCTGCGCCTCTGTCTCGGTCGGGATGGTGCCGATCATGCGGCTCCAGGCGAACGGCGAGATGCAGTTGGAGCGCACGTTGTAGCGCTGCATGTCGAGAGCGATCGACTTGGAGAGGCCGACGATACCGAGCTTGGCCGCCGCATAGTTCGCCTGGCCGAAGTTGCCGACGAGGCCCGAGGTCGACGTGAAGTGCACGAAGGCACCCCCGTTCTGATCCTTAAAGTGGTTGGCGGCGGCGCGCGAGACGTAGAAGGCGCCGTAGAGGTGCACCTTGATGACCTGATCGAAGTCCACGACACTCATGCGGTGGAAGATGCGGTCGCGCAGGATGCCGGCGTTGTTGATCACGCCGTCGACGCGGCCGAAGGCGTCGATCGCAGTCTTGATGATGTTTTCCGCACTCTTCGGTTCCGAGACGCTCTCGAAATTGGCGACCGCCTTGCCGCCGGCCTTGCGGATCGTCTCGACCACCTCGTCGGCGGGCTGCTGGCTCGACGCGCCTTCGCCGTCGACGGAAGAGCCGAGATCGTTGACGACGACCTTCGCGCCCTCCTTGGCGGCGAGGATCGCCATCTCGCGTCCGATGCCGCGCCCTGCCCCCGTCACCACCACGACCTTGCCATCGAGGCACGGCTGACTGCCCGCCATGAGTTTACTCCTTTGTGTTGATCACCCGAAGCTCGCATGCAGCGCCGACGGGCGTCAAACGCTCTGTCATACGGAGCCATGAGCGGTTTGAGCATTCGTGGCGCCGCAGAGGCCGCAAGCTTTGCAGTACGGCCGCGCGCATCAAAGGAACGATACCGGCCAACTGCCGGCTGCTCCGGAGACGAGACCTCGGTTGGCCGGCCTCAGCTCGCCGACATGAAAGGCGCGCCGGAGCCCGCTCGGTTCGCAGAAAATTAACCAATCTTGCCGACTGTGCAGGAAGGGGCGTGCACGAATTCTCGCGCTGCCTCGGAAACGTGCAGGGGCTTGCCATGAAGCACTGTCTGATCGTCGACGACTCGAGTGTCGTCCGCAAGGTGGCGCGACAGATCCTCGAAGGAATGCGTTTTGAGGTGGCCGAGGCGGAGAACGGCCAGCAGGCGTTGGAGCTCTGCCAGTCCCAGCGGCCCGACGCGATCATCGTCGATTGGCACATGCCGGTGATGGGCGGCCTAGATTTTCTCAATGCCTACCGTCACATGCACGGATCGCAGCGGCCTTTCATCATCTACCTGACGACGGAGAACGATCCCGTCGACATCTCGCGCGCGTTCGCCGCCGGCGCCGACGACTATGTGCTGAAGCCCTTCACGCGCGAGAACATCGAGGCGAAGTTCATCGCCGCCGGCATGGCGAGCTGAGCTCGATGAGTTGAAACGGCCCTGCCGAGCAGGGCTCCGCGCAGCGAGTGCTCCTGCGCGTCTTATTGCTTCTTCGGCTCGTCGGCCTTGGGCGCCGCGGGCTTCGGGTCGCCGGCCTTGGGGTCGACAGCCTTTGGCGGCGCCTTCGGATCGGCGCCCTTCGGGCCTTCGGTGCCGACATTGGGCTGCGAGGGATTATCGGGCCCGTCGAGATAGAGCGTGCCGTCCTGGATCGCGACGATCTCCGTCCCGTCGAGCACGTACTCGTCGTCCTCGTTGTCGTTGTCGTTGAGACGGATGATGCAGCCTTTCGCGCAGATGTTCTCGAGCACCTGGCGCGGCTGGCTGGCGAAGACGCTCTCGACGCCCAGCCAGA
>DAORNH010000374.1:0-3739 GCA_035440865.1 Hyphomicrobiaceae bacterium | reverse complement strand
TGGTGCCACAGGTTGCACGGCTGCACTCGCTCTGGCGACCGCAGGGCTGCTCGGCGCGGCGGCGCTGGACGCGCTGCCGCTGCTCGGGCCCGTGCCGGCTGCCGGCGCGACTGCCGCGGCAGCCGGCGGTGGGCGACGCGATAGGCCTCGAGCCCACTCGAACATCGGCATGGCGATGAGCGCCAAGCCGAGCGTCATGATCGAGCCGGCGAGCCAGTTGATGCCGGTATTAGCGTCGTACCAGAAGACGAGCAGGCTGCCCTGGCTGCCGAGCAGGGCCTGCCGGAATGCCTCCTCCGCCTTGTCGCCGAGGATGATGGCGAGGACGAGCGGGGCGAGGGGATAGCCGAGCTTGTTGAAGCCGTAGCCTGCGACACCGAACAGCAGCATCACCCAGACGTCGAACATGCTGTTCTTGACGGTGTAGGCGCCGACCACGCAGATCACCAGGATCATCGGCGCGATGATCGAGAAGGGGATGCGCAGAATCGCCGCGAACAAGGGCACGCACGTGAGCACCACGATCAGGCCGGCGAGATTACCGAGATACATCGAGGCGATCAGGCCCCAGACGAAATCCTTCTGCTCGACGAAGAGCATCGGGCCGGGCTGAAGCCCCCACATGAGGAGCGCGCCGAGCAGCACGGCGGCGGTAGGTGACCCTGGTATGCCAAGTGTGAGCATCGGCAGCAGCGCGCTCGTGCCGGCCGCATGCGCCGCGGTCTCGGGTGCGACGACGCCTTCGATCTCACCTTTGCCGAACTTGTCGCCCCGCGGCGAGAAGCGCTTGGCGAGACCGTAAGCCATGAACGAGGCCGGCGTGGCGCCGCCCGGCGTGATGCCCATCCAGCAGCCGACGATGCAACTCCTGATGGAGGTGACCCAATAGGCGAGCAGCTTCTTCCAGGTATGCAGCACAGCGTTCAGCCGGATCTTCGCCTGTGTGCCGCCGAACTTGAGGCCGCTCTCCATGGACGAGAGGATCTCACCGAGGCCGAAGAGGCCGATGACGGCAATGAGGAAATCGAAGCCGCCGAGCAGGTGCTCCTGATCGAACGTCATGCGCAGCGTGCCGGTCACCTTGTCGAGCCCGACGGCTCCGAGCGCGAAGCCGAGGCACATGGCGGCAATCGTCTTCGCCGCGCTGCCCTTGCCCATGCCGACGAAGCTCGCAAAGGTGAGGAAGAACACCGCGAAATACTCAGGTGGCCCGAACTTCACCGCGAACCTGGCGATCGGCGGCGCGAGAAATGTGACCACGAGCACGGCGACGAAGGCGCCGATGAACGAGCTGGTGAAGGCGGCCGTCAGCGCCTCGTCCGCGCGACCCTGCTGCGCCATCGGATGGCCGTCGAAGGTGGTGGCGACCGACCAAGGCTCGCCTGGGATGTTGAACAGGATCGAGGTGATGGCACCACCGAAGAGGGCGCCCCAGTAAATGCACGAGAGGAGGATGATGGCTGAAGTCGCGCCGCCGGGCGCCTTGGCGAGACTGAATGTCAACGGCAGCAGGATCGCGACGCCGTTGGCGCCTCCGAGTCCGGGAAGCACACCGATGATCACGCCGAGCAGGATGCCGGTGAACATCAGGACCAGATTGAACGGCGTCAGCGCCGTTGCGAACCCTTGAAAGAGGGACGCGAATTCTTCCACGCTCTACCTCCCCGTGCAGTCGACGCCGGCCGTTCTCGGCCTTGTCATCTACTGCCTGCATTCCACCCCGTGTAGTCTATCGTCTCAGGTGCATTCCCGACACTGCCGGCTCACGTGCGGATCATTCATTGTCCGCGTCCGTCGAGGTCATGAGCGGGCCCGCCAGGACATCTGTAGAGAACGACCAACAGGTATACCATATGCACAGGGCCCATCTGCCAGCAAGCACCAATTCGATCTGTCAGCGGAGCACCGAACAGCTTTCGATTGGCGAGGCAAATGGCCGACAATCGCTGTGTCGCAGAGTCGATGCGTCCCATGTCACAGCTACCATTGATGATGGTACTGGCGTATGGTATGCCATGTGCCAAGTGGGAAGGCGATGTTCCATTCAACCTGTTTTCTCGAGGACGCGTGCTTGTCGATGTCCGGAACCGCTCTCAAGATCGAGCCGATTGCCGAAGGACTGAGCCTCAAGGCTCGCGCCTACGATGCGTTGAAGTCGGCGATCATGAACATGAACATTTATGCGAGCGATGCCGAGCTGCGCCTCGATGAGCGCGACCTGTCCGCCCGCTTCGGCATCTCGCGCACGCCTCTCCGCGAGGCCCTCGCTCAGCTTGATCAGGAGGGGCTCGTCAGGATCGTCGCGCGCCGCGGCATCTTCATCGTCCGGCGCACGAAGGCCGAGATCCTCGACATGATCACGGTGTGGGCCGCCCTCGAGAGCATGGCGGCGCGCCTTGCGACGAAGGAGGCGTCCGCTGAGGAACTCGCCGGCCTGCACGCCCATATCGATGCCTTCGCGGGGGATGCGCTCGCCGCCCGCATGGGCGAATACTCCGACGCCAACATCCGCTTCCACCAGGCGATCATCGGCCTCGGAAAGTGCGCGCTCATCGTCCAGATCACGGACGGACTCTTCCATCACGTCCGGGCCATCCGCCAGCGCACAATCTTCGAGCAGGATCGGGCGCGGCGTTCCATCGTCGATCACATGGAGATCGTCGCGGCGCTGGAGGCGCGCGACACGGAGCGGGCCGAGCGGCTCGTGCGTGAGCACACCTTGCGCCTGCGCGACCACGTCGACCGCTACGTCGACCTCGACTGACCGCATTCGCCGCGACGCGCCCCGACACGAGACGCGTCCAGAACAGAAAAGCATGCAGGGAGAGAAACAGCAGATGTCGTCCGAGCCCCAGACCCAGGACCTGACCGATGGCTTCCACCTCGTCATCGACGCGCTGAAGCTCAACGGGATCACGAACATCTATGGCGTGCCCGGCATCCCGATCACGGACCTCGGCCGCTACATGCAGTCGGCGGGCATGCGCGTCATCGCCTTCCGCCACGAGCAGAACGCGGGCTATGCCGCGAGCATCGCGGGTTTTCTCACGCAGAAGCCGGGCGTCTGCCTCACTGTGTCCGCCCCCGGCTTCCTCAACGGCCTCAACGCGCTCGCGCATGCGACGACGAACTGCTTTCCGATGATTTTGATTTCGGGCTCCTCCGAGCGCGAGATCGTCGACCTGCAGCAGGGCGACTACGAAGAGATGGACCAGCTCGCGGTGGCCAAGATGGTGTCGAAGGCCGCCTATCGCGTCCTGCACGCCGAGGACATCGGCGTCGGCATCGCGCGTGCCATCCGAGCGGCGGTCTCTGGGCGCCCCGGCGGCGTCTATCTCGACCTCCCGGCAAAGCTCTTCGGACAGACGATGAACGCCGAGGCCGGCCGCAAGTCGCTCATCAAGGTGGTCGATCCGGCGCCGCGCAACATTCCCTCGCTCGAGTCGATCGATCGCGCGCTTGCTCTCCTCAAGGGTGCGACGAAGCCGCTGATCATCCTCGGAAAGGGCGCCGCCTATGCGCAAGCCGACGACGACATCCGTGCGCTTGTCGAGAAGACCGGTATCCCCTACCTGCCGATGAGCATGGCGAAGGGCCTGCTGCCCGACGAGATTCTCGACCTCTACAAGAAGGGCGAAGCGGCCTGGGAGCAGACCGAGTCCTGCGGCCCGATCACGGTCAAACGGACCCAGGCCGGCCAGACACAGTTAGCGAAGACGGCATGAACGACCTGACCCGC
>DAORNH010000373.1:1261-3770 GCA_035440865.1 Hyphomicrobiaceae bacterium | reverse complement strand
GAGGACGGCACGCGCTGGATCGCCGACCGCACCGAGAGCCTGCGTGACCGCTACAGGGCGAAGCTAATCGCTCACCGAGCCGAGCTCGAGGCTCACGCCGCCCGTCTCGGCTGGACCTTCCTCGTCCACCACACCGACCGGCCGGCCTCCGAGCCGCTGCTCGCGCTGATCGGCCGCTTGCAGGGTGCTGGTGACAACTACCGCTGGCGCGCGAGCCCATCCGCATCGAAAGAGGCGTCACGCTCATGACCATCGGCGCGCTCGGCTTCCTCAGTCCCGTGCTGCTGCTCGGCCTTCTCGCCTTGCCGATCATCTATTGGCTGCTGCGCGCAGTGCCGCCGCGTCCGCAGCAGATCGAGTTTCCGGCAACACGGATCCTCGTCGGCATCGAGAACAAGGAACGCACGCCCCACAAGACGCCGTGGTGGCTCGTACTGCTGCGCATGCTCGCCGCCGCGCTCGTCATCCTGGCGCTCGCCGAGCCCGTGCTGAACCCCAATCGCGAGCAGGGCCTGAAGGGCGCCGGCCCGGTCGTACTGGTCGTCGACAACGGCTGGTCCGCCGGCACGCGCTGGTCGGAGCGCGCCCGCCTCGTCGAGCGCTACATCAACGAGGCCGAGGCGACCGGACGGCCCGTGCTGATCGCCGGGACAGCACTCGCCTCGAAGGCACAAACCTTCAAGATCGAGCCGCCAGGTGCCGCACGTTCCACCGCCGCAGCCCTCCAGCCGCAACCCTTCGAGCCCAATCGCGTCGAGGTGGCAAAGCGCATCCGCGAAGCGTTCGGTCCGTCAGCTCCCTCGGGCCTCAGTGTCGTCTGGCTCGGCGACGGCATCGACCACAGCGGCGAAGGCCGCGTCTTCGCCGAAACCCTGCTCGCTCTCGGCAGCGGCTCGTCGGTAAGCCTCGTCGAGACGACGGCAGGTGACGAGGCACTCGGCATCCTCTCGGGAGTCGGTGCTGCCGGCAAGCTCGAGGCGACCGTGATCCGCGCTGCGGGCGGACCGCGGGCAGGTTTCGTGCACGCCTTCTCCGGTCGCGGCCAGCGCCTCGGCGAAGTAGCTTTCCGCTTCTTCGGCAGCGAAAAGCGCACGTCGGTCGCCTTCGATATCCCGCTCGAGATCCGCAACCAGGTGACGCGCCTCGAGATCGCCTCCGAGCGCTCGGCGGGCGCGGTGCACCTGCTCGATGCCCGCTCGCAATGGCATCGCGTCGGCCTCATCTCGAGCGAGAGCCGGGAGCAGGCGCAGCCGCTGCTCGCGCCGCTCTACTACATCCAGAAGGCGCTGCAGCCCTACTCCGAGCTCGTGCCGACCAAGGACGCAACGCTGCCCGCCGCCATCGAGACGGTGCTCAAGCGCAACGTCTCGGTGATGGTCCTCGCCGACATCGGCACGCTACCCGGCGACCTGCGCCCGCGGATCGAGGAGTTCGTGCGCAAGGGCGGCGTGCTCGTCCGCTTCGCCGGTCCCCGTCTCGAGCGTGGCGGCGACGAATTGATCCCGGTCGAGCTGCGCACCGGTGGCCTCACGCGCGGCGGCGCGCTCTCGTGGTCGAAGCCCGAGCCACTCGCCAGCTTCTCCGAGGACAGCCTGTTTGTCGGCCTCGAGGTACCCGCCGACGTGCAGGTGAGCCGGCAGGTGCTCGCCGATCCGGCGAAGCTCGGCCCCGACGTGAAGATCTGGGCGCGCCTCAAGGACGGCACGCCGCTCGTCACCGCGAAGAAGCTCGGCGAAGGCCAGATGGTCCTCTTCCACGTCACCGCCAATTCCGAGTGGTCGAACTTGCCGATGTCCGGCCTCTTCGTTGAGATGCTGCGCCGGCTCGCAACTCTCGGCACGATGTCGAGCCTCGGCTCGGGCGACGCCGATGTCGCCGACCAGAGCCGCGTTGTCAGTGGTGCCGGCGCCGACGTCCTCGCTCCTTCACAGGTGCTGGACGGCTTCGGCATCCTGCGCGCCCCGCCCCCGACCGCGCAGGCGATCGCCATGAAGTCGCTCGCGACGATCAAGCCGTCCCTCGACCATCCGCCCGGCTACTACGGGCCTCAGGGCGTACCGCGCGCCTTCAACCTGATCGGGGTGAAGTCCGAGCTTAGGCCGCTCTCAGGGCTTCCGTCCGGCATCGAGCGGCGCGCCTACGAAGGGAGCACGCAGCGGCTCCTCAAGCCCGACCTCCTCACAATCGCCCTGTCGCTGCTCCTGATCGACGTCATCATCGTGATCCTCATGCAGATGGGCAATTTCTGGCGCCAGCGCCTCGCGACGCGGGGCACCGCCGCACTCGTCGTCGCGCTTGCACTCGGTGGCGCACTGCTCGGAGCGCTCGACGGAGCCAAGCCGGCCGCTGCCCAGGGCCTCGGCCAATCGCCACAGCCGCCAGGTCTCACGCCGCCGCGCTCGCGCGACGAGCAGGTGGCGATCGCGGCCACCGGAAAGGTCTCGTTCGCCTACGTCATCACGGGCGATCGCGCCGTCGACGAGACGAGCCGTGCCGGCCTCAAGGGCCT
>DAORNH010000373.1:0-1191 GCA_035440865.1 Hyphomicrobiaceae bacterium | reverse complement strand
ACCGATGAGATCGCCTTCTTCCCGATCCTCTACTGGCCCGTGCTATCGAGCGTGGAGGCGCTGCCGCAGGCGATCCTCGCCAAGATCGACGCCTACATGAAGAACGGCGGCATGATCATCTTCGACACGCGCGACCACGGCACCGGCGTGCCGATGGAACTCGCGATGCGCCGCGGCGGCACGGCGCTGCAAAAGCTCATCGGCAACCTCGACATCCCGCGCCTCGAGCCAGTGCCCGAAGGCCACGTGTTGACCAAGTCGTTCTACCTCATCCGCACCTTCCCCGGCCGCTTCGACGGCGGGCCGCTCTGGGTCGAGGCCGAAAGCTCCGAGGCGACCAGTGCCTCGACGACACGCAAGGCCCGCCGCGTCGATGGCGTGAGTTCGATCCTCATCACCTCAAACGACTTCGCCGCCGCCTGGGCCGTCGACGATCGCAACCAGCCGATGTTCCCGGTCGTGCCCGGGGGTGATGCCCAGCGCGAGCTCGCGATCCGCGTCGGCATCAACATCGCCATGTACGCCCTCACTGGCAACTACAAGGCCGATCAGGTGCACATCCCGATGCTGCTCGAGCGGCTCGGCACCAGCAATTGAGGCAGCGCTGCCGAAGCGCTCCGACAAGCTAGAGTTCGAGAGATGAGCTGGACAATCGACTTTGCCCCGATGATCCCCGGCCCCCTGTTCTGGGTCGCCGTGGTCGTGGCCGCACTGCTGGTCGGCCTGCTGCTCTTCCGGCGCATGCGCGGCGCGGTGCTGCGCGCCCTCGCGCTCGCCTCGCTCCTGACCGCGCTCGCCAACCCGACGCTGCGCCAGGAGGAGCGCGAGAGCCTCGCCAACATCGCGATCGTCGTCACCGACGAGAGCGCCAGCCAGACGCTCGCCGGCCGCCCTGAGCAGACTGCTGCCATCAAGGCCGACCTCGAGGGGAAGCTGAAGGCCATCCCGGGCCTGCAGGTGAAATGGGTCTCGTCCTCGCGCCCCGCCGGCGACACTAGCGGCACGAACCTGTTCCTCGATCTCAACCGCGCGCTCGCCAACGTGCCGACCGACCGGCTCGCCGGCGTCATCATGATCACCGATGGGCAGGTGCACGACATACCGAAATCGGCTGCAGCCCTCGGCTTCGATGCTCCCGTGCACGCGCTCCTCACCGGCCGACCGGACGAGTTCGATCGCCGCATCGAGATC
>DAORNH010000372.1:0-3777 GCA_035440865.1 Hyphomicrobiaceae bacterium | reverse complement strand
CACGCCCACCACCTTGATGGCGAGGTCGCAGAACTGGAAGCGGTCGAACAGGGTGCGCACCTGCTCGGGCAGCGACTCGCGATACTGCCGGATCGCCTCGGTCTCGGCATGCGGGCGTCCGCCCGGCTGCGTCCAGCCGCGCGCGATGACCTCGCCCGTCTCGGGATCGGCGATCACCGCGCCGACGGACGGATTGGGCGCCGTCGTGCCGAGACCACGCCGCGCCATGCGGAGTGCGATGCGCATCAAGGCGGTATCGTCGGATGAGTGCGCCATCAGTGCCGCGGCACCTCGGGCGAAACGATCGGCGGAACGTCGCCCGTCTCGGCGCGCGCCTCCGGCGCCTTGGCGATTTCGTCAAGCACGGCGCGGAAGTCGGCCGCATCCCGGAAGTCGCGATAGACCGAGGCGAAGCGCACATAGGCGACGGGATCGAGGCCGCGCAGCGCCTCCATGACGAGGGCGCCGATCTCGCTCGTGCGCACCTCGCCCTCGCCGCTGCTCTCGAGCTGGCGCACGATTCCCGTAACGAGCCGCTCGACGCGATCCGGCTGCACGGGACGCTTGCGCAGTGCCATGCCGACCGAGCGCTCGATCTTCACGCGCTCGAAGGGGACGCGCTCGCCCGAGCGCTTGACGACCATCAACTCGCGCAGCTGGATGCGCTCGAAGGTCGTGAAGCGACCGCCGCAATCCGGGCAGCTCCGCC
This sequence comes from Hyphomicrobiaceae bacterium, assembly GCA_035440865.1. GTDB lineage: Bacteria > Pseudomonadota > Alphaproteobacteria > Rhizobiales > Hyphomicrobiaceae > DAORNH01. Next base: position 3,068 of record DAORNH010000372.1, on the reverse strand, counting down.
GCCGGCGGATGGCCGCGTTCTCGTCGGTCGGGCGGCTGTCCCGAACCTGCGTGTTCTCACCCTGGCAGTAGGGGCAGCGCATGGCTCGGGTTTGCCTTTCGCTCGCGGGATGGCGTGTCAGGGATAGATCGGGAAGCGACGGCAGAGTGCCGTCGCCTCATCGCGGATGCGTGCCTCGGTCGCCGCGTTGCCGCTTTCGCCGTTCCGGCCGAGCCCGTCGACCACCTCGGCGATCATGCGGCCGATATCCTTGAACTCGGCGACGCCGAAGCCGCGCGTCGTGCCGGCGGGCGTGCCGAGGCGCACGCCGGAGGTGACGAACGGCTTCTCCGGATCGAAGGGCACGCCGTTCTTGTTGCAGGTGATGTGGGCGCGCCCAAGCGCCTTCTCGGCGGCGGCACCCGTCACCCTCTTCGGACGGAGATCGACGAGCATCAGATGATTGTCCGTGCCGCCCGAGACGATGTCGAGGCCGTGGCTCTGAAGCGTCGCGGCGAGCGCCCGCGCATTGTCGACGATCTGGCGGGCGTAGGCCTTGAACTCGGGTCTCAGGGCCTCGCCGAACGCGACCGCCTTGGCGGCGACGACGTGCATGAGCGGACCGCCCTGCAAGCCCGGGAACACGGCCGAGTTGATCTTCTTGGCGATGTCGTCGTCGTTCGAGAGGATGATGCCGCCGCGGGGGCCGCGCAGCGACTTGTGCGTCGTCGAGGTGACGACATGGGCATGCGGGAATGGCGAAGGATGCGCGCCGCCGGCAACGAGGCCCGCGAAGTGCGCCATGTCGACCATCAGGATCGCGCCGACGCTGTCGGCGATGCGGCGGAAATGGGCGAAGTCCCAGTGGCGCGAGTAGGCCGTACCGCCGGCGATGATCAGCTTCGGCTTCGCCTCGCGTGCGATCCGCTCCACTTCCTCCATGTCGAGGAGGCAATCCTGCCGGCGGACGCCATAAGGCGCCACCTTGAACCACTTCCCCGACATGTTGACGGGCGAGCCGTGCGTCAGATGTCCGCCCGAGTTGAGGTCGAGGCCCATGAAGACGTCGCCAGGCTTCAGGAGTGCCAGGAACACGGCCTGGTTCATCTGGCTGCCGGAGCTCGGCTGCACGTTGGCGTGGCGGCAACCGAACAGCTGCTTCGCCCGCTCGATGGCGAGCGTCTCGGCCTCGTCGACGAACTGGCAGCCGCCGTAGTAGCGCTTGCCGGGATAGCCCTCGGCATACTTGTTGGTGAGCACGGAGCCGGTGGCGTCGAGGACGGCCTTGGAGACGATGTTTTCCGAGGCGATCAGCTCGATCTCGTCGCGTTGCCGACCCATCTCGCGGCCGATGATCGCGTGGATCGCCGGATCGACCTCGGCGAGCGGAGACGCGAAGAAGGCGCGGTCACGGGCGGCGGAGTGGCTCGTCATGGCGTGTCCTCGAGCGGGCGACCGCAAGCCTGCCGTCGGCATGCTGCGGCTGCGAATGCGACGGGGTCGCGGATAGCACGCGACCGGCAGCGCAACAAGTACGGGCGAGGCGGCGGGTGCGGGGGTGGGCGGAGCCGCGGAGTGAACGTCCATCAGGTCCCAATTCAATAGCCATGCGTAAAGCAGCCCGAGTAGCCCTTGGCCTTCAACTTGGTGCAAACTTCGCGCGCAGTCTCCATGCTTCCCGGCGGCCCGGCGATGACGCGGTGCCAGACACCAGTAGGGATCCTGGCCTCGACAACCGTCAGGGACTTGCCGCCAAGGATGTCCGGATAAGCGGCATGAAGGTCTGCGAGCGCCTTAAGGGCTTCCAGATGCGACGCTCTCGATACTAACACCGCCACATAACCCAGTGTCTGCGCCTTCTTTGGCGAGTTGACGTCTCCCGGACTTGGCACCGGTGCGGGCAAGGGCTGACTGAGATCATCATCGACGCGCGCGACGCGCGGATGCGCGCGAACCTTGGCGAGAGCCTCCTCGGCGAGGAGGAGCACAAGCTGCGGTAGCAGATCGAACCGTCGCACGACGGCGTCACCAGTCAGCCCGAGATCGCGGATCACCTCGTCCTGCGCCGCAGCGATAGCAGCCTTGGACTCTACTCCCGCACCAATCCCCTTGAGTGTGATGATGACGCGTTTGCGAACCGGCACGGCGCCCTTATCCACCATCGCCGCCGCTTTGTCCGACATCGCGGCCGCAGCAATCCGCCTCCATTTCGCAACAGCCGCCTGATGCTCCTTGAGCGTCTCCGAGAACACATGCCCGCCTGCGCCGTCAGGCGCAAAGAACAGCGCCTTGGTCGCAGCCGGATTGAAGGCGGCTTTGATGGACTCGTAGCTCGGATTGGCGATCGGTTCCGGCGGCAGCCCGTCGATGACGTAGGTATTGTAAGCCGTCTTGGCTTCGATGTCGGCTTTGGTCAGCGGCCGAGTGAAATCCGGAGGGCTGCTGCGCCCGAACATGACCGTCGGATCGGACTGGAGCTTCATGCCCTTCTTCAGGCGGTTGATGAAGACCGCGGCGATCATCTCGCGCTGATCGGCTCGCCCCGCTTCCTTCTCGACGATCGATGCGAGGATCACGGCCTCGCGCTCGCTCTTGTACGGGAGGAGCGTTGCCCGCTCCTTCCAGAATTGCCGCAGGAGGAGCTTCTGAGCGAGCACCAGGTCATCAAGGAAGGATTGGCGGGTGTCGCCGATCTTGAAGGCATAGGGCCCTGGCAGCAGGGTGCCCTCCGGAACAGCCTTTGTGATCTCGCCGCTCAAGCGGCTCTCGTTGAGCAGCACAGCAATGACCTGCTCATTCTGCAAGCCCGGTTCGATCGTCAGTATCTGATCCGATCCCGGAGCAGACTGAACACGTTTGACCATCGGAACGGGTGCGGCCGGCGCCGCCTTCTCTGGCACCGGATTCGCCTTTTCCGATGGCGTTGGCGGCGCGACCTTCACCACCTCGGCCGGCGCTGTCCCGGCAAGATAGAACCGCCGTTCCATCGCCGCGAGCTGCTGCGGGCGCTGCTTCCCCTTCGTCGTCGCGCGGACGTCGGCGATAACGTCCTTCAGCATCAGGCTGATCTCTTCCCGCTTGTCGATATG
>DAORNH010000371.1:3397-3783 GCA_035440865.1 Hyphomicrobiaceae bacterium | reverse complement strand
CACCCCGCAAACTGCGAATGCGCTCGACCGCCGCCTTGTCGCCGAGCTGGCAACCGAGAGCGTAACTCGAGTCAGTCGGCAGGGCGATCACCCCTCCCTGCCCGATGACCTCGGCCGCCCTTTGCAGCAACCTCGCCTGCGGGTTCTCCGGATGAATTGAAAGATACTGTGCCATGGCTTGTCAGAAGGCTCAAAAAGCTTCCCAGACCGGCGTCAGGCCGTCCGGCAAGGGCGCCAACTGGCCGAGATCCACGTAACTCTCGCCGGGCCCGTGAAAATCCGAACCTCGCGACGCCAGAAAGCCGTACTCCTTCGCCAGGCGGCCATAGACAGCGACATGCTCCGGCGTGTGACTTCCCGACATGACTTCGATCGCCTGCCCACCG
>DAORNH010000371.1:0-3160 GCA_035440865.1 Hyphomicrobiaceae bacterium | reverse complement strand
GATCAGGTTCGGGTTGGCCGCATAACGCATCGCCCCCTCGAAGGCGCCACCGACACCGACCAGAGCAAGTTCCGCCGACATCCGCCGCGCACGTTCGATCCGACCCGAGCGGATAGCGGCCAGACCGGCGTTCAGTCGTGCGTCGGCGACATCGAAAGCCAGGCCCAGAACATGAATCTGCAGCCTCTCCCACTCGATCGAGATCTCGACTCCATTGACAAACGCCATACCCAGCGCGTCAGCCACCTCGCGCGCCGCCGCCAGGCCGTCGACGTCGTCGTGGTCGGTCAGGGCGAGCATGTCGACACCATTCGCCGCCGCCCGACGCGCGACTTCCGCAGCCGGGAGAAGGCCGTCAGAGCAGGTAGAGTGACAGTGAAGATCGCAGTTGAACACGGCAGAAGACAGGAAAGGGCAGAATGAGCAGCGCAAGATCGAGAACTGCCTATGATAGCACAGCGCGCTGCGCGGCTCCCCCGGCAGCCTTGTCCAACGTGGTATGAGCCTGAGACGTAATCAGATTGAAACGCAATCTGATCAAGTAGAAGTAGTCGGCCGCGACGAGACGCGGCATCTGACGTTCCAGCCATATGCGCAGCATTCTCTCCGCGTTCAAGCTTGATTACACTCTAACCTTCATGAGCCTGTGAACGGAACGGTATGTACCTACCTCAGCATTTTGCAGAAACGCGCGCGGAAGAGCTTCACCGCGTGATCCGCGAATATCCGCTTGGCGTGCTCGTGGTTGATGGGCCGCGCGGACTCGATGCCAATCACCTGCCTTTCGAGTTGAATCCGGATTCCGGCGAGCGCGGACATCTGCTCGCTCATGTCGCGCGCGCCAATCCCTTATGGCAGGAGGCGAAGGATGGCGACGAAGCTCTCGTGATCTTTCGTGCTGCCAATGCCTATGTCTCACCCAACTGGTATCCGAGCAAGCACGAGTTTCATCGGCAAGTGCCAACGTGGAACTACCAGGCTGTGCACGCTCACGGAAAGATCAAGATTCGCGATGACGAAAGGTTCGTGCGCGGTGTCGTGGCCCGCCTCACGCGGGCAAATGAGGCGCGCACCGGGTCCGACAAGCCTTGGAAGATGGGCGATTCATCAAAGGAGTATATCGATCAGATGTTGTCAGCCATCGTCGGCATCGAGATCGAGATCACCCAGTTGGTCGGAAAGTGGAAGCTTGGCCAGAACCGCGAGGAGCGAGATCGCATCAACGCCGCCGAGGAGCTACGCAAGCGCGGCGAGCACGTCACATCTGCAGCCATGCTGGCTGCTCTGGTCAATGGACGCTGATGCCGCCGAATACCATTTTTTGCGGGCGGTGACCTTCGCTGCATTTACTGCCAGGCCGACGATCCGTCACGCTGGATCTTGAGGAGGGACTGTTTATGGCTGGTCTGGAATCACACTATTCGGCCCGCGACATCGAGACGCGAATCCTGGCGGCCCTCCGCGCCGCCGGATTGAATCCCGAGCAAGGCTTGTCGCCCAAGGAACTGGCGGCGCTTGACCATTTCCACACGGGCGGGCTCGGCGCCTCACGCGGGTTGCTCGAACTGGCGCGAATTCGGGGCGAAGACCGCGTGCTCGACATTGGAGCCGGGCTGGCCGGTCCCGCCCGGCTGCTCGCTTCCACGCTCGGCTGCCGCGTCGACTGCCTCGAAATGTCGCGCGATTTCTGCGCCGGTGCCGTGCTGCTGAATCGACTGACCGGCCTTGACGACCGGATCGAGGTGCATAGGGGCAGTGCTCTCGACCTGCCGTTTCCCGACGACTCGTTTGATGTCGTCTGGATGCAAAACGTCGGCATGAACATCGCCGACAAGCAGAAGCTCTACGTGGAGATCTACCGGGTCCTCAAGACGGGGGGCCGGTTCGCTTTCCAGGAGATGGCCGCAGGAGAAGCGCCGACGTCCTACTTTCCCCTTCCATGGGCCACTGACCCGGCCGACAGCTTCCTGGTCTCCGCTGAAGAGATGGGCTCGCTTCTCGGCGCGACCGGATTCATCGTTGAGTTCCTGGAGGACACCAGCGATGCTCACTTGAGCGCGACAACCGCAAACGTGCCGCCCGCTACTCCGGGACAGCTGAGCCTGGCGGTGTACGTCGACAATCTCGCACAGAAGGCCGGGAACGCCCGACGCAGTCTTGACGAAGGCCAGGTCCGGCTTGTAAGAGGTGTCTTCCGGGCGCAATGAGTAAGCGCACAGCCGAGATTGCGGCGCCGTCATCGCCGGTTGCCGGGCGATGACTCACCTGGATCCGCCCCCCCACGTACCGCCGTTCCGGCCTGGCGTGCCCGATCAGGACGTCACCGGCCGATACGGCTTCGCCTGGCGAGGTCCTGGGGAGTTCTACGCCCGATTGATCGTCGACGATCTCGAATCGCTTGGCGCCGCGTCGGACCCGACCGTCCTCGACATTGGCTGCGGCGGCGGCTTGCTTGGCGCCAGGATCTGGCAACAGGCAATCGCCGCGCGCGCCGGTTGCTACATCGGCGTCGAACCCGACACGGCCGCCGAGCCCGCGCCGGTGTTTGCGCGCGTGCACCCGTACACGTTCGAGGAGGCGCCGATCGAAGCTGCCTCGGTCGATCTGGCCTATGCCGCCATGGTGCTCGAGCATGTCCGCCAGCCGGCGGACTTCTTCGCCAAGCTCGCCGACGTCGTGCGCCCCGGGGGAGTGTTCTGGGCATTCACGGTAGACCGCCGACACTACTTCTCGTGGTGCAGCGAGCTGTTGGGCGCGCTCCGCCTCAAGGATCGCTACCTGGACCGCGTGCGCGGGCGGAGGGGCGAGAACCTCGCGCGGTACGACAATTTCCCGGTCTATTACCGGTGCAATAGCCCTGCCACGCTGAGCCGCCTCGCCGGCAACGAGTTTTCCTTGCAGACCTGGATCCTGCATCGCCTCGGACAACTCGATGGCTACGTACCGTATCGCCTGCGCCGGCTGTCGCGGATGGCGGACCGCATCATCATCCGGGCACGCCTTCCGGGAAGCGTGCTGGTGGCGAGGATGGTGCGCCGGTGAGGTGGCGTGCTGGCACCGCGCGCGCTGGCGAACGACCCGGCTTGCGCTCCGGGGCGCCCGGGGGAGACCACAGCCAGCACGCAGCGCGGCGACTCCTCCCAGGCCGGCGGCGACGCGC
>DAORNH010000370.1:3453-3789 GCA_035440865.1 Hyphomicrobiaceae bacterium | reverse complement strand
TTTTCCGCGGCGAAGCTCAGCATCGAGCGCAGGTCCTTGAGGTCGAGCAGCAGCAGGCCTTCGTCGTCGGCGCACTTGAACACGACCTCGAGCACGCCCTGCTGGGTATCGTTGAGTTCGAGCAGACGTCCGAGCAGGGTCGGGCCCATCTCCGAAACGGTTGCGCGCACCGGATGGCCGAGCTTGCCGTAGATGTCCCAGAACACCACCGGGTTCGCGTTCGGGCTCCACTCGATGCCGAGCTGGTCGATGCGCGCCTTGAGGCGGTCGCTCATCGCGCCGGCCTGGCAGAGCCCGGCGAAATCGCCCTTGACGTCGGCGAGGAACACCGGAACG
>DAORNH010000370.1:0-3356 GCA_035440865.1 Hyphomicrobiaceae bacterium | reverse complement strand
CGCAGCCAGACGTCGATGTCGCTCTTGCCGATCAGGATGTCGTTCACGTCGTCTCCTCGTTGCCCGGGACAGCAGGCCGATTGTAGTCGGTCGACGGCTGCAGCTGCGCTGCATTTGCCCGCATCGCGTGCGTCGGGTACCGTGCCGCGTCGCTTTTTGTCCGGAATCGTGCCGACCATGAGACTCGTCCCGAGCTGCCTGTCGATCGTCCTTGCCTTGTTGCTGGTGGCCTGTACGACGACGACGGCGAAGACGTCCGCCAAGCCGGCGTTGCGCAACGGCGGCAAGGTCGACGAGATCGCGGCCGTCCGCCACCTCGAGGAGTGCCGGCGCGAGACGCAGGCATTGAAGGAGATCTCCTTCGACACGATCTCGGGGTCGGGTCCGAACGGCGCCATCGTCCACTACCGGGTGACGGAGACGAGTAACCGGCGCCTGCGCAAAGGCGAGCTCTTTCTCGTCGATTCGGGCGGCCAGTACGAGGATGGCACCACGGACGTGACGCGCACCGTCGCCATCGGCACGCCGACTGGGGAGATGCGCCGCCACTACACGCTTGTCCTCAAGGGGCACCTGGCGGTCGGGGCCGCGCGTTTTCCCCGCGGCACGCCCGGCGCCTCGATCGATGCCTTCGCACGCCATGCGCTCTGGCAGCACGGCCTAGACTTCGATCACGGCACGGGGCACGGCGTCGGCAGCTATCTCGGCGTGCACGAGGGTCCGCACGGCCTCTCGAAGCGCAGCCTCGTTCCGCTCGAGCCTGGCATGATCGTGTCCAACGAGCCGGGCTTCTACAAGGAAGGCGCCTATGGCATCCGGATCGAGAACCTCGAGGTCGTGGGCGAGCCGGAGCGGCTTCCCGGCAGTGATCGCGAGACGATGCGCTTCGAGACACTGACGCTCGTCCCCTATGACCGCCGCCTCATCGACACGAGCTTGCTCACGGCCGAGGAGCGGAGCGCGGTCGATTCCTATCATGCCCGCGTCCGCGAGCTGATCTCGCCGGAAGTCGGGCCGGCGTTCAGGCCCTGGCTAGACGCCGCGACGGCCCCGCTCTGACACCGATTTCAGACAACGAAAGGACGCCGCCATGACCCTGCCGGTCACACCGTCGTTTCGCGTCGATGGTAAGCGCGCCCTGATCACCGGCGGCGGCCGCGGCATTGGCAAGGCGGCCGGCGCTGCACTTGCCGCAGCCGGGGCTCACGTCGTGCTGGCCGCACGCTCGACATCCGAGATCGAAGAGGTCGCCGCGGAGATCCAGTCAGCGGGCGGCAAGGCCACTGCGCTGACCCTCGATGTGCTCGACGATCGCGCGGTGCAGACGGCAGTTGCGGCGGCAGAGCCGTTCCACGTCCTCGTCAACAATGCCGGCATCAACCGGCCGCAGAGTTTCGTCGACTTCAAGACGGCCGATCTCGACCTCATCATCGATCTCAACGTGCGCGCGGCCTTCATCGTGGCGCAGGCCGTCGCGAAGAGCATGGTCGCGACCGGGACGAAGGGATCACTCATCCACGTCTCATCGCAGATGGCCTTCACGACCGGGCCCGGCCGCACGGCCTACTGCATGTCAAAAGCGGCCCTCGAGGGGCTCAGCCGCTGCCTCGCCGCCGAGCTCGCACCTCACGGCATCCGCTCGAACACGCTTGCACCGACCTTCACCGAGACGCCGCTGGCCAAGCCCTTTCTCGATGATCCGAGCTTCATGGACTACGTGACGAAGAAGATTAAGCTCGGCCGCGTCGGCCAGGTCGAGGACCTGATGGGCGCGCTCGTCTTTCTCGCATCGGACGCGTCGTCCTTGATGACCGGCACGCACATGCTGATCGACGGCGGTTGGACGCTCGGCTGAGGCCTCAGCCCGGTCGCCTGCAGCTCCAATTGCCCTGCTTGTTGGCGAGCACGCCGATCAGCGTGCAGACCCGGCCGTCCTTGGTGCGACACTGCTGGCCGATCTGGAACCAGGCGGAAAGCGGCCGCGTCGGGCAAGGCGGGATGTCCGCCACCGCGATCGAGGCCGGCAGAGTAAGAACAGAGACGAACAGCGCTGCACCGGCTCGAAGCAATTTCGCCATGGCAAACCTCCAGCTTGCAAACGATGCCGACGGCGAGGCCGCCAGCTGCAGCATGCATCATATGAGTCTTTCGGGCGACAGCGACGCCGTTGAACCGTGCCGCGCCGAGGCTTATGGTGCCGCCAACACATATGCGAAGGCGCGGCCGCATCTGCCGGCGCGACAAGGGGTAACGACATGACCATCGAAACCGAGGCCGTGCTCGACCGGAGGCGCCTCCGGCGGCGTCTGTCGCTGTGGCGTGTTCTCGCCGTGACCGCTGGCGCGCTCGCACTCGGCGCCCTCACGTACGTCGGCGCGGGCGCACCGGGTTTCGGCGAGCGCGACCAGATCGCCCGCGTGACGATCGACGGCGTCATCGGCGAGGATCGCGCGCAGTTGCAAATGTTGAAGCGCATAGCCGAGGCGAGCCACGTCAAGGCGGTGATCGTCTTCATCAACAGCCCGGGCGGCACGGCGACCGGCGGGGAAGCGCTCTACGAGGCATTGCGCAACGTCTCAAAGGCGAAGCCGGTCGTTGCCCAGTTCGGAACGGTTGCGACGTCGGCCGCGTACATGGCGGGGATTGCCGCCGATCACATCGTGGCGCGCGGCAACACGATCACGGGCTCTGTCGGCGTGATCTGGCAGTGGCCCGAGGTGACACAGCTGCTCGAGAAGCTCGGCGTCAAGATGAACGCCATCACGTCCGGCCCGCTGAAGGCCAATCCGAACCCCTATCAGCCGCTCGATGCGGCCGGCCGCCAGGTGGTCGAGCAGATGGTGGCCGAGAGCCAGAAATGGTTCCTCGGTCTGGTTGCGACGCGCCGCAGCCTCGCGACCGCGACCGTGCCGGGTCTCGAGCAGGGCCGCGTGTTCACGGGCCGCGACGCGCTCACCCTGAAGCTGATCGATGCCATCGGTGATGAAGGCGACGCCGTGAACTGGCTCGTGACGAAGAAGGGCATTGCCAAGACCCTCAAGGTCGTCGACTGGAAGCCGAAGCGGGACGTGCAGTTCGGACCCTGGAGATTGGCCATCGAAGCGGTGGGTCGTTTCTTCGGCGGCGCGACGGGTGAGCTCGCCGCCAGCCTCGCCGACGATCCCCGTGTTGCCGCACTACGGCTTGACGGTCTGATCGCTCTTTGGCTACCTATTGAAAAATGAGGAATAACAAAGACTTTAGGCAGGAGGGGGCCTATGATCAAATCTGAGCTTATCCAGAAGATCGCCGCATCGAACCAGCATCTCTATCATCGAGACGTCGAGCGCATCGTAAACGTGATCTTCGACGAGATC
>DAORNH010000369.1:2663-3853 GCA_035440865.1 Hyphomicrobiaceae bacterium | reverse complement strand
GATCCGATCGCCAAGATGCTGAAGGAGCAGCCGCGCCCAGCAGCGGCAGTTCCGCCGCCGGCGACGACGGCACCCGCCACAGGTGACAGGCCAGCCGGACCGCTGCCGCCCGCCGCCGCCACGGCTGCCGGCAACCCGCGTCAACTTTATGAGGTCGCCTACGCCTTCCTGCTGCAGCAGGACTATGCCGGCGCGGAAGCGTCGTTCCTCGAGTTTCTGGCCCGCTATCCGAGCGACGCGCTCGCCGGCAGCGCCGCCTACTGGCTCGGCGAGGCCTATTTCGTGCGCGGCATGTATCAACAGGCAGCACGCTCGTTCCTGAAGGGCTACCAGACCTACAAGGCGAGCCCGAAGGCGCCAGATAGCCTCCTGAAGCTCGCCATGTCGCTCGACCATCTCGGTCAGCGGGGCGATGCGTGCGCGACCTACGCCGAGCTCGCGCAGAAGTTCCCGCAGGCACCGCAGAACGTGAAGAACCGCGCCCAGACCGAGCGTTCGCGCCTCGGTTGCACCTGAGGCCTCGTCGTGGCGAGGCCGGCAAACGTCGCGCCGCCGCTCACGATGGCCGAGGTGGCGTCGCAGTTCGAGCGCCTCCTTGTGCCGCCGATTGCGCTCGCCGTCTCAGGCGGCTCGGATAGCATGGCGCTCCTGCTGCTGGCAGCCGAGTGGACGCGAAGCCGTGGCGCCGCGGGCGAGGTCGCACCTTTGACCGCCATCACGGTCGATCATGGTCTGCGAGCAGAAAGCGCCGCCGAGGCGGAGTTCGTCGCAGCAAAGTGCGCGAGCCTCGCCATCCCACACACGATCCTGCGCTGGACTGGCCCGAAGCCGACGACAGGTCTGCCTGAGGCAGCACGGCAGGCGCGCTACGACCTGATCGCCGAGCACCTCGCGGCGGATGCGCGCGCTCACACCGGTCGACCGCAGCGCCGACTCGCAACGGCGCATCATCGCGATGACGTCGCCGAGACCTTCCTGATGCGCCTTGCCCGCGGCAGCGGTCTCGATGGGCTCGCGGCCATGGCCGAAAGCACAACGTGGCCGCCTTGCGGCGGGCGCCTTCCCGGCCGGCCTCTGATGACGATAGTCCGGCCGCTGCTCTCGGTGCCGAAAGACCACCTGATCGCGACGCTTGCAGCGCGCGGCTGCGGCTGGCACGAGGATCCGACGAACCGGGACAGCAGCTTCGA
>DAORNH010000369.1:2235-2577 GCA_035440865.1 Hyphomicrobiaceae bacterium | reverse complement strand
GGCCGAGGCGGCGATCGACCAGGCGACGGACGAGCTGATCGCCGATGCCGTGCGCGTGGACCACTATGGGGCGGCCCGGATCGGGCTCGACCAGCTCCGCCGGGCAGCGGCAGAAATCTGCGGCCGACTCGTGTCCCGCGTGGTGCAGGCGGTGCGGGGCGCCGCCTGGCCACCGCGGCTTGCCCGGGTCGAGGGCGTCGTACGCGCCATCTGTGCCAGAAAGGCGGGCCCGCGGCTCAGCCTCGGGGGGACGGTGTTGAGCCTCGATGAGGCGTCGCGCACGATCACCGTCGTGCGCGAGGTGCGCGCCAGCGTGGGTGCCGGGTTCGTCTACCCCATCGC
>DAORNH010000369.1:384-2167 GCA_035440865.1 Hyphomicrobiaceae bacterium | reverse complement strand
GGCACTTGAGACCGCCGAATGGCGGGCGCTGAGGGCTGCCGAGCCGGGGCTCACCGGCGGCATTGACGAGCGCATCGCGCTGACGCTGCCGGCGATCTTCGACGGGAAGACGCTGATCAGTGTGCCCCCCCTCGGCTGGACCGCGCCTGGCACTGATGGGACGGGCGGGGTCACCGTCACTTGTTGCCTCGCCGATCGCCTCGGGGCACCATGCAGCGATAACCGACACCCTGCCCCGAGGAGCACGGCCTGATGCGCTACCTGCACACCATGATCCGCGTCACCAACATTGAACAGAGTCTCGACTTCTTCGTGAACAAGCTCGGCATGAAAGAAGTCCGACGCGTCGAGAACCAGGCCGGACGCTTCACGCTCATCTTCCTAGCCGCAAGCGAGGATGCGGCCCGCGGTGCTGCCGAAACGAGCCCACTGGTCGAGCTCACCTACAATTGGGACCCGGAGGCATATGGCGGCGGCCGCAACTTCGGCCACCTCGCTTACGAGGTCGACGACATATACGCGCTCTGTGCCAAGCTCCAGAAGTCCGGGGTGACGATCAACCGTCCGCCGAGGGACGGGCGCATGGCGTTCATCCGCACGCCGGACAACATCTCGATCGAGCTCCTCCAGAAGGGTGACCCGCTCCCCAAGGCGGAACCGTGGGCATCGATGGCGAACACGGGCGTGTGGTAAGGCCGGGCGCGCGAGCACTCCCGTCCAGACAGAGGCTATATGGCAGATAAGAAGACGGTCGCCGTGGTCGGCGGCGGCCCTGCGGGCCTTATGGCGGCCGAGGTCGTGGCGCGCGCGGGCGTCGGCGTGACCGTCTACGACCGCATGCCGAGCCTCGCTCGCAAGTTCCTGATGGCCGGTCGCGGCGGGCTCAATCTCACGCACAGCGAGCCGCTCGAGGCGTTCCTCGGCCGCTATACGCCGGCTGAAGGCCCGATCGTCGAGGCCGTGAGGGCTTACCCGCCGGAGGCCGTGCGCGCTTGGTGCGAGGCCCTCGGCCAGCCGACCTTCGTCGGCTCGAGCGGCCGCATCTTCCCGAAGGCGATGAAGGCGTCGCCGCTGCTGCGGGCATGGCTGCAGCGGCTCAGCAGCGCCGGTGTCGAGGTGCGGACACGCCACCGCTGGACCGACTTCGGACCCGAGGGCAAGCTGTACTTCGACACGCCGCAGGAATCGGTCGAAGTTCGTAGCGACGCGGTCATCCTTGCTCTCGGCGGCGCGAGCTGGCCGCGGCTCGGCAGCGATGGCGGCTGGCAGTCGACACTCGCGGGGCTAGGCGTGACGCTTGCGCCGCTTCAGGCGTCGAATGTCGGCGTGCTCGTCCGCTGGTCCGATCATTTCGCGACACGGCATGGGGGCAAGCCCCTGAAGCGCATCGCCGTCAGGCTCGAGCACGGCGGCTGGCAGAGGGGCGAGCTCGTTGTCACGCGCAGCGGGCTCGAGGGCGGCGCGGTCTATGCGCTTGGTCCGGCGCTCAGGCGTGCGCTCGCCGCGGACGGGCGCGCGCGGCTCACGATCGACCTCAAGCCCGACATGACCGACGCGGATGTCGCGGCACGTCTCGCGCGACCTCGCGGCAAGCGCTCGCTCGCCAATCATCTGCGCAAGTCGCTTGGCCTCGAGCCGCAGGCAATCGCCCTCATGACCGAGGCGAGGCTTCGGTCCGGCCCGGGCGAGGCAGGCGCGGCGCACGTCGCCACTGGGGCCGTAAAGTCCGTCGCGGTCGAGGTCCATGGTCTCGCCGGGCTCGAGCGCTCCATCTCGACGGCCG
>DAORNH010000369.1:0-360 GCA_035440865.1 Hyphomicrobiaceae bacterium | reverse complement strand
GGTGTCGCTCGACGAGGTCGACGCTCAGGGCATGCTGTTGCGCAAGCCCGGCGTCTTCGTCGCCGGTGAGATGCTCGATTTTGATGCTCCGACGGGCGGTTATCTCATGCAGGCGTGCCTCGCGACAGGCAAGGCAGCCGGCGAGGGCTGCATTTCGTTTCTCAGGCAACTCACCAACGCCTCGGCATGAGGCACCCAACCGGAATTTGAACTCTGCTGATCAAAGAGTTGTTCCAGTTGCTTCCGACTACTTGTGCTGCGCGTCCGGGCGTGCGATCGAGCCGTCGCTCCATGATCGGCGGCGTTGGGTGAGGGGCCGGTCCGGACGAGGGCGTGGGCAGTGAACAAGACCATAGTTTC
>DAORNH010000368.1:2940-3906 GCA_035440865.1 Hyphomicrobiaceae bacterium | reverse complement strand
GCCGGCCCCGCGGCGTTGCGTCTCTGGTCGTCGCCCATGACACGAACTCGGCCGCATGTCCGCTCGCGTCATCGAACTCGATGAGCTTGTGCTGATAGCGCGCCTGCAGCAGCGCCGCCGGCGAGCCTTCGATATTTTTCGGCAGCTCCTCGCGCCTCGATTCGAGGATGGTTGGAGCCTCAGGCCAATAGCTCCGCGCGATGAGGGCTAGCAAAGCGAACGCCAACAGCCACATGGCGACCGATCCAACCCGCTCGATGGGCTGCAGCCGCGCGTCGAACGGGCAGTTCCACGGCGTGTGCCAGCATGGCGGGTCGGCTGGTGGCGAAGGCGGCGGCGCGAAACACGCGTCGGGCACAGCGAGGCTGATTGGGAGGGCGCGGCTCTGAAATATCTGCTCGCCATCAGTCGGCTCGACGACGGAACTCTTCAAGGTCACATCGATGCTGTGCGGCCGCGACCGCGAAACGTTGATTTCGGCGGTCCAAGGTCGCGGAGGGCTGCTCACCAGCCGATGGGTGGCACCCTTTTCCGGTAGCGCCCTCCTGACAGCCGCGCCCCAATCCCCCACGAGTGAACGCACTGTGTCGCTGCACGCAGCTGGCAGGTTGGTGACGGCCGTCGCAATGATGGGACGGTGTGTGTCTCGTCCCTCGACGAACCAATGGGCGATGGCATTGAGTGCCAGCTCGGGCGTCCGCAAGGCTTCAGGTGGCAGCGCGATCCCGTCGATAGTCTCGGAGACGTAGCAATCGCCTCGCCGGTCATGCGAGATGATCTCGATCGCAACTCGATCCCCATTGCGGCGCGCGCGCCCGAAAACCAGACGCGCGAAGTTGAGCTTGGCGATCTCCCCTTCCACCGCAGCGACCGCCTTGGCCCCCTCGAATCGCGAGCGGAACTTTCGCGCGACCGCTTGCCCGTCGAGTGGAAGCCCTTGGAGTTTGGCGGCGCGAAGGCCTTCCG
>DAORNH010000368.1:0-2927 GCA_035440865.1 Hyphomicrobiaceae bacterium | reverse complement strand
TCGCTCTCTTCGGCGTCGATCAACTGATGGTCCTGGTCGAAGCCGAGCACGTGTATGCGTTGGTGTTCCGATGCCGAGCCATCGGGCATTCGGCACTCGACGAGCGATGGCGTGACGATCTTCTTTGCAAGCGCCGTGACCGCAGCCTCGATCCGCTTGCGCTCGGCGGACCAGTCGGGGCGCTTCGTCTCCTGCGCTGCGGCATCACCTGCCGCGAGCAGCAACAACCCTCCCACCACCAACGCGGTGAGCGCGGCGGCACGCAGTCTCACAATCAAGACACGCAGAAACAGCCAACGCATCGGCGCAATCTAGCAGGCATTCGACGGCGGCGATGTGCCCCCGGCGACACACGCCGGGGGCCCACCCCTCACTTCACGAACTTCGCGACGTTGCTGGCATCCACCAGGATCGCGTCCTTGTAGAGATACGGCCCGGCGGTGACGGCGCTCCTCGGCTGCTTCTTGACGACGATCGTCTCGACGGCCTCGACCGCGGCGGCGCCCATATCCTCGAAGGGGATCATGACGGTCGCCATCAGCGTCGACGTCGGATCGGCGATGCGCCGGTAGGCCTCGGGCCCGCCGTCGATGGAGACGAGCGGGATCTGGCCCTTCTTCACGCCGGCGGCCTTCAAGAGGTCGTCGATGATGAAGGCCTGCCCGTCGAACGAGGCCCAGATGGCATTCACCTTGCCCTGGTTCTTGAGCAGCAGCGCCTGGAAGCCCGCGCGCACGTCGTCGCGCCAGGACTGCGTCCGCGCCATGGTGTGCTTGCCGATCTCCTTCACCGCCTGGTTCTCGGCGAGCACGGCGTCGAGAACGCGGCCGCGGATGCGCGTGCCGACGTTGCCCTCGAAGCGCTGCGTGAGGATGTTGCCGGAGTAGCCGATGCTGCCGAGCAGGTAGAGGGCGGCTTCCGCGCCGACCTTGTATTCGTTCACCTGCACGTCGAGGATGGTGTGTGCGCTCGTCCCCGACATCACCGTGATGACCGGAATGCCCTTCTCCTTGGCGGCCTTCAGCTGCGCTTCCGCCTCGACGGGCTTCCCCATGGCGACGACGATGGCGCTCACCTTCTTTGCGATCAGCGCGTCGAGCTGCTCGGCGTGCTTCGGGAGCGCGCCCTCCGAGTTGAGCTGCGTCACCGACCAGCCCTTGGCCTTGGCGGCGGCGGCAGCGGCGTTGGCGACGCGCGCGTGAGTATCGGCCGACATCTGGAACGCGACGACGCCGAGCTCGAATGCTGCCGCCGACAGCGGACCGGCAAACGACCCGATCGCGGCAATGGCGATGGCCATCGCCGCCTTCTTGAGACTGATCATCCTCTTTCCCCGATCAAAGCTTCACACCTTGAAGGCCGCCTTGCGCAGGAACACGGACGAAAGCGCGACCGACGCCACCATGATGACACCGAGAATGATGTCCTGCCAGTAGTAGGCGGCCCCCATCAGCACGAGGCCGTTGCCGAGCGCCTTCAGGACGAGGGCGGCAACGAGCGTGCCAGGGATGTTGGCGCGGCCCGGCTCGAACATGGTCATGCCGAGCAGGACGGCGGCGATGGCGTAGAGGAAATAGTCGCCGGCCATGTTGGGGGCTCGCCGATAGCAGGATCGCCGTCACCGCCGCATAGAGCCCGGCGAGCAGGAGGCCCAAACGCTTCATGCGGCCCGTGGCGATGCCAGCGAGTCGGGCCGCGTCCTCGGCTTCTCCGGTCGCGGTCATGTGGGCGCCGGTGCGGGTCGCCTTGACGAGGAGGAGGGCTGCGAGGCCCGCGCCCGCCAGCCAGAGGATGAGCACCGGGATGCCGGCGAGCGACGACCGCGCAAGGCCCGTAAAGCTCTCAGGCCAGCGCCCGACGAAGGCGACGCCTTGCGTCAGCATGAAGGCGAATCCCTTGGCGATCGCGGCGGTCGCGAGCGTGGCGATGAGCGAGGGCACCTTCAGCACGGTGACGGCAAGCCCATTGAGCGCGCCCGCCAGGATGCCGACCGCGAGCCCCGCGCCGACCGCCAGCAGCACGCTGTGGCCCGTATGAACGATCGCCCCAGTTACGACGGCCGCGAGGCTCGCTACGTCGGCGACAGAGAGATCGAGCTCGGCGGTCAGCAGTGCGAGCGCGAAGCCGATCGCCAGGATGGCGAGCAGCGCCGTCTCCTTGCCGATGTTCAAGAGGTTGGCGGGGCTCGCGAAATTCGGCGCCATGACGAGGAAGAAGCCGATCAGCGCCGCACCGGCGGCAAGAGTGCCAAAGCGTTCGAGGTGTGCTGCCATTCAAATACCTGTGAGACCCCAACCCGCCTGCAACCAGCGCCGGCGCCGAAGGGCGATTCTAGCCTGAGCCGGGCTCTGATGCGCGGGACACCTGATCGCACACGTCACGTGGGCAGCGGACCAACAAAAATCCCGCCAAGCTGCTCCGGAGATCGGAGGGCATGGCGGGAAGGTCGGGTCCAGGGAAGGGGGATAGGACGCAGATGATGATCGCTGCACTCAATCGATACGTTACGGCAATCCGGAGTTCCTCAATCCACAGTCCGCAATCAGGCAGCGACCATCACCGTTGAAACTGTTAGGCCTGGACAGCGAAGCAGTCGTCCTCTGAACGAATGAGATTCGCCACGAGGCCCGCCTCAAGGCGACGGGCTGGGCCCCGCTCTCACATGCCGCACAAGCGCATACTGGCGGTCCGGGCTGGCGCTTGTTAGCTTTGGCGGGCTGATCCGAGGAGCATAGCGCATGTCCTGCCTGAAGCGCGAGGTCGCCCTGCCTTCCCGAGCGGGCGCTGGTGGAGCCGATCATAATCTGGCGAGCGCCATGGTCCCGCGACCTCCGCTCGCAACGCCGCCGGCGGCCCGCAACGGCGCGCGGGTGAAGCACGCCAATGTGCCGCCCGAGGGCGTCTATCTGCCGAACAACAACCGGCTC
>DAORNH010000367.1:0-3925 GCA_035440865.1 Hyphomicrobiaceae bacterium | reverse complement strand
GTCGCCGGCAACATGGTGAGCCTGCAGCTCGCCGACTTCGGCGCCGAGGTCGTGAAGGTCGAGGACCCCGGCCGCGGCGACACGCTGCGCGCCTGGAAGGAGAAGGGCATCAGTGTCCACTGGAAGGTCTATGCGCGCAACAAGAAGAGCATCACGCTCAACCTGAAGTCGCCGGAGGCGCCGGCGGTCATTGCAAGGCTTGTCGAAGGCTTCGATGTGCTGATCGAGAGCTTCCGCTTCGGCTATCTCGAGAAGCTCGGGGTGGGGCCGGAGGCGCTTCAGAAGATCAATCCGAAGCTCGTCGTGGTTCGTGTTTCCGGCTTCGGCCAGACGGGGCCCTATGCCAAACGGCCAGGCTTCGGCACGCTCGTCGAGGCGATGTCGGGCTTTGCCGACCGCAACGGCTTCGAGGATCGCGAACCGGTGCTGCCACCACTCGCCATGGCGGACATGATTGCGGGGCTATACGGGGCCTTCGCGACCGTCATGGCCGTCCGCGACATCGAGAAGAACGGCGGGCGCGGCCAGGTGATCGACCTCTCGCTGCTCGAAGCCATGAATTCGATTCTCGGGCCGGAAGCGGCGATCCATCGCCTCTCCGGCAGGCGGCGCCGGCGCGTCGGCAGTGCTTCAGAGCAGAGCTCGCCGCGCAATGTCTATGCGACGAGCGACGACCGCTTCGTCGCAATCTCGGCATCGACGCAGGCGATGGCGGAGCGCCTCTTCCAGGCGATCGGGCGGGCCGACCTCAACACCAATCCCGAATTTGCGAGCAACACGGAACGCCTGAAGCGCCGCGAGGAGGTGGATCGCATCGTCGGGGGCTGGATCAAGGCGCGGCCGCTCACAGAGGCGATCGCGCATTTCGAGAAGGAGGGCGTCACTGCGGCGCCGGTCTATGATCCGGGCGAGTTCCTCGCCGACCGCCATGTGCAGGAGCGCGGAATAGTAGTCGATCTCCCCGACGACGAGATGGGGGCGGTGCCGATGCATGACGTGGTGCCACGACTGAGTGGCACGCCCGGCCGTCTCCGCCGCCCGGCCCCGAAGCTCGGCGAGCATACGAGCGAAGTTCTGGAGCGAGCAGGGTACACGGCCTCGGCGATCGCCGGCCTCAGGGAGCGCAAGGTCGTGTGAGCCCGACTGCTGCCGTCATTGGGTCGCCGCCAACTCGCACTCGGTTGCCTCGATCGTCATGCCGAGCGTCATGCCGGCGCGAATGGCAAATGTGCTATTCTCGGTGATCACGTCGGTCTTCCGCGATGTCGCTGGCCCTGTGGCGAGGCAGCTCGACGACCAGATCACCCCCTGGCGCGCTCTCGATGCATGGGCGTATGGCGTCGACTATCCGCCAAAGGGCACCCATGACGAGCTCACCATGCGCGCGTCGCTCGTTGCTGCGCACTTGGTGACTGTCGTAATCGGAGCAAGTTCGAGTGCCGTTGGCGGAGCTCATTGGGCATCCACCGGAGCGCAGCTTCGCGACCTCTGCCTCCAGTTCAGAAATCCCTCCCCTCCATTGCCTGCGTTCGAAACCTCGACCGCCTCCAATTCTTGCAACAGCATCTGCAGGCGATGCGCCCCCTTGCGTCGACAATGGGGGCGATGCCGCCGAGTGGCCCGCATACGCGGCTCCGATACCGAGCGCACGGACGGAAACTCTGGTCCGTGACCGGCGACTGCAGCTCTGAGGCGTAGCCACGGTGGCTGATCGTTTGCTAGTAGTCACTCCGGAGCTGACATTGCACGGGTCCATACTTCTTGGGAGCGCAGATGTCGGCACCTGATCATGATGCGTGGCTCACCGACGCGCAACGCCTGATCAAAGGAAGCGATACAATTGGCTGAGCCATCCTCCTCGCCCAACATCGTGCTCATTCTCGCCGACAACCTCGGATGGGGTGAGCTTGGCTGCTACGGCAACGCCGGCCTCCGGGGTGCCGAGACGCCACGCATCGACAAGCTCGCAGCCGAAGGCCTGCGGATGCTCAACTTCAATGTCGAGAGCGACTGCGTTCCGACGCGATCCGCTCTCGTCACCGGCCGGCACCCGATCCGAACGGGTGCCATGCAGTCCATTCCGGCTGGACTGCCGCAGGGCTTGCTGCCCTGGGAGATCACGCTAGGCCAGCTTCTCGGACAAGCCGGCTACGCGACAGGCTGCTTCGGCAAATGGCACCTCGGCGATCGGCCGGGCCGCTATCCGCACGAGCGCGGCTTCGACGAGTGGTATGGCATCCCACGTACCTCGAACGAGAGCATGTTCACTTCGTCACCGGGGTTCGATCCGACGATCGTGCCGATGCCCTATGTGATGCGGGGTCGGCGGGGGGAAGCAGCGCAGGCCCTCCACGTCTTCGATCTCGACGCCCGGCGCACGATCGACAAGGAGATCGTCGAGCACGCGATCGATTTCATCGAGCGCAGCGCCCGTCAGCAGCGCCGCTTCTTTGCCTACGTGCCGATCACCCACTTGCACTTTCCGACGCTGCCGCATCCGGATTTCGCCGGCCGGACCGGAGCCGGCGACTTCGCTGACAGCGTCGCGGAGATGGATTTCCGTGTCGGCCAGATCATCGATGCGCTCGACCGACTGAACCTCGCGCAGGATACGCTGCTCATGTTCGGCAGCGACAACGGACCCGAGTTCCGTCGCCCCTGGCGCGGGACGGCGGGCCCATGGACGAGAACGTACCATACGGCGATGGAGGGCTCGCTGCGCGTCCCCTTCATGTTCCGGTGGCCGGGCCGCATCGCCGCCGCCCGTACCAGCAACGAAATCGTGCATGTGACGGACCTTTTTCCGACACTTGCGCGACTCGTTGGCGCCAGGGTGCCGTCCGACCGTCCGATCGACGGACTGGATCAGCTCGATTTCCTGCTGGGCAAGACAAGCAAGTCGGCGCGGGAGGGCTTCCTCTTCTACATCAAGGACGAGCTGCGCGCGGTGAAGTGGCGCCACTTCAAGATGCACCTGATCCTGGAGCGCGAGCCCAACGACGGACCGATCAAGCTCGAGAGCCCCATGATCTTCGATCTCATCCAGGATCCGAAGGAGGAGACCGACGCAGGGCTAGCGGCCAACTGGGTGCGCACGCCCATTCGGTACTTGATGCAGGAGTTCCAGCAGAGCCTGAAGGCGCATCCTCCGATCCCGCCGGGCGCCTCCGACGATTACCAGCCGAAGTAGGCGTGCGGCGCTCGAAACGGCGAATGCAGCCGGAGGCGATGGTGCGTTCTGCGATTCTTTAGCTCGGGGAACCACCCGGCAGAGTGGAAAATCGGCAGCGATGTTGTCTGCACTGGCGCGATGGGAACTACCAATTTAATTTTTTTCTAGCCCCTGCCCCGCGGAAGGTTCTCATGCCTGCTCAGAGGATTTCCACGGCTGTTGCGATCATTCGATGATCTTCAATTCGGACGCGAAATGTCAAACATGGCTGCATGGCCGTTCATCAGGCCGTCACCTCTCGGCACCTTTTTCCGCCGCAATCGGGTTTCCAACTCATCGGTGCGCAGTCAGTTGACTTTGCGCGCCCACCGAAACGGTAAGGGCATCTAAAGCTGGGAGGAGTGTTTGCAATGAGTGATAAGGATCGTATTGCAAATCTTGAGAAGCAATTCGCGGCCCTCAAGGCGAGCCACGATGACTTGGTTGGATTTCATGGCCGCACGCGTTCCGACCTGACAGTAGTGCAAGGCCTTGTGAAGACGCTGTCGGAGACGGTGGCTACGTTAGAGTCGACCATCGAAGAAATGAAACGAAAGGTCGACGCCCACCAGACCCAATTGACAACTCATTTCGAACTGATTGGCCGCACAGACGGCGACCCCAAGGAGTGCATTGTGGTCGTGGACAATCAACGCCACGTTGTACTTCGCGACAGCCAGGATCGGAGTCCAAGCACCAAGTTTCGGTTCGCCT
>DAORNH010000366.1:0-3944 GCA_035440865.1 Hyphomicrobiaceae bacterium | reverse complement strand
GCGATGCTGCTGATCGACCAGCGCCTCGAGCCGATCCTTGCCCGACTCCCGGAAGGGACGCGCGCCGAGGATCTGCTCGGGGTTGTCGCTCGGCGCATGGGAGCGCCTCGTACGGAGCCACGAAATGATTGACCTTTGTTGATTTCGTGTCGTGCGTGGTTGGCGGCATGCGCAGCACGCCTCCGGCATGACGCGGCCGCGCGCAAGAAGAGAAGTGATACCGGCCGACTGCACGAGGGCTTTCGGGTGAAAGGATCAGTTGGCCGATATCAGTGAGCAGCGATTGCCTCAGCTCCGCAGCGAAACGACGAACCGTTCGAGCAGCTGGTTGAGGGCTGCGGGCGCCTCGACCTGCGGGAAGTGGCCGATCGACGGAATGATCTCAATGCGGGCTCCGGCCACCTTCGAGCGGATGAGATCGAGATACGGCGTCGTCTCGCCGCTCTTCATCGAGACGCGGTTGCCGCCCTGGTCGATGCGTGTCGTCTGGATTGCGAGGAATGGCCAACGCTGCAGAGACAGAATGCGGTCCATGTGCTCGCTGTCGTAGCGGCGGATGTCGGCGAACAGCGGGCCGGCGATCTCGGCCGGCATGCGTGCCGCGCGCTCGACGATCGGCGCGGCCTTGTCCGCCGGATACGTCTTGGCGAACATGCTCTCGAATACAGGGCGAATGTAGCTCGCATAGCCGCCCTTCGCCTTGATTTCGGCAAGCAGTGGGGTGTGGGCGTTCACTCCTGCCTGGCCCATGCGGCTGCCATCCACGAGAATGACGCCCGCGACCCGGGCCGGCTCGCGCGCCGCTGCCTCCATGATCACGCGGCAGCCCATGCTGTGGCCGATGAGCACGGCGCCACGGAGATCGAGGCCGCGCAGCAACTCGGCGACGTCGGCGCCATGCGTCTCGAGCCGCGCGTGCGCGCTCGTCCCTGGCGTCGTGCCATGGCCACCGAGATCGACGGCGATCGTCTCGGAGTGCTGCGCGAGATGGGCGACCTGCAGGTCCCAGTCGCTCCGCGCGCAGCCGAACCCGTGCACGAGGACGATTGGCGGGCGGCCCTTGCCGGTGCGGGTGTGTTGGATCATCTGGCGTTCCATGATGTGGCTTCTCCTCGGCGAAAGCCTACCACCAATGTCGTGCCCGTGGCGCGTGCTCCGCTCGGATGAACCCCTTCGGTTTCTAATCCAGCCCGGCGACGGCAATCAGTGCGAAGACGGTACGGAACCGACCGGCGATCCGGTCGTCGCTGGCGATCAGGAAGCGATCTCCGCCGAGATGGGCGATCGCTTCGAAGTCGGCGTCGGTGATGCCGGGGACGGTGACCTTGGCCACGCGGCCCGGGCACGGGGCCTCCTGAGTGCAGCGCCGAGGCTCGATCACGCGCAGGTAGGGGACGATGAGGCCCTCATTGGACCGCGTGCGCTCCAGAATGACGATCCTGTCGGTACCGAGCGAGTCCATCGCCTTGATGCTCGTTTTGCCGAGCGCCTCCGTGGTGTAGTGGAGGCGCGGACCGTGGCTCGAGAAGATCACGTGACGGCTTCGATCATGATCGCGGAGTGGCCGTTCCGGTGCGGTCAGGTAGCCCATCCCGGGAAGTATCGTCACCGACTCGAGACCGTTCTTCGGAGCACTCAGATTTGCGATGCTGGCGAGCGCAGCTGGCAGTTCCACTTCCCGAAGCATGGCGCCGTTCAGATCGACGACGACGAGGCGCGGCGGCGCCTCGCTGACGACCAGAAGCTCGGCCGCCGCGGTGACACGCTCTGCGACCGGGACAAGCGCCAGACCTTCAGGGTTCAAGTCGCCTTTGCGGCTCCTCGCCCCACCCGCGAGTGTCAAGTGGGACCGTGCCAGCACTGTCATCGTGCCGATCTTGTCGGGCAGGCCCGAGAGCGAGAGTTGAAGAAGGCGTCGTCCGTCGGAGACGGCATGCAGCCGTTTCGTGTCGCCGTCCCAGGCGAGGCCAGAAATTTCGCGCAACTCGCTCAGCGGGCTGCGCTCCGGATCGAGTGTCACGACGTCGAGCGTGGTCGCAGTGAGCGGGCGATCCGCCTGCTGCGCCCGCGCGGTTCCGATCCAGAAGAGCGCCAGCAGCAGCCCCAGGGGAGCGACGGCAATCGCAAGGCGGCCGAGACTATTCATGGGCTTCGTGCTCCCAAGATCACTTCGGGGTGCTGCCATCATGTCCTCACACTGCCCGAAGCGCACCCACAAGGGCGAGCTTTCGGAGCCCGGGAAGAAAACGGTTACGCTTCTGGACCTGGCCGGTTGCGGCCATGCCGATGCAATATTTCGAGCAGCGCTTCGTCGGATGCAGGTGATGCGAGCGCAGCACGCGATCCGCCAGGCCATTGCCGTTGCTGGATTTCGTCTCGAGGATGAAAGCTCCAGGATCGACCGCGGTCCCGCCATTGCTCGCTCTGAATTCGATGCACGTGTCCAGCGTCATGCGCTCCCCACCCTCGCGCGCGACGAGCGTTATGCGCCGATACTGCATGTCGATTACCGGCTTCAGCTTCTTGTCGAAGGGCGTCGCGTAGATCTCCTGATGGCACTCGTCGATGAATTTCAGTTCGCGGTCCCCTAGGTCCATTTTCGGATTTTGGAGCTTGAGCCGCTTCTTGATGGTGATGTCGCGCTTGTCCTTCAACTTGACCTCGAGGTAACTGAATCCCGCATCCACGTATTCACGAATCCGGATCTTGGAGCGCTGCCTCCGGCCCTGATGATGGTCGAAATAGCTCCGCAGGTCCCAATCATCGTAGTAGCGCGTCGCATAGGTGAACGAGCGGCGCCCGTCGATCTCGAGAATATCGAAATGCGCGGCAAATTCCTCGAGCGGCGCGACAAGCCGGGCGGCCTGCACGATATACTTGTTGTCGAGCCGCTCTAGCATGGCCGCTTTTTGGTTGAGGCGATCGAGCGAGATCGGCGAGAAGCGCGACAATGACGTGTCGATGAGCGATTCCATGTCCATTCCCCTCAGATTCGCGGTTTGCGGAAGTAGACGTTGAGGCGTGCCATGTCGTTAATGTAGTCGAGCGCTGTGATCTGGTAGGACGTCACCTCGACGCCGAGGCGCTTCGAGAGCTCGGAGCGCATGGCGGCCGGGTCCGACAGGGCGTGATTGTCGATCTTGTCGAGGGTGATCTTCACGCCGTCGGCGGAGGCAAGGATCGCCGGATGATCGAGCAGCCAGGCGCCGATCAGCACGATGCCGGCGACGAGCGCGACGAACCCGAGCGACGTTCCTGGGATCGCGCAGATCACGGCGATCGCGACAGCCCCGAAGAAGTAAGTGATGTCGATCCTTGAAATCGGCTCGGACCTGAGCGTGAACAAGGCCAGGATGGCAAACAGGCCGAATCCCGCGGCCATCGAGAATTGGACGGACGAGAGAACCGAGAGGACGCTGAATGCAAAGACATTGAACAGCGATGCGGCCGTCACGAGCTCTTTGTCGCGATATCGCGGGTAGTATATTGCAAAAACCAGGGCAAGCATCGCGACGACGTCGATCAGAAACCGGTAGGCCAATTCGCCCATCGTCGCCAGTTCGATAAGCCGCGTGCTCACAATAGGATCTCCTGTTCAAGACTGCTGTGTGTTGATGCTGCGGCCTCCGGCGCCGTTGTCATCAAACCGTCATTCGACTGTCACATGGCGAGAACGCGTAGGGTGACAGGCTATTCCGCGAATTGCGGTGCAGAGTCCGCCGGAAATCCGCAATTCCGCCGTAGCCTGTTCTTTCTTTCGGTCGCCATGGACGCTCGAGTTGCTTCGCGGCGTCGCATGGCGCTCGAGGGCGGTGCGGGTTGGAGGAATATCCTGGCGTGACGAGATTGACCGTCGGCGATGGACGCCAAGCTGACCGGTCACGTCATCTCCGTGCAAGGAAAGCGTCGACCGTCCGGCTCTGACGCATCGGTGCTGCGCGACC
>DAORNH010000365.1:3416-4033 GCA_035440865.1 Hyphomicrobiaceae bacterium | reverse complement strand
CGTGGCAGCCGCACCCGGGAAATCCGCTCGTCACCGATGCGCGACGCGCGCGACCGGCGGGCGAGCTCTTCCGCGAGGGAGGCAGGCTCTACCGTCCCGTCCAGGACTGCAGCGGCGGCTATGGCAGCGCGCTCGCGATCAACGAGATCGAACGGCTCGACACAACCGGATTTCGCGAACGACAGGTACTCCACACGCGCTTCGCGCCGTCCGAGCGCACGCTCGGACCGCACACACTGAACGTGGTGGGCGATTTCGAGCTGATTGACCTCTTCGGCCCGCGCCAGAAGTGACGTCAGGCCGGTGGCGCCACCGAGAGCCCCTTCACGTTGTGCTTGGCGATGAAGCCTGCGACCAGTCCGCTGCGCTTCGCTTCCTCGACGAACTCGGAGAGGAACCTGGCACCGACCGAGTTGGCCTTCGCCGTGCCGATCGCCTGCTGGACGGCGCTGAACTGGCCATCGAGGATTCGGGCGCCCGGCACCTTTTCGATGTCGGTGAGAAGACGCGGCTTGAGCCCCGCGAGGGCCTCGAGCTTCTTCGACACGAAATCCTCGAATGAGCTGTCGAGCGTGTCCGACTTCACGAGTGTGGCGTGCTTGATGTTGCGGTCGCGC
>DAORNH010000365.1:721-3380 GCA_035440865.1 Hyphomicrobiaceae bacterium | reverse complement strand
CGGCAATCGTCCGGATGGCCGAGCCCGCCGGCACGAGGTAGGTAGATTGGATCTCGGTGTAGGCGGCGGTAAATGCGATCGTCTCGGCGCGCTGCGGCTCGGCGCCGATGAGGCCGATGTCCCACACGTTCTTGCCGGCCTGGTCGGCGAGCTCTCCCGGAGACTTGAAGGTCACATAGCGGACCGGCACGCCGAGCTTGTCGGCAATCGCCTTCGCCATGTCGGGGGAGACGCCGATGGGATCGCCGCTTGCCGTCTTACCGGTAACGAGCAGGAAGTTCGAGAGGTTGACGCCGGCGCGGAGGACGCCGGTCGGCGCCAGCTCGGCCAGAATTGTCTTGTTCATGGTTTCAGCCTCCGCTCCGGGACATGTCGTGACGATCGCTCAGGCTTACAGCCCCGCATGGCGGGCGTCAGCAGGAGAAATGCGCATCCCGACCTTGCACAGAGGCTACCTCGCGCTCGATTGCCGGGCCAACTGCGATCCGGTAGTGACGAGGCATGAGAAAGCCAGCAAAGTCGGGTAACGGCCGAACGCCTGCGGCAGCGGCCGGATCGAATATCGTCGCGGCACGCACGGCCACGGCCGCGGCGGACCCGCATCGGACCATCCATGTGCGCGGCGCCCGCGAGCACAACCTGAAGAACGTCGATCTCGTCATTCCGCGCGATGCCCTGATCGTGTTCACCGGGCTCTCAGGCTCGGGCAAATCCTCGCTGGCCTTCGACACGATCTATGCCGAAGGCCAGCGCCGCTACGTCGAGAGCCTCTCGGCGTACGCCCGCCAGTTCCTCGAGATGATGCAGAAGCCCGATGTCGACCATATCGACGGGCTCTCCCCCGCGATCTCGATCGAGCAGAAGACGACGAGCCGCAACCCGCGCTCGACCGTCGGCACGGTGACCGAGATCTACGACTACCTCCGCCTCCTGTTCGCGCGCGTCGGCGTCCCCTACTCGCCGACAACCGGCCTGCCGATCGAGAGCCAGACCGTCACGCAGATGGTCGACCGCGTGCTGGCGCTGCCCGAAGGCACGCGCCTGATGCTGCTCGCGCCGGTCGTGCGCGGCCGCAAGGGCGAGTACCGCAAGGAGCTCGCCGAGTGGCAAAAGAAGGGCTTCCAGCGCGTCAAGATCAACGGCACCGTGCATGAGGTGTCGGAGGCGCCGAAGCTCGACAAGAAGTACAAGCACGACATCGACGTCGTGATCGATCGCCTCGTCGTCCGGCCCGAGATCGCGACCCGCCTTGCCGACAGCTTCGAGACCGCGCTCGGCCTCGCCGACGGCCTCGCCATCGTGGAACTCGTCGACAAGCCTCTCGCCGCTTCCCCCTCTCCTCGTTCGTCGCGTGGAGACGGCGAGGGCGCCGGCACTGAAAAGGAGGTGCTGCGCAACAAGAACGAGACGCACGAGCGCATCATCTTCTCGCAGCGCTTCGCCTGCCCGGTCTCCGGCTTCACCATCGAGGAGATCGAGCCGCGGCTCTTCTCGTTCAATGCGCCGGCCGGCGCCTGCCCGAAGTGCGACGGCCTTGGCACCGAGCTCAAGTTCGAGCCCGATCTCGTCGTGCCGGATGTCGAGCTGTCGCTCGCCGACGGCGCGGTTGTACCCTGGGCGCGTACCGGCAATACGTCGCCCTACTACGAGCAGACGCTGGAGGCGCTCGCGCTCCACTTCGGCGTCAGCATGCAGACGCCGTGGGAGAAGCTCCCTGCCAACGTGCGCGAGGCCATTCTCTTCGGCACCAAGGGCGAGGAGATTACCTTCGTCTACGAAGACGGGCTCCGCCGCTACCAGACGCAGAAGACGTTCGAGGGCGTCATCGGCAACATCGAGCGGCGCTGGCGCGAGACCGACAGCTCCTGGGTGCGCGAGGAGCTTGCCCGCTACCAGAACGCGACACCGTGCGAGGCCTGCAAGGGCTATCGCCTGAAGCCGCAGTCGCTCGCCGTGAAGGTCGCCGGCAAGCACATCGGCGAGGTCGGCGATCTCTCGATCCGCGCCGCCAACGACTGGTTCGATGCGCTCCCCGCCACGCTCACGGCCAAGCAGCGCGAAATCGCGGTCCGCATCCTGAAGGAGATCAGCGAGCGGCTCAAATTCCTTGTTGACGTGGGCCTCGACTACCTGACGCTTTCGCGCAACTCCGGCACGCTATCGGGCGGCGAGAGCCAGCGCATCCGCCTCGCCAGCCAGATCGGCTCGGGCCTGACCGGCGTCCTCTACGTGCTCGACGAGCCTTCCATCGGCCTCCATCAGCGCGACAATGCCCGCCTTCTCGAGACGCTGCGGCATCTGCGCGACCTCGGCAACACGGTGATCGTGGTCGAGCATGATGAGGACGCGGTGCTGACGGCCGACCACGTGGTCGACATCGGCCCCGGCGCGGGCGTGCATGGCGGGCGCATCATCGCGCAGGGAACGCCCGCCGACATCATGGCCTCGCCTGAGAGCCTCACGGGCCAGTATCTCTCGGGCGCGAAGGAAGTGCCGGTGCCGGCGCGACGGCGCAAACGGGGCAATCGCGAGCTCAAGGTCATGGGCGCGCGATCCAACAACCTGAAGAGCGTGACGGCGGCAATCCCGCTCGGCCTCCTCACCTGCGTCACCGGCGTCTCCGGCGGCGGCAAGTCCACGTTCCTCATCGACACGGTCT
>DAORNH010000365.1:491-702 GCA_035440865.1 Hyphomicrobiaceae bacterium | reverse complement strand
GGCTCCGCGAGCAGGCGGGCCTCCACGACAAGCTCGAAGGGCTCGAGCACCTCGACAAGGTGATCGACATCGACCAGTCGCCGATCGGGCGCACACCGCGCTCCAATCCGGCGACGTACACGGGCGCCTTCACGCCGATCCGCGAGTGGTACACGGGGCTCCCCGAGGCGAAAACGCGCGGCTATGGCCCCGGCCGCTTCTCGTTCAACGT
>DAORNH010000365.1:0-312 GCA_035440865.1 Hyphomicrobiaceae bacterium | reverse complement strand
GAGGAGGGCTGCGAGTTCTTCAAGGACGTTCCCGCGATCCGCGACAAGCTCGAGACGCTCGCCCGCGTCGGCCTCGGCTACATCAAGATCGGCCAGCAGGCGACGACACTCTCGGGGGGCGAGGCGCAGCGCATCAAGCTCGCCAAGGAACTCTCGCGGCGCGCCACGGGACGCACGCTCTACATCCTCGACGAGCCGACGACGGGGCTTCATTTCCACGACGTCGCGAAGCTGCTCGAAGTGCTGCACGAGTTGGTCGAGGCGGGCAACACCGTCGCCGTGATCGAGCACAATCTCGAGGTAATCAAGACC
>DAORNH010000364.1:0-4100 GCA_035440865.1 Hyphomicrobiaceae bacterium | reverse complement strand
AAGCCGAAACCAGGCGCCGAGGACCCGAAGTCGCTAGCAGGCACACCTGGCAAGGCCGCGACGCAGCCAGGGCCGGCCTCTCCCGAGCCCGGGGCCTCCGATCCGAAGCCGGCTGACCCCAAGCGAACCGACGTCGCCGGCCCCAATCCCGGCCAGACGCCTCCCAAGACCGTCGAGCCGGCACCGATCGATCGCGGCAAGGCGGAGCCGAGCGACAAGGCGCCCGTGCCCAATCCGGCAGTCGTCGTGACACCCGGCAAGGCGGACAATGAGGATACGAAAACCGGGAAGGCTGCGGATCCGGCGTCGGGCGACAGCACAGCGACGAAGCCTGGCCCCCCCGCGAAGACTGCAACCGACCCGACGCCTGTGCCTCAGCCCGCCGCAGCTGCCGGCGACGACCTCGTGGTCATCGAGGAGCTCAGGGCACCGGCCGGCTCGAATTGCATTCAGATCATCTCCGGCGAGCGGCTGCCTGAAATTTTCGTCAACAAGCCCAAGGACGGCCGCTTCCATACGAGCGACGCCAACGGCCTCTGCGCCATCGTCTACCGCCGGCTCGAAGGTGCCGCTGCAATGACGCTCAGCGTCGACGAGACCCTCATTCGCGCCACGGCCGATTTTGCAACCTTCGGTCGTGGCAAGGTTCGCCTCAACGCGGGCGACGTCGCGCGCCGCGTGAGAGATGACTTTCGCACGCAGATGACTTATTCTCTGTGGTTGAAATCAAGCGCTTCGCCTGGATCTGCCAACGAAAGACGTTACGTTCACGAATTGCGCCGTTAGTACCTTTAATCCCGAAGAGGGACGACATGCTGCCCCGTTTCGCCACCGTGCTTCTCGCGCTGCTGCCTTGGCTGCTGCCGTCGCCTGCGGCGGCCGATCAGCCCATGCGCAAGCCTGTGGCCGCGCTGGTCGACTACGCGCAGGTCTGTCACGCTAAGCGCTTCGCCCAGCCCGCGGTCGAGATGACACCTTATGGCCCGCGGCTCGCTTCTGGCGCCGCCGCCGCGCCATTGCGCGTCGTCTACACGGGCTTTCCCGTGCGCACGAGCCTCTCGCCCGACCTCCAGGAGCACATCAACCGCATCATCCTGCGCCGCCTGAGCGAGGCGCGCATGGACATCATGGACCCGCGCGAGCAGGCCGAGGCGCTCGAGGCCGTGCGCGGCTCATTCGGCACCAACAAGATGCTCGAAGCCTCCAAGGGCATGAAGCTGCAGTCGGGCGACATGCTCGTGCGCGCCGAGGGGCGTTTCATTCGCAACGGCCAGTATGTCGAGGTCGGCCTCGTCCTGATGTGGCCCGACACGAGCTGCAAGAACGAGACGCCGACCGACAATGTCGAGGTGGTCGACGACGGCGCTGCGGTGCCGATCGACGTGATGCGCGAGGCCATCAAATCGTTCACGACCAACTACAAGGTGATCAACCGCATCGCCGTGCTGCCGACGGTGATCGGCGTCAGCCCGCTCGATCCGGCGATTGCCGGCCCCCTCGAGGACGATCTCGAGCGCGAGCTCGCCAAAGCATTGAAACCCGCAGCCCAACCGGGCCAGACAGTGATCGCCGGCGCCGACGACAAGCGCTCGGCACCGCCACCCGTACCGCTGGCGCGCATGTCGCGCCTCTCCTTCTTCAAGGAGGAGGCGAAGGAGGGGGACTGGCTCGCGCGCCTGCGCGTCGAGGTGAGGGCAAGCGGCCCGCACCTCACCGTGGAGTTCCTCGACGTGATGGGCTCCGGCAGCGCCTCGGCCGGGCGGATGATTGCGCCGGCGTCGATCCGCTCGGCCAAACCCGCCGCGCCGGCAATCGAGCTCTTGGCCGAGCAGTCGCCGCTCCGCGTGGACCTCGATCCTCTTCGTTACGCGTTCAAGGTCAACCGGCCGGCCTCGCTCTACTGCGCAATGCAGGATCTCGACGGTGAGACGCTGCTCATCTACCCGACGCCCGATACCCAGCGGAACAAGCACCAGCCGCGTGCCGAGGCAATGCGGGCGCCACAGGACCTCGACGGTACCATCGCGGGCACCTTCGGCAAGCCCGTTCGCGCGCTCATCCGCTGTCTGGCGGTTCCGAACGGGCTCACCGGCAACCTGGAACGCGCCTGGATGCTGGGCACGGTGCGTGAGCGCCTCGAGAACAAGAAACCGGTCAAGCTCTCCGGCGCGGAATATGCAAAGCTCGTCGACGCGCTCAAGGCCGGCGCCGAGGTTCATGAGACTCATGCCATCCTGACTGTCACCGGGACCGCGCCACGTTAACCGTCCGAGGCTCAAGTGACGAAATCGCGTTTGGATGTCGCAATGCGCTTGAGGAGGTAGCTCGCCATGCTCAAGAGATTGCTCGCTGCTGCTGCGGCTCTGGTCGGTGTAGGGCTCTCGCAGCCGGCCCTCGCCGGCCCGCTCGACTATGCGGTGATCATCACCAACAAGGGCTATGCGTCCTACAAGCACACGCACGACGTGAAGTACGCCCACGAGGACGGCAAGGCGTTCAAGCGCGCCCTGATCGAGGTCTTCAAGGTTCCCGAGACGCGTATCATCGAGATCCAGGACGCGAGCCTCGGCCGCCTCCATGAGCACTTCGGCAACCCGAAGGCCCGCGAGGGGACCATCTATGATTTCTTGAAGCACCCGAAAGGGCGCCTCTTCGTCTATTACTCCGGACACGGCGTGCCCGGATTCACGCGTTCCGATCCCAATACGCCGAAGCCCTATCTGCTGCCGGTCGATTCGAACCCGCAGCTCGTTGCCTCGTCCGGCTATTCGCTCGACGATCTCGTCAATCGGCTTCGCGAGATCAAGACCGAACGCCTGTTCGAGGGTGAGGTGCTCCTCTTCCTCGAGGCGTGCTTCTCCGGCGTGAGTCCTGCGGGCGCGATCCTCGACAAATCGTCCGGCACGGCATTCAATCCCGTACTGCCTGCGTCCAGCGGCGCAAGCAGCGACATCTTCATTCTTGCGGCCAGCCGCTCCGACGAGATCGCGAGCTGGGACGACAAGGCGAAGCTTGGCGTGTTCACGAACGCCCTGCTCGACGGCATCTACGGCCTCGCCGATCAGGACATGTGGAAGGGCAACGGCGACCGCAAGCTCACCCTCGGTGAGCTCCGCCGCTTCACCGAGAGCCGCATGAGCGACCGTCTGCGCCAGCTCTACAAGGGCGCAACGCGCCGGCAGTCGCCGACCTTTACAGGTACTGACACTGCGACGCTCGTCGAGTATGCTGCATCCACCTATCCCGTGCGTGACGCGAGAGTCATGACCGAGGAAGAGACGCAGTGCCGCATCCTGAAATCGAGCACTGACCGCACGCGCATCTCGAAGTTCCTCGAGGATTGCGACTATTGCCTCTGCCGCGCCGACCTCGAGAAGCAGGTGGCCAAGCTAGACGTCGATCTTCAGTTCTGCGACAGCGAGCGTGAGGCGGCCGGCCGCCTCTACGGCGAGGGTAACCTCGACGAGCTCGGCACGCTGATCTCCGGCGCGCGCTGCGCGGCGATCAAGACCGAATTCGTGGCGAAGGTCGACGAGCTCAAGCGCACGTGCGCCGACGAGCGCAAGCTGTTCGAGGACATGCGCCAGAAGCGCGCGCTCGATCGCATGCGGACGTGGGTGGCGAGGTCGTCCAGCTGCGCCAGCGTGCGCAACGAGGCGCGTCGCTATGTGGATGGCCAGACCCAGGCGTGCGAGCGGGCAGGCAAGCAGTTCGCCGAGGTGAAGGCCGCAGGCGATCCGGAGACGCTGCGCAGGTTCGCTCGCTTCGCCGACTGCGAGTCGATCAAGGTCGACGCGAACCGCGAGGCCGACGATCTCGATCGGATCTGTGTCACCGACCTGACGTTGCTCAAGCGTCATATGCTCGACAAGCGCGATCACATGGTCACGAACATGTCGAATATGTCGAAGTGCGGAGAGGTGCGCGAGCGCGCCAAGAAGTTCCTCGAGGCGCTGGAGGCACGGTGCGGCACGGACGCCACGGCCTGGGAACCGCTGAAGACGAGCAAGGACCTGGTCGCACTTCGCAAGGTGCTCGCCAACGCCGAGTGCCCGCGCGTCCGGACCGAGATCGAGCGCCGTATCGGCGTCGTCGAGGAA
>DAORNH010000363.1:0-4105 GCA_035440865.1 Hyphomicrobiaceae bacterium | reverse complement strand
AAAGCGCCGTCTCGCCCAAGGTCCGCGCAGCGGCGTCGAGGTTCGGGGAGATGCGCGCGAGGCCCGAATCGATGGCACTGAGCGACACGGCGAGGAAGCGGATCGCATAGGCGACGACGAGCGCCGCGACGGAACCCGACAGGATGAGCCCGGTGGTGATGCCGAGCGTGCTCTTCGCGAATGCGTGGATCGCAGTGTCGAGGGTCGCGAGCGCGACGAGGAGACCCAAGGCGAGCACGGTGCCGGGCAACGCGTAGCCGAGCCCTGCGAGACGCGCCGCCGGCCGCGTGAACCCGTTGGCGGCGACGCGGCGCGAATAGGAGATCACGACGGCGAGCAGCACCGCCGCCATGGCAGCGAGCCCGGCCAGGAAGAAACTGTGCATTGCCGCAATCCAGAAGGCACTGTCGTAGAGGGGGCTCCAGTGGCGCCACGCGTTGGCGAGCAGCACCAGCGCGGGCAACACGAACCCCGCAATGAAAGGGAGGAGGCAGGCGATTGTTGCCCCGACCGCGCGCCAGCCCTCGAGATCGGCGAACGGCAGTGAGCGGTACCGCCCCGTCGTCTGGACGACGGAGCCGCCGCTGCGCACCGCGCTCTCGATGGCGAACAGGATGGCGACCAGGATCAGCATGACGATGGCGATCTGGGCCGCACCGGCGAGCGAGCTCCTCTGCTGCCAGGTGTCCTGGATGGCGGCCGCGAGCGTCGGGATGCCGAGATGCTGCACCGCACCGATGTCGTTGAGGCATTCCATCAGCACGAGCGCCACACCACCTGCGAGCGCCGGCCGGGCGAGCGGCAGTGCCACAGACCAGAAGGCGCCGAGCGGCGTCCGCCCGAGTGTGCGCGCCACTTCGAGTGCGCAGACCGACTGCTGGACGAAGCTCGCGCGCGCGGTGAGGTAGACGTAAGGGTAGAGCACGGACGACAGCATCAGGATCGCCCCCGTCATCGAGCGCACGTCCGGAAACCAGTAGTCGCGCCGCGCGGTGTAGCCTGTCAGCCAGCGCAGCAACGCCTGTGGCGGGCCGTCGAAATCGAGGAGGTCGACGTAACAGTAGGCAACGAGGCACGTCGGCATCGCCAGCGGAATGACGAGGAGCCGGTCGAGGAGGCCGCGACCGGGAAAGCGGTACATGGTGACGAGCCAGGCCGTCCCCGTGCCGATGATCAGCGTGAGCGTCCCGACGCCCACGAGCAGGATTGCGGTATCGCGGAGCGAGGCGGGTAGCACCGTCGAGGCGAGGTGGCTCCAGGTGCCGTCGCCGCCCTTGAGGCCGATGAGTGCGATCGTCACCACCGGCAGTGCCACCATGGCGAGGATCAGGGCGGTTGCGACCGTCCAGGCTGGCGAGGCGCGCCGCCGCCCGCGCCAGCTGCTGATCATCACAGGGAGCTGGCCGACGCCGCGCACGAGCGTGCCGAGGTTCGAACGAAAATAAGGGCCGCGAAGCAGTGGCACGTCAGCCCTCGCTCGGCCTCGGCCCGCCGCACTGGGCGCGATGGCGGAGGAGGTGGTCGGCAAGAACGAGCGCCATCATGGCCTCGCCGACGGGCACGGCGCGGATGCCGACGCAGGGGTCGTGCCGGCCCTTGGTGCGCACCTCGGTGTCGCGGCCGTGACGGTCGATGCTCGGCACGGGTGTCAGGATGGACGAGGTCGGCTTCACGGCGAAGCGGGCGACGATCGGCTGACCGGTCGAGATGCCGCCGAGGATGCCGCCGGCATGGTTGGAGAGGAACACGGGCCGGCCGTCGTTGCCTGCGCGCATGGCATCGGCATTACTCTCGCCGGTGAGGTTCGCCGCGGCGAAGCCGTCGCCGATCTCGACGCCTTTCACCGCATTGATCGACATGAGCGCGGAGGCGAGGTCGGCGTCGAGCTTCCCGTAGAGCGGCGCGCCGAGCCCTGCCGGCACACCTTCGGCGACCACCTCGATCACGGCGCCCACGGACGAGCCGGCCTTGCGCACGCCGTCAAGGTAGTCCGCCCACTGCTCGGCGGCCGTGGCGTCGGGCGAGAAGAACGGGTTCCGGTCGACCGCGGCCCAGTCCCAGCGATCGCGATCGATCCTGTGCGGGCCGATCTGGACGAGGGCGCCACGGATGGCAAAGCCGGCGAGCACCTTGCGCGCAATTGCACCGGCCGCGACGCGCATCGCCGTCTCGCGCGCCGAGGAGCGGCCGCCGCCGCGATAGTCGCGGATGCCATACTTCGCCGTGTACGTGTAGTCGGCGTGCCCGGGCCGGAACTTCTCGGCGATCTCACCGTAGTCCTTCGAGCGTTGGTCGACATTCTGGATGTGCAGCGCAATCGGCGTGCCGGTTGTGACCTGGCGGCCCTTGTCGTCGGCAAACACGCCGGAGAGGATACTCACCTCGTCCGGCTCCTGGCGCTGGGTCGTGAAGCGCGACTGGCCGGGCCTGCGACGATCGAGATAGCGCTGGATGTCAGCCTCGACGAGCGGGATGCCGGGTGGACAGCCGTCCACCACGCAGCCGATCGCCGCCCCGTGGCTCTCGCCCCAGGTCGTGAAGCGGAACATGTGCCCGAACGTATTGGCCGACATGGTTGGTTGCCTTCGCGACGTGTGGCGCGGAACGTACAGAGGTAGCCGCGCCGCAGCAATGGTGACGGCGCCGCGTCGTCAATTGCCGTCGCTGCGCGGCGGCACCACGTCCTTGAAGGCGTCGAAGCCCTTCCAGGCGGGCTCCTTGGGTGTCTCGCCTGCTGCCGGCAGATACTCCGATGCCGTGCCATGCCCGAGGTCCGGAATGTAGCGCGGACAGTTCGGGAAGATGTGCTCCGGGATGACGCGCACGACCGCCTGGGCACCGACAAACTGGCCCCGCAGCGGGTCATCGAGATGGACGGTCGCGCGACCATTGACGCGCAGGCGCTTCGGCTTCTCGCCGAGCTCGATGAACAGCAGCCCTACCCGAGGGTTCGCCTTGATGTTGCCTAGGCTCTTGAACATGCCGTTGCCGTCGTAGTCCGGAAACGCCAGCAGGTCCGGCGCGAGAACCTTGGCGAATCCGGGCGGCCCGCCCTTGAAGGAGCAATCCGGGCGGCCGTCGCGATCTGCGGTCGCCAGGAAGAAGAAGCCGACGGATTCGATGAAGGCCTTGTCGTCGTCCTTGAAGCGCTCGCGCCAGAGCCGCTCGACCAGTCGATCCGCTAGTTGAGTCGAGCCGAAATGTGCCTGCAGTTCGCGATTGCCGTCGTGGTACATCGGCATGACAACCTCCCTGGCTTTTACCCCTTGACTGATCCGGCGCATGCCGCCTCGTCAGTCGAGCTTGAAACCAATCTTGCGCACGTAGGCGCCGAAGTCGGCGCGCTCGGGTGTCGAGTATTGGCGCGCCTTGTCCTCCGACCAGCCGTAGAAGGCAGGCCTGCCGAGGTCGCGCTCGCGCCGGATCGTGCGATATGGCGCGATCGCATGTCGGCGCCTGTCGTAGGCATCGACAGTATCGGCGCTCGTCTCACGGTAGCGATCGCGGTGCACGGTCGCCGAGAGGGGTAGGCGCGCCGACACCCAGTTCGGCCGCTCCGGCCAGCCGAAGCCGAGGCCAGCGACCGGGAATACATGATCCGGGAGCGCGCAAAGGTGCGCTATCTCGGGCGAATGGTTGCGGATCACGCTCAGCGGGCAACAACCAACGCCGGCGGCTTCCGCGGCGAGTACGAAAGCCGACAGCGCGATGCCCGCATCGACCGCGGCGTTGAAGAAGGCGTCGAGATGATCGTTGGCGAAGGTGTGCCCGCGCCATTCATGGACCTGGCGCTGGCGCCGGTTGTTACCGAGGAAAATCGCAAGGTGCGGCGCGCCCGGCACCCAGTCCTGGTCGGCGAGCAGCGTGTCGATGCGCTGGCGGATGGCCCTGTCCTCGACGATCAAGATATCGCGGCCCTGCAGGTCGCTCTTCGAGGGCGAGGAGAGGGCGAGCGCCGCAAGCGTATCGATGAGGGCTGCTGGCAGCGGCTCCGGCTTGAAGCGGCGGACGACGCCGCGCCCGGCGATGCGTGCGAAGGCGGCGTCCCGGGCGGGCTCGGGCGCGAGGGGCGGCGGCGCTTCGCCGAAGCGTTGCGTCAGCAGCT
>DAORNH010000362.1:912-4170 GCA_035440865.1 Hyphomicrobiaceae bacterium | reverse complement strand
CAGCTACTCGCCCTCGCCCGCGCAGGCGGCGGCAAGCGCGGCGACAACCGCGAACAGGTTGCGCAGCATGGGGCCTCCGTCGGAAAACGGGGAAACTGTACACGAACGGGCGCTGAATACGAGGCCCGCTGGCGTGGGATGTCGCTTCGCGACTGGGCTGCCGCCCAGACCCGCCTTGGGCTGAGGCCGCCCCAGACCTAGCCTCTTTCATCTCAAATGGCTTGCGCCGCACGTCATGCCCCGGCTTGGCGCCTCCCGACGCTAAACTTGGTCACAAATCGAGTAGGGGGTTCGGGGGAAGCTTCCCCCAGGCGGGCGCGGGCGGTAGCCGGGTCGCGAAGCGACGCTCACGCGAGTGGGCTCCCGCGTCGGGGCACGGGGCGGGCTCCGAATCGTAAGCGAAGGCCGCAGGGGGTCGACGGGACGACGTGGGAGGCATATGCGCTCGGTCGAGGGATGGCGGTTCCCGGCTGCACCCTGTTGCAGTTTCTCCTCGCACGGGCCCCCGAAACGTGTATAAGGCCCTCGGCGTGCATGCGGCCCGCAGCCGACACACGCCAAAAGCGACCCTGCTGGACGACATCCCGGCTCCGGCCGCATCCCGGTACGCCCATGTGGCATCCCACATGTTCACGGCAGTCGATTGCCGCTTTGGCACGCCGGATCCAAGAGCACACCTCGTTTCAACGGAAGGATATTCGATGTCGCTGACTGCCGAACGCAAAGGCCAGGTCATCAAGGACAACGCCAAGAAGGCCGGCGACACCGGGTCGCCGGAAGTGCAGATCGCTCTGTTGACCGAGCGCATCAACTCGCTGCAGGACCACTTCAAGACTCACAAGAACGACAACCACTCGCGCCGCGGCCTTCTCAAGATGGTCAGCCAGCGCCGCCGCCTGCTCGACTATGTGCGCGCAGCGGACGCGGCCCGGTACCAGAAGATCGTCGAGAACTCGGACATCGAGAAGCTCGGCATCAGGCGCTGACGGAGCTCATCTGAGCTCCCCTTCGAGGGGCGGCGCCCGGATTCCAGTCGACATGGATAGCGCGCCGGCTCCCGTGCGGAGATGACCGGCCTTTTGGCCATTTCCGAACCGCAACGATCCAGAGATCGAAAGAGAAAAGCAATCATGTTCAACACGCAACGCGTCGAGATCGAGTGGGGCGGGCGCAAGCTCAAGCTCGAGAGCGGCCGCATGGCCCGGCAGGCTGATGCCGCCGTGGTCGCCCAGTACGGCGAGACCAGCGTCCTCGCGACCGTCGTCTTCGCGAAGAGCGCGCGCCCCGGCGCCGACTTCTTCCCGCTCACCGTCAACTACCAGGAGCGGACCTATGCCGCCGGAAAGATCCCAGGCGGCTTCTTCAAGCGCGAGGGACGCCCGACCGAAAAAGAGACGCTGACCTCGCGCCTGATCGACCGGCCGATCCGGCCCCTCTTCGTTGAGGGCTTCAAGAACGAGACGCAGGTCGTCGTCACCGTGCTTTCGCACGACCTCGAGAATGACCCCGACATCGTCGGCTTGGTGGCAGCCTCCGCGGCGTTGACGCTCGCAGGCGTCCCTTTCCTCGGTCCGATCGGCGCGGCGCGCGTCGGCATGATCGACGGCAGCTTCGTCCTCAATCCGATGCTCGACGAGATGGCGAAATCGAGCCTCGACCTCGTCATCGCCGGCACGGGCGATGCCGTGATGATGGTCGAATCCGAGGCGAAGGAGCTCACCGAGCAGCAGATGCTCGACGCCGTGATGTTCGGCCACCGCGGCTTCCAGCCGGTGCTCGACGCCATCATCAAGCTCGCCGAGCGCTCGGCGAAGGACGCCTGGAACTTCCAGGCGCCGCAAAAGGAAAAGTACCTCGGCAAGGTGCGCGAGCTCGTCGGCGACGATCTCCGCCAGGCCTTCGCCACGCCCGAGAAGCAGAAGCGCAACGACATGGTCGAGAAGGCCAAGGAGAAGGTTGTCGCATCGCTGCTCGCGGCGGACGCGAGCGCGGACGACAAGGTGCTCGTCGGCGACGTCTTCAAGGCCGTCGAGATGGAGGTCGTGCGCGGCAACATCATCCGCACCGGCCGGCGCATCGACGGGCGCGATCTCGTCTCCGTCCGCCCCATCACGACCGAGGTGCACGTGCTGCCGCGCACCCACGGCTCCGCCCTCTTCACGCGTGGCGAGACGCAGGCGCTGTGCGTGGCGACACTCGGCACCGGCGAAGACACGCAGCGCATCGACGCGCTCGAGGGCAGCCATGAATCGCACTTCATGCTGCACTACAATTTCCCGCCCTACTCGGTCGGCGAGACAGGCCGCATGGGCTCACCCGGGCGCCGCGAGATCGGCCACGGCAAGCTTGCCTGGCGCGCGATCAACCCGCTGCTCCCCTCGCAGGAGGAGTTCCCGTACACGATCCGCATCGTGTCCGAGATCACCGAGAGCAACGGCTCCTCGTCGATGGCGAGTGTGTGCGGCGGCTCACTCGCGCTCATGGATGCGGGCGTACCGCTGAAGCGACCCGTCGCCGGCATCGCCATGGGCCTCATCAAGGAGGGCAACGACTACGCCGTCCTCTCCGACATCATCGGCGACGAGGACCACCTCGGCGACATGGACTTCAAGGTGGCCGGTACGGAGAAAGGTGTCACATCGCTGCAGATGGACATCAAGATCGCCGGCATCACCGAGGAAATCATGCGCAAGGCGCTGGAGCAGGCGCACGCCGGCCGCATCCACATCCTCGGCGAAATGTCGAAGGCCATTGGCTCCGCCCGCACCGAACTCGGCGAGCACGCGCCGCGCATCGAGACGATCAAGATCCCGGTCGACAAGATCCGCGAAGTGATCGGATCGGGTGGCTCGGTCATCCGCGAGATCGTCGCCGAGAGCGGCGCCAAGGTCGACATCGAGGACGACGGCACCGTGCGCGTCGCCGCGGCCAAGCGCGAAAGCATCGAGGCAGCCCTCAATCGCATCCGCGGCATCACGCAAGAGCCCGAGATCGGCCAGATCTACAAGGGCAAGGTCGTGAAGATCATGGAGTTCGGTGCCTTCGTGAACTTCTTCGGCTCGAAGGATGGTCTCGTGCACATCTCGCAGCTCGGGCCGGGCCGGCCGCGCACCGTCGGCGAGGTCGTGCAGGAGGGCCAGCAGGTCTTCGTAAAGCTCCTGGGTTTCGACGACCGCGGCAAGGTCCGCCTGTCGATGAAGATCGTCGACCAGCAGACCGGCCAGGAGATCCCCGAGCCGCCGCGCGAGGCTCGCGAGG
>DAORNH010000362.1:443-753 GCA_035440865.1 Hyphomicrobiaceae bacterium | reverse complement strand
GATCGGGGTGACCGGTACGAGCGCTCAGAGCGAGGCGACCGAGGCGATCGTGGCGACCGGCCGGATCGCGGTGACCGGGGCGACTATCGCGCCTCGGACCGGGGCGATCGCGGTGATCGCGGCGACCGCCCGCCCCGCAGTGATCGCGGCGACCGGGGCGACCGCACGCCGCGCGGCGAACGTCGCCACGAGCAGCACGCGCCGCGCGAAGAAGCACCCGCAATCCAGGCCGAAACCCAGCCCACTGCTGCCGTCGTCGCCGACATCGGCGAACGCCACCTCCTGCCCGCGCATCCGGCGCATGCGGCCG
>DAORNH010000362.1:0-232 GCA_035440865.1 Hyphomicrobiaceae bacterium | reverse complement strand
GCCGCTCAGGTCAGCGGCGAGAGCTGGATCTCGACGCGGCGGTTCTGCGCCCTGCCCGCCTGGGTGTTGTTCGAGGCGATCGGCCGCGTCTTGCCGAAGCCGGTGACGGCGAAGCGGCGCGAATCGACGCCCTGCCCGGCGAGATAGTTCGCCACCGACAGCGCGCGGCGCTGCGACAGGTCGAAATTGTGCTCGTCCGAGCCGGTCGAGTCAGTGTGGCCATAAACGTCGA
>DAORNH010000361.1:0-4171 GCA_035440865.1 Hyphomicrobiaceae bacterium | reverse complement strand
CGCACCATGTCGGTGATGCCCTTCTTCAGGATCTTCTGCGGCAGCGGCATGTTGCCGACCTCCG
Organism: Hyphomicrobiaceae bacterium; assembly: GCA_035440865.1. Taxonomy (GTDB): domain Bacteria; phylum Pseudomonadota; class Alphaproteobacteria; order Rhizobiales; family Hyphomicrobiaceae; genus DAORNH01. The sequence goes on along the minus strand of DAORNH010000361.1, from coordinate 4,107 downwards.
CCATGCCCGGATAGCCCTTTGGGCCCGCGCCCTTCAGCACCATCACGCAATTCTCGTCGATGTCGAGCTTCGGGTCGTCGACCGCGTGGTGCATGTCCTCGTAGCTCTCGAAGACGACGGCGCGGCCCTTGTGCTTCAGGAGCTTCGGCGTCGCCGCCGACGGCTTGATGATGGCACCTTCCGGCGCGAGGTTCCCGCGCAGCACGGCGATGCCCGTATTGTGCTTGAAGGGCGAGCGCCACTCGTGGATCACCTTGCGGTTCCAGCAGGGTGCCGCCTTGTTGTTCTCCCAGATGGTCTTCCCGTTGACGGTCATCGCGCTCTTGTTGAGCTTGCCGTTTTCGCCGAGCTCGCGGATGACGGCCGGGATGCCGCCCGCCTCGAAGAAGTCCTCCATCAGGTAGTCGCCTGACGGCTTGATGTTGACGAGCGTGTGCACGCCCGTGCCGAACTCGTCCCAGTCCTCGAGGCGGAGCTCGACGCCGAGGCGCCGCGCCACCGCGATGAGATGGATAACCGCGTTCGTGGAGCCGCCGATGGCGGCATTGACACGGATCGCGTTCTCGAAGGCCTGGCGGGTGAGGATCTTCGACATCTGGATGTCGTCTTTCACCATCTGCACGATGCGCCGGCCTGCTTCTCGCGCGAGCACCATGCGGCGGCCGTCGACCGCGGGAATGGCGGCGTTTCCGGGCATGCCGATGCCCAGCGCCTCCACCATCGAGGCCATCGTCGAAGCCGTGCCCATCACCATGCAGTGGCCGTGGCTCCGATGCATGCAGCTTTCAGCCTCGTTGAACTCCTCATGCGTGATCTTGCCGGCGCGCAGATCCTCCGAGAGTGAGAACGTGTTGGTGCCCGAGCCGATGTAGCTGCCGCGATAAGGCCCGCGAAGCATCGGCCCGCCGGAGACCGCGATCGCCGGGACATCGACGCTGGAGGCTCCCATCAGCAGCGCGGGCGTGGTCTTGTCGCAGCCGACGAGCAGGACGACGCCGTCGAGCGGGTTCGCCCGGATGCTCTCCTCGACGTCCATGGAGGCGAGGTTGCGATAGAGCATCGCCGTCGGGCGGAGCAGAGTCTCGCCGAGGCTCATCACCGGGAACTCGAGCGGGAAGCCGCCGGCCTCGAGAATTCCCATGCGCACGTTGTCGGCGATCACCCGGAAATGCGAATTGCAGGGCGTCAGCTCCGACCAGGTATTGCAGATGCCGATGACTGGCCGGCCGTCGAACTGGTCGTGCGGGATGCCCTTGTTCTTCAGCCAGGAGCGATAGAGGAAGCCCATCTTGTCCTGACGGCTGAACCAGGCCTGGCTCCGCAGGTTGACCTTCTTTGCCATTGTCGCGCTCGTTGTCTCGGGATGTCGCTTGCCGGATCGGCACGTCGTCATTGTTCGCGCGCTCACCTGGCCAAGTCAACGTATCTGCTCGGCATGGTCGGACAATGCAGGCTGTCGACAGTCAACGCATCCTCTGTCGCGACGAGGCCACATCATCGCCGGCCCCCTTTCGCCTTTGACGGTGGCGCCGATCCCCTTGCCCCACGCTTTCTGTGACGCTCGATCTCTGCGGATCAGCCCGGTCCTGATCCTCACACATTCCGGCCTTTGACCTCGAGGGCGAGCGGCGAGAGCTCGAAGTGGGAGCGGTGGGCCCAGTCGAGGCCGGCGACCTTCGGCTCGGCGCGGCGCTGGGCGGCTTCGACGCGTTCGGCCGCAGCGGCCTGGTCGAGCGTCGTCACGCGGCCGTCGACGACCACCTGCTCGCCGCCGACGTACACATGCCGTACCGCGCGATCGGCCGCGTAGATGAGGCTTCGCAGAGGATCGCGGACGGGGCGCATGTTCTGTTGCCGCGTATCGACCATGACGAAGTCGGCCTTGGCGCCGACTGAGAGGCGACCGATATCGCTCCGCCCGAGCGCCTTGGCACCGCCGAGGGTCGCGGCGTGGAGGCCCTCGGCCGTCGTCACGTCGAATGGATCCTCGGCCACGATGCGCGAGGTATAGAGGGCGTTTCGGATCTCCTCGATCATGTTGTGCGGGAAGGTGTCCGTGCCGATGCCGACATTGACACCGCGCCGCACATACCGCCCGAAGGTGGTGAGCGCGATGCCGCGGCGCAGGAACACCGTCGGGCAGTGCGCGACGCTGGTGCCGGTCGCGATCAGCCGGCCGATCTCGTCGCTCTTCGGCCAGTGCACGCTGCCGTGATGGTCGAGGAAGATGCCGTGGCCGATGATCGTGTCGGGGGTCAGCGCGCCGAGGCTGTCGAGCCAGGCGATCGGCAGAAGTCCGTGGCGGCGCGTGATCTCGTGCACCTCGACGACGGACTGCGCCGCGTGGATCTGCAGCTTGAGGCCGCGCGCCTTGGCGGCGGCGAGGCTTTGGCGAATGAGCTCGGGCGAGCAGGTATCGATCTGCGACGGCGCGATCATGCCGGAAAGGCGGCCGGTTGGGTGCGCCACAGCCCGGTCGACGAGCGCGTGCGCGGCTTCCATCGCCCTGAGACCGGCCGCCTCGTCCCACTCGTAGGCGACGACGTGGCCGTTCGCCGTGTACCAGCGCGCCGAGCGGTACATGGGCGCGAGCACGACCCGGAGGCCGCTCTGGGCCGCGAGGTCCAGCCAGCCGTCCCAGGCAACCGAAAGGTCGACGAGGGTCGTGACGCCCGATTGCAGGAGCTCGGCATAGGCGACGGTCGCGGCGGCCGGCACGCCGTCCGGGTCGGGGCGGAAGATCGGCATGATCTCGTAGAGGGAGGAGTTGTAGAGCTTCGGCGAGCCGATCTCGTCGTTCCAGCCCTTGTTCATGGGCTCAGACGCCGGGTGGGAGTGGATGTTTACGAGGCCAGGCATGACGAGGAAGCCGCGGCCGTCGACCTCGCGTACGGCGGCGCCTGCGTAGCGACCTCCGACATGCGTGATCGCGCCGTCCGCGAAGGCAATGTCGCCGTCCGTCACGTACATGTGCGTGCCGCGGGCCTGATCGTAGGCAACGAGCCAGGTGATGTTTCGGATGACGGTCGTGGTCATGGCCTCTCCCTGAAGTTGGGCTTTGACCTATGGGACACCGGCGCGCGGCCATCTGCAACGCTTCCGTTCGGGCTTCAGCCCGGGGGACGCTACTCGCTCGCTATCGACCCTCGCAGACGTCGCATCTGCAACTATGACGTGTCGCCGCCGTTTCGCCTCATCCGCGTCCCATGACAGCATTACGAAGTCTTAAGGGTCGGGGATTAACCATGAAGGTTGACCCGGCAATCGGCAGCAACCGGTCGGGCCGGAGTTGCCAACAAGGGGCGGCGCAGGGGAGAGCGCCGATCTGGGGACTGTTCATTCGGACGGGGTCATTCGCGTGTCGTTGCGTTCAAGAGGCCTTTGGGCAAGCTTTGCCGCCGTTGCGCTCCTTTCGGTCGCGCTCGCGCCCCATCTCACCCGCGCTGCCGGTGAGACGCGCTCGATCTCGCTCTACAATATTCACACCAAGGAGCAGGCAACCGTCGTCTACAAGCGCGACGGGCGCTTCGTCGCCGATGGCGTCGAGAAGGCGAGTTGGCTGCTGCGCGACTGGCGTCGCAACGAAGCGACGAAGATGGATCCGGAGCTGATCGATCTGCTCTGGGAGATCCATGCCGAGCTCGGCTCGCAACAGCCGATCCACATCATCTCCGGATTCCGCTCGCGCACGACCAACGACATGCTGCGGCGGACCGTCGGCGGCCAGGCGAGCGAGAGCCAGCACATCCACGGCAAGGCGGCGGACGTGCATTTCCCGGATATCCCGCTGAAGAGCCTGCGTTATTCGGCGCTCATCCGGGAACGCGGCGGTGTCGGCTACTATCCGACCTCGGCCATTCCGTTCGTCCATGTCGATACCTCGCGCGTGCGTCACTGGCCGCGCCTGCCGCGCCACGAGCTCGCCCTGCTCTTCCCGTCCGGCAAGTCGCAGCACATGCCGGCCGATGGCGGTCCGATCACGGCCGAGGACGTGCGTGTCGCGCAGAGCCGCTATCGCGATCTCGCCATCCAGGTCGCGGCGTTCCATGGCGATCGGAAGCGTCCGGGCGGCATCCTGGTCGCCAGCGCAAGGCCCCCGGCACCGAT
>DAORNH010000360.1:2746-4171 GCA_035440865.1 Hyphomicrobiaceae bacterium | reverse complement strand
GACGTTGACGGGCCGCTGCTCGATGTTCCGCGCCGAGCACATCGTCTCGCACGAGTTCATCCGTCTGCAGGAGGCCGATTTCCTCGATCATTGGCTCTGGGGCAAATTCCGCTTCCTCTCGGGCGACGACAAGAGCACCTGGTACACGCTGCTCAAGTACGGCGTGAAAATGACCTATGTGCCGGACGCGTCGGGCACCACGATCGAGGTCGTCGACGGCTCCGGCACGAAGCGCATGGTCGAGAACCTGCGACGCTGGTCCGGCAATATGCTGCGCAACGGCTATCGCGCCATCATGCTCGGGCCGACGCGAATGCCCTTCTTCATCTGGTGGTGTTGCGTCGACCAGCGCCTTGCGATGTGGACGATGCTGTTCAGCCCGATGCTGGCTTTCGCGGGTCTCCTGAAGATCGGCTCCGGCTTCCTGTTCGCCTACATCGTCTACATCGCGGTCACGCGGATGCTGCTGTCGCTCGTGCTCTTCACCTACGCGCGTCAGGTCGACCTCAACTATGTGTGGTGCCTCTATACGAACCAGCTGCTCAACGCGGCGGTAAAGATCTACATGATGTGGCGCCTCGCCAAACAGAAGTGGGCGAACCGCGGCAACCAGAAAGCCGGCTTCTCCGGCGGCAGCCTCTTGGCTGCGGCCCGCGAGATGATGGCGTCGTATCTGACGCTGCTCTCCTTCGCCGCGCTGTTCCTGTGCGTCGCAATCTATACACAGCTGCTCAACATGCCGAGCTGGAGCCTCGTCGGCCACATCCTGTTCGGCTGACGTCACGCACCGAGGTTAATGCGCGGAAATTGCTTCGAATTGTAGTGTCTCGCTTCAGTCAAATGCCACGCGTCTCTGCGATGCTCTCCGGGCTGGAGGGAAGAGCGGCGAGCCGATGCGGACTGAAGCGCGCGGTCGTCTCCCACCAGCGACAGGGGTGATGAGTGGGAGCAGACAACATGAACATGCCGCAGCGCGGAATTGACCCCGCGAGCCGAGCCGCCGAGCGCGGGCTCAGCGTCGTGACCTCCGAGAAGCCTTCGATAAGCGTGATCGGTCTCGGCTATGTCGGGGCCGTCTCGATGGCGTGCCTTGCGCACCTCGGGTTCCGCATGGTTGGCGTCGACGTTTCCGCCGCGAAGGTGAAGTCGGTGGCCGAGGGGCGCTCGCCGATCGTCGAGGCGCGGCTCGAGGAGCTGCTCACGGAGGGCGTCGAGCGCGGCCTCATCAGCGCGACGCAGAACCTTGTCGGCGCCGTGCTCGAGACCGACGTCACCTTCATGTCGGTCGGCACGCCGACCTCTGCCGACGGCGGCTGCGATTTCACCTATGTGCGTCAGGCGAGCCGGGCGATCGGCCAGGCACTGGCCATGAAGAGCGCCTTCCATGTCGTCGTCATGCGCTGCTCGGTTCCGCCCGGCACAACG
>DAORNH010000360.1:385-2736 GCA_035440865.1 Hyphomicrobiaceae bacterium | reverse complement strand
CTAGAGTGCGTCGTCCCAGAGATCGAGCAGGCCTCGGGCAAGAAGCTCGGGCTCCATTTCGGCGTCTGCTTCAACCCGGAGTTCCTGCGCGAGGGCGTCGCCGTCGCCGATTTCTATGCGCCGCCGAAAACCGTAATCGGCTCCTCGGACAAGCGCTCGGAGGAGATCCTCTCGCGCATCTACAAGTCGGTGGACGAGAAGCTCATTTTTACCTCCATCGAGGCGGCGGAGATGGTGAAGTATGCCGACAACGTCTGGCACGCGACGAAGGTCGCCTTCGGCAACGAGATCGGGCGCATCTGCAAGTCGCTCGATATCGACAGCCACGACGTCATGAACATCTTCGTCAAGGACCTGAAGCTCAACCTCTCGCCCTACTACCTGAAGCCGGGCTTCGCGTTTGGCGGCTCGTGCCTGCCGAAGGAGGTGCGCGCGGTCTCCCATCTCGCGGGTGAGAAGGGCGTGTCGGTGCCGCTGATCGACAGCCTCTCGGTGTCGAATGACCATCACATCGACGAGGCCGTCCGCCTGCTCGAGCCGTTCCTCGGCAAGCGCATCGGCTTCCTCGGCGTGACCTTCAAGTCGAACACCGACGACCTCCGCGAGAGCCCGACGCTCGAGCTGATGGCCCGGCTCCTCGATGCGGGTGCGAATGTGCAGGCCTATGATCCGAACCTGCATTTCGGGCCGCATCTGCAAGGCCAGATCGACTACGTGCGCCACGCCTGCCCGAGTCAGGCGCGACTCATGGACAAGCTCGATGGGCTTGCGCTGGCGACGGCTGATGCACTGATCGACGCATCGGACGTGGTCGTGGTCAGCCATGCGACGGATGAGTTTCGCGCCGCGGTTGCGAAGCGCGGCAAGGATGTGCATGTGCTCGACCTCGTCCGCCTCTTCCCGACGCGACCGGACGAGGCGACCTATCAGGGCATCGCCTGGTAAGGATCGACACATCGCGACGTTGGCGCCTCCGCCCGGGCAAGCCGGGCGAGGCACAGTTCGTTAGTGCGTGCCTGCGCAAAAATGGTTCAGTTTCAATTGAATGCGCGGCTCAATCCGCGCGGCCGCGCAAGTGATTTCTAACTCTTGTCGTGCATCCTTGGCGGATCGTGCTCGGATTGGCTGGGGCTTGTACGCGCGTGCCGATGGTCTTGATCGACGATCAGGGTGAGTTCTGGGATGGCGCCTCGCGCCAGCTCCGGACCGCATTCGACAGCCCGTTCTCGGGGGGCGAGTTCTCGAGCTACGCGGTCCGCAACCTCGGCTTCGTCGCGGTCGACCAGTTCGGCTCGTCGTGCCAGATCCGGCTCAGGCCGGCGATGGTATCCTCAAAGGCCGTTGCGGCGCTCGTCGAGTGGCTGCACAAGCGCTCGTTCCAGCGCGTGTCGGCGGCCTGGTTCACGACGGACTGGGCCTATGAGATCTTCCCGTCGCTGCGTGAGGCCCTCGGCCGCCTCGCGAGCGTCATCGAGGAGGCGCGCACACCCGCCTCGTCGGATTTCAAGACGAAGGCCATCGGTCCGAATGACGTCAAGCAGGCGAATGCGCTCGTGGCGCTGATGGATCGCTGGCAGTCGCTTTCGGGCGAGGGGCGCTTCACCGAGCTCGAGTGGCTCATCCGCCAGTCGCTCGGCAAGCGCTATGCTTTCGTCGAGCGTGACGATGGAAGCTCTAAGCTCGTCTTCCGCGAGCTTGGCTCGGGCATCATCGATCACCATCAGGATTGGCGGGCGACGGCCCTCGGACAGCCGCTCGAAGCGCTGCCGGACCGAGCCTACGGCCAGTGGGTCAATGCCTCGTTCGAGGCCTCGCTCGCCGCGGGAGCACCGCGCATCGAGGCAGTTGACGCGATCGTGCGCTGGCCGCATCGCGGGCGCACGCGGCTCCGCTACAAGCGGGTGATCGTACCTCTCGCGGTATCGAGCGGCAGACCGGCGCTGCTAGGCGGCTCGATCCTGGACGATTCGATCGACCTCCGGGCTGACGCCCGCTAGGTAGCCCTCGAGATCGGCGAGCAACTCCTCCATCCGCATCCAGATGATGGCACAGCGGATGGTGCCGAGCGGGCAGTTGCGGATGGTCACGTCCCACTCGAGGTTGGGATAGCCCGTGCGCTTCCAGGTGCCGCCGACGACGGTATCGTCGGTCATCAGGCTCAGCGTGACGTCGCTGTACCAGCGCGTGAAGGCGAGGCCCTTCGAGAGCCGCGTGATGCAGGAGGCGAGCCCCTTCTTGCGGTAGTCCGGCCGGTACCACACACCACCCGAATAGACGACGCGACCGCGCAGCGTGCGGGCAGAGGGCGCCGTCACCGTCGTGTTGCGCGTCGGCGACGACGAGGCCGCAGC
>DAORNH010000360.1:0-375 GCA_035440865.1 Hyphomicrobiaceae bacterium | reverse complement strand
CGCCGTCACCGTGCAGCTTTCATCAGCGCCTCGCATGCGCGCCGGATCGCCGTAAAGGAGGCGGAGGCTCTCGAGCTCCTCATGGAAACTCGTGTCGGTCCACGAGAAGAAGCGGGCGCCTTGCGTCGCAACGATGTCGCCCGAGGCATCCCGGCCGATGATGCAATAGGCATTGTCGTCGCTGATGCCGCCATAGGCGACGTCGAACGTCGGCAGCAGCGCTTTCCAGCTGTCGCGGTTGGCGCGGTTGACCTCGGCCAGCGTGCGGACCGGGGCAAATGAGAGGCGGACCCCGGCGAGCCGCGCCTGGGTCTCGGCCTGCAGGAAGACCCGGCCGAGCAGCTGCGGCGGGCCGTAGTCGATGGTGATGTCTTC
>DAORNH010000359.1:3961-4177 GCA_035440865.1 Hyphomicrobiaceae bacterium | reverse complement strand
CCGCGCGCCGCCCGCCGCGGGCTGGCCAGATCTCGGACGTTGTCTTCGCGCCGACACGCGTCACCGCGCGCCGGCCGGCGCGGGCTGGCCACATCTCTGACGTTGCGCTGCGCGCCGACTACGCAATCGCGTAGTCAGCCGGTCCTAACTGAGGCTCGTCACTCAATCATCGATCGAGATGCGTGTCGAATTCCGCCCGTAGCGCTCGACGAGATT
>DAORNH010000359.1:3461-3817 GCA_035440865.1 Hyphomicrobiaceae bacterium | reverse complement strand
CTCACGCTCGAGGCGCTGCGGGCGGTAGCTGCCGGTCGGCGTCTCGTAGCCGTCGCGGCCGGTCGATACGGCCCACTCGTGCTTCAGGCGGCCGTCGATGTAGACCTGCATCCGCTGTGAGCCGATATCGACGTGCACCTTGACCGATGCCGCTGCATTCACCGCGCCGACGACGGTGGCGAGCACGAGGCTCGCCGCCCCGACCAAAAACCGCTTCATGATGCCCTCTGAATTGTGGGTTGGACCGCCACACCAGATTGTTCGTCGACTGAGTGAGCAAGCAAGGTGAGCTTCGCCTCGACCGCAAGTCCGTGGTGGATAACGCCCGCGTGCGAGCTATGTTATCGGCCAAAGCC
>DAORNH010000359.1:0-3432 GCA_035440865.1 Hyphomicrobiaceae bacterium | reverse complement strand
AGTGCCTCCATGAGCTACGACATCGTCATTCGCGGCGGCATGGTCGCGACCGCTGGAGAAACTTTCGCGGCCGATGTGGCGATCGCCGGCGAGACGGTGGTCGCGATCGGGCGCGACCTGCCGAAGGGCGCCCGAGAGATCGATGCCAAGGGCTTGATCGTTATGCCCGGCGGCGTCGACGGTCACGCGCACATCGAGCAGATGTCGGGCATGGGCCTGATGGGCGCCGACAACTTCGAGAGCGGCACGACATCGGCGGCCTTCGGGGGCACGACGACGGTCGTCTGCTTCGCCGCTCAGCACCAGGGGAAGAGCCTCACCAAGATCGTCGAAGACTATCATGCGCTCGCCCGTAAGGGCGCCGTGATCGATTACGCGATGCACATGATCCTCGCCGATCCGCGCCCCGAGGTGCTCGCGGAGGAGCTGCCGCCGCTCGTCAAGGCCGGGCACGCCTCGATCAAGGTCTTCATGACCTACGAGAAGACGAAGATCGACGACGAGCAGCTGCTCGACGTGCTCACGGCCGCGCGCGCCAACAACGCCTTCGTCTGCGTGCATGCCGAGAACAACGGCATGCTCAACTGGATGGGCCGCCGGCTCGTCGATCGAGGCTATGTGGCGCCCAAGTATCACGCGGTCTATCACCCGCGCGCGGCCGAGGTGGAAGCGATCCATCGCCTGATCGCCTTCGCAGAGCTCATCGACCAGCCTGTAATCGTCTATCACGTCTCGACGGCCGAGGGCGCCGCCGCCATCCGTGAGGCGCGCGGACGCGGCGTCAAGGTGTTCGGTGAGACGTGCACGCAGTATCTCTTCCTGACGGCGGCGGACCTCGATCAGCCGGGCATCGAAGGGATCAAATGGATCTGCTCGCCGCCGCTGCGCACGAAGGAGGATCAGGAGGCGCTCTGGGCGGCACTCGAACGCGGCGACCTGCAGTTCATCTCCTCCGACCACGCGCCCTATCGGCCGGACGCGAGCGGCAAGCTGAAAGTGGGACCGAAGCCGACCTTCAAGCAGGTGGCGAACGGCATGCCGGGGCTCGAGCTGCGTCTGCCGCTGCTCTTCGATGCCATGGTGAGCAAGGGCCGCTACGACCTTCAGAAATTCGTCGCCTGGACCGCGACCGAGCCCGCGAAGATGTATGGCCTGCACCCGAAGAAGGGCACGATTGCAGTCGGCAGCGACGCCGACATCGCCATCTGGGACCCGAAAAAGAGTGTCACGATCCGCGACGAGGACGTGCACGATCGGACCGGCTACACGCCCTACGTCGGCCGACGCATCAAGGGCTGGCCGGTAACGGTGCTCCGCCGCGGCGAGATGGTGATCGAGAAGGGGCGCGCGCTCGCCAAACCGGGTTCCGGCAAGTTCCTTCCCCGAGCGGCGGGTGCGGCCGCGGTGCCGACCGGCCGCCTGTCGCCCGAGTTCGATATCAAGAGGAATTTCGGCGCCAAGCTGTATTGAACTCTCCTGACGTGTGATAGCGCTTGACGCGGCGAATCCTCGATCGAGGAAGCGCTGGCTCGCGTCGTTTCCGCAGCCGCGTTCCGCGAACGATACCCGAGCTCGCCAAGGCGCAGGACCGTCCATGACCCACGCTGCCCTGCTGCTCGTGCTCGCCGAGGGCCTGCTCACCATCATGGACGGCATCATCAAGGGCCTCGCGCAGCGCTACCCGACGCTGCAGATCGCGGGGCTGCGGTTCGGCTTCGGCTTCGTGTGGGCGGCGGCTCTTGTGGCAGTGCTGCGACCTGGCTGGCCGACGCTCGAGACCGTGAAGGCCAATGCGGTGCGCTCGGCCCTTTCGGTCGCAACCGCGACGCTCTTCTTCTATGCGCTCGGCCAGCTGCCGCTTGCGGAGGTGTTCGCGCTCTCGTTCATCGCGCCAATCTTCATGGTGCTGCTCGGTGTCATCGTGCTTGGTGAGCAGCTGGAAGGGCGGATCGCGGCGGGGCTCGTGACGGGACTTGTCGGGCTTGCGCTGATCGTGTGGCACCGGATCGGCGCCGAGATCTATGCACCGGACGCCCTGCTCGGCGCGGTGGCCGTCATCGTGTCCGCCCTGCTCTATGCCGCGACGTCGATCCTGCTCCGGGCAAGGGCGACGCGGGATCACGCGGCCTGGATCGTGTGCGTGCAGCCCATGCTGCCCGCACTCGTGCTAATGCCGAGCGCCGTTCCCGGCTGGACACCGGTTGCGCAGATGGATCTCATGATCTTCGTCGGCATCGGCCTCCTGGGCACGATCGGCCACTTCGTGCTGGCCCACGCGTTCGCGCGGGCGGAGGCGGCGCGGCTTGCGCCGCTCCATTATGTGACACTCGTTTGGGGCGTGCTCATCGGCTACGTGTTCTATAGTGAGATTCCCTCGCTCATGGTGCTCGCCGGCGCCGCGCTCATCATCGCCGGGGCGCTGGCGACGAGCTGGAAATAGGGTCGTTTTCAGCCGTTTCGCCCTGAGGCGGCACGCTGCTTAACGGGCCGTTTTCCTTGTCCGGACCAGGGCTCGAACCGGCATTGGCGTTGCATTCCCTGAAGGCAAACCGCCGTGTTTGCTTCGGGAGTCACCCATGTCGCAGTCCTCTCAGACCCTCGCCGTCTCGTTCCGGCGCAGCGAGGACGGTACGATCGCCATGATCTTCGCGATCTGCGCGTTCTTCCTCGTCATGGTGACGGGACTTGCCATCGACGTCGGCCGCGCCATGCACGCGAACCAGAAGATCTCCGACGCGCTCGACAGCGCCGCGCTCGCCGCGGCGAAGGGCATGCGCGACCAGAACCTCACGGACGGCGAGATCGACGACCTCGCCAAGCGCTACTTCGCGATCAACATGGACGGCACCGGCGCCAACTACGCCAACGTCTCCGAGCTGCGCGTCGCCATCAACCGCGGCAACAACTCGATCGCCCTCGACGTCGACGCCGATGTGCCGACGCTGTTCGCCAACATCGCCGGCATCAGCAAGATCTCTTTTCCTCGCTCGGCGGTCGCCATCTATGATCGCAAGGACGTCGAGGTCGGCCTCCAGCTCGACGTCACGGGCTCCATGCACGGCCGCAAGCTCGAAGACCTGAAGGTGGCCGTCGTCGATCTCCTCGACATCCTGATGCCGGATGCCGGCACGACGAACGAGGTGCGCGTGGCGCTGGCGCCGTTCTCGGCAGGCGTCAACGCGGGCGGCCTCGCCGGCGCCGTCTCGAACGGCCGCTCCTCCAATGGCTGCGTCTACGAGCGCAACAACTCGGCCGACCAGGACACGGACGTGGCGCCCGTCGGCAAGGCCGCCCTCAAGGGCAATCTCGACCTGCCCGGCGCCGGTGCGTGCTCGCCCAACGCGCGCGTGCTGCCGCTCTCCGTGCATGTCGTCCCGGGCATCACTTCGCTTCAGGTGCTGACGGCGGCCCATGCGGTGCCCCTCAACGAGG
>DAORNH010000358.1:0-4195 GCA_035440865.1 Hyphomicrobiaceae bacterium | reverse complement strand
GCGCGGCGGCGCCCGACCCGGTCAGGCCAATCGTCGAGGTGATGCCGCCGACCAAGGCGCAGCCCCGGAACGGCGAAGCCTGAGGGCAGCGGTCGACAGCCTCGTTCAGAGGAACGAGTAGGGGTCGATATCGACCGTCAGGCGGAGATCGCCGCGGATCTCGGGAAGCGCATCGAGCCACGCCCGGATGTAGCCCTGCAGGTCGACGTCGCGCGGCGCCTTGGCGAGCAGGCGCCAGCGATGACGCCCACGGATGACTGCGAGAGGCGCCTCGGCCGGACCCAACACCTCGACAGTGTCTGCAGGTGGCGCGCGCCGCGCGACCTCGCGCGCCATGGCTTCTGCGACCTCCTTCTGACGCGCCGAGACAATCAGCGCCGCGAGCCGCCCGTATGGCGGCAGCAGGCCGGCCTGGCGCTGGCGGATCTCGCGCTCGAGGAACGCCTCGCGGTCGCCCGAGAGGATCGCCTCCATCACCGGATGCTCGGGATTGTAGGTCTGGATGAAGCCGCGGCCTTGCGCGAAGGCGCGTCCGGCGCGCCCCGTGACCTGATGGAGCAGCTGGAAGGTGCGTTCGCCCGCGCGCGGATCGGCGCCTTGCGCGAGGCCGAGATCGCCGTCGACGACACCGACCATCGCGAGGTTCGGGAAGTGGTGGCCCTTGGCGACGATCTGCGTGCCGATGATGATGTGCGTCTCGCCCGACTCGATCGTCTTCACGAGCTTGCGCATCTCCTCGAGCCCCGGCACGAGATCCGACGACAGGAGCACAACCTTGGCCTCCGGGAAGCGTTCACGCACCTCCTCCGCGATGCGCTCGACCCCCGGGCCGCAGGCAATGAGCGATGATGGCTCGCTGCACTTCGGACACTTCTCCGGGATTGGTAGCGAGAAGCCGCAATGATGGCAGTTGAGCCGGTTGCGGAAGCGGTGCTCAACGAGCCAGGCGGTGCACTGCGGGCATTCCATGCGGTGACCGCAGCCCCTGCAGATCGTGAGCGGGGCGTAGCCTCGCCGGTTCAGGAACAGGAGCGCCTGCTGCCCGCGCGCGAGCGTCTCGCCGACTGCGTCCGTCAGCACCGGCGAAAGCCAGCGCCCGCGCTCCGGCGGCGTCCGCCGCATGTCGACCGGCGTGATCGCCGGTAGCTCGATCCCTGAGAATCGGCCCGGCAGCACGAGGTGGCGATATCGCCCTGACCGCGCGTTGACGTGGCTTTCGATGGAGGGCGTCGCCGAGGCAAGCACCACGGCCGCTCCCCCGATCGAGCCGCGCACCACCGCCATGTCGCGGCCCTGGTAGTGGACGCGGTCATCCTGCTTGAAGCCCTGGTCGTGCTCCTCGTCGACGACGATCAAGCCGAGATCGGCGAACGGCAGGAAGAGTGCGGAGCGGGCGCCGACGATCACGCGCGCCTCGCCCGTCGCCGCCGCCCGCCAAGTGCGGGCGCGCTCAGCCGGCGAAAGCGCTGAATGCCACTCGGCCGGAGGCACGCCGAAGCGGGCCTGGAAGCGGCTCATGAACTGGCTCGTCAGCGCAATCTCGGGCAGCATGATCAGGGCCTGCCGTCCAGCGGCGAGACAACGCGCCACGGCCTCGTAGTAGACCTCGGTCTTGCCCGAGCCGGTGACACCGTCGAGCAGCGAGACCGAGAACGCACGCGCATCGACGCTCGCCACCAGCGCGTGGACGGCAGCGGCCTGCTCGGCGCTGAAATCGACCGTCGCAAAATTCGGATCGGGGCGGGGAAAGCGCTTCTCGGGCATGGCGAGCTCGATGAGCGCGCCAGCCGCGACGAGACCGTCGATCACGGCTGTTGAGCATTGCGCCTCGAGCGCGAGTGCGCCCTTGGCGCGAACTGCGCCGTCGGCGGCGATGGCAAGCGCCCGCTCGCGTGCGGGCGTAATTCGCGAGGGCAGCACGGCCCCTTGAACAGCGCGAACGCCGAAGCGCGGCTTCACCGGCTCGAAGGCGGCCGAGGCGCTCATCATCATGCGCACCACCATGCCGACATGCGAGATCGTGTAGCGGCCGACCCACTCGGCAAAGCGCATCGAGGTCGGCGGCAGCGGCGGCACCTCGAGGCGCGACAGAAGCGGCTTCAGCTTGGTCTCGGCAACGTCGCCCGCTGGTCCGATAGGACGATCCCAGACGATGCCGATCCGCTGCTGCGGCCCGAACGGCACGAGGCAAAACGCGCCGGGTGCGACCTCGACGTCGTCCGGGACGATATAGTCGTATGTCTGGTCGAGCGCGACGGGCATCAGCACCGGCACGCGCCGCTTGTGGCGCGCAGCCCTGCTCGTGTCGTCGTCAAGCTGTAGCTCGAGGTGCGTCATGGCACGTGATCGTGGTCCGGGATCGAATCGTCCCGCTGAACCTTAGACGCGCGAGCGCGGCGGTGCGAAGGCAGCGTCGTCAGTTGCAATACATTGTGCAAAACGGCTCATGTTGAGAAAACAACAATGGATATGTGGCAAAAATACCGCGTCACGATTCGCGATCCGCGACTTGCTTGCGCGGGAACAACTCCTCCGGCGTGCTGCTGATTATCCGCTAAAAACATGTTGTTTCCAAAGGTTATGCTCAATACCGCCGCTGCTGCCGCGACCAATCGCCGACCTCTGGCTAGCTTGGAATGAGGGGCTGCATTGTCTATAAGGGCGTCGCTTATCGCCGCGCCTCACGCTTGCCTCCGCCGGCTCACTCGCACGCTTCTGCTCACGCAGAGCGAAACGAGCACGAGATTGGCGCGGCCGGGAGCGACGCGGCCGGGAGCAATGGTGCCAGTTCAGCGAGCACCGGGTCCATAATCGGGCCCGACGACGGGCACGCGAGTGCCGCTCGGCACGGCATCGACGGAGAAGGTTTGGGGAGTGCATGTGGCATGAGATGCAATCCGTTGCGCTGGCTGTGGGGCCTGATTCCGGTCGCGATGCTGAGCTGGCTCGCCCTGCTCGGCGAGCATGAACGCATCGAGAGCGACCTCGGCGCGCGCGTCCGCGAGGCTTTGACACGGGCGGGCCTCGGCCAGTGGGCCACCGCATCATTCAAGGGGCGCGACGGGCGCATCTCTGGGAGCGCGCTCGAGGACAGCGAACCGGCCAAGGCCACCGAGATCGCCCGCGGCATCTGGGGCGTGCGCATCGTCGACGACAAGTCGTCGCTCGTCGAGAAGGTCGACCGCTTCGAGTTCAAGGCCGTGCGTGCCGACAACCGCGTGCGCTTGACCGGCTTTGCGCCGAGCCCGAAGGCGCGCGCCGAGATCGCGGCCCGCTCCGCTTGGATCGCGGCCATGGCAAAGGCGGCATTCCCGAACACGACCGTCGACGATCAGCTCGTCATCAAGCGCGGCGCGCCGGCCGATTGGCTCGGCGGCGTCAGCTTCGGCCTCCGCCAGCTCAGCGAACTCGCCTCCGGCGAGGTAAGCCTTGAGGGAACGGCACTGACTGTGACCGGGCTCGCAAGAACGCCCGGCACACTGCGTGCGGTCCGCAGCGCCCTCAAGGGCAGCCTGCCGCGCGGCATATCATTGAAGGACGAGCGCATCCGCGCGCCGCAGGTCGTGCCCTACACGTGGCAGGCCGCCTACGACGGCAAGAAAGTCGTCATGAGCGGTCATGTGCCGAGCGAGGCCGTTCGCGCCGACCTCCTGGATGCGGTAAAGAAGGCTATTCCGGCGGCCGTTGTCGAGGATGGCCAACTCGAGTATGCGGATGGCGCCCCGGCCGACTGGCCGAAAGTGGCCATTCTGGCCCTGCGCGAGCTCGGCCGCCTCGAGAGCGGCACAGCGTCGCTCTCGGGTACCGACATATCGTTCACTGGGCTCGCCGGTCCGCAGGCCGTTGCCGACAATGTCCGCCAAGCCCTGCAGGCCTTGCCGAAGGGCTACAAGCTCGCTGAGAAGGTCACGTATCGCGTAGCGACTCCACGGCCGAAGTCGCCTTATGTGTCCGTCGCCTCGGTGGACAACGGCTCGTTGCTGCTCTCGGGCTATGTGCCGAGCGCTGCGGCCAAGTCGGCGGTCGGCGATCACGCCAAGGCGCAGTTCCCGAGCTTGCGCATCATCAATGAGCTGGAAATTGCCGATGGCGCTCCGGGAGGGTGGCTGCGCTGCATGGAGGCCGGCGTCACCGGGCTGAAGCGCGTCGGCAACGGGCGCGTGCGCATGACGGATCGCCTGCTCGAGGTTGACGG
>DAORNH010000357.1:1962-4213 GCA_035440865.1 Hyphomicrobiaceae bacterium | reverse complement strand
CGGCGAGCTGCACGAGCATGTCGACATGTCGCTTCTCGGACCCGATATCGCGACGCCGCCGCCGATACCGACCACCGCGATCTACAGCCGCACCGACGGCATCGTCCCATGGCGCTCCTGCGTGCAGGCGCGAGGACACCTCGCGGAAAGCGTCGAGGTCTACTCGAGCCATATGGGTCTCTGCGTCAATGGCGCAGCGCTCTACGCCATCGCCGACAGGCTCGCGCTCCCCGAAGGCCATTGGCGCCCGTTCGACACGTCCGGTATCCGCCAGATGTTCTACGGCCGGTCCGAACCCGACGCCTGAAGGCCGCATCTCGTCAGTACTGGCGCTCAAAAGCGGATCACCAGCTCGGCGGGTCGACGCAAGCGCGCGAGCAGACGGCGCATGTCGGATGGCTTCAGCGCGACGCATCCGGCCGTCGGCGCCATATCAGGGCGTGCGACATGCATGAAGACCGCGCTGCCATGGCCGCGGATGCGCGGTCGCTCGTTGTGGTCGATGACGATCACGTGGTCGTAGAGGCGATCATTGCGCCAGAGCTCCTCGGCGCTCGCCGGGTAGGGACGCCGTACAGGCCGATTGTAGTTGCGATCGCAGGGATCATCCGACCAGCCGTGGCGTCGGCCGAGGGCCCTGCGCGGCAGCCAAGAGGGTGCCGGCACGCCTCGGTCCGGCCGATAGAGCAGCGCCCGGATCGCATAGCGTCCGATCGGCGTCGCGCCGTCGCCTTCCCGCTTCATGACCCGCGACCCGCTTCGCCCGAGCGCACAAGGCATCACGAGCGCTCCGAGGCGAAGCCACCCGCGTCGCGAAGCCCTGCTCAGGGCCATGACGACGAGCCGCTGCGTCGGTCGCGCCGGTACACGCAGAGGTCGATCACGAGACGGCAATGCAAGTAACATGTCGATAGCGCCGAACGATTGTTGTTCACTCCGCTGCCCCGGTGCTAGCTTCGGCGTTGTCTGCCGCAGCCAATGACCGGACTGTGAGACCAATACCATGAGCACGAAACGCAAGATCCTGATCGTCGACGACGAGGACGAGCTACGCGACTCGCTGCGCGATCAGCTGGCGCTCGTCGACGAGTTCGAGGTCTCGACCGCCAATTCGGCCGCCAAGGGCATGGACCTCGCCAAGGGCGACAACTGGGATCTGCTCATCCTGGACGTCGGCCTTCCCGACATGGACGGCCGCGAAGCCTGCAAGCTGCTTCGTCGGGCGAACTTCAAGGCGCCCGTCATCATGCTGACAGGGCACACCTCGGACTCGGACATGATCCTCGGCCTCGATTCCGGCGCCAACGACTATGTGACCAAGCCCTTCAAGTTCTCGGTCCTCCTCGCCCGCATCCGCGCGCAGCTCCGCCAGCATGAGCAGAGCGAGGATGCCGTGTTCGCGATCGGCCAGTACTCCTTCAAGCCGGCCTCGAAGCTGCTCGTCGATGAAAAGGGCGGCAAGGTTCGCCTCACCGAGAAGGAGACATCGATCCTGAAGTTCTTGTTCCGCGCCGGGGAAAAGGTCGTCTCGCGGGACGTGCTGCTGCACGAGGTGTGGGGCTACAATGCCGGAGTGACGACGCACACGCTCGAGACCCACATTTACCGGCTCCGCCAGAAGATCGAGAAGGACCCCTCCAACGCGGAGCTGCTGGTCACCGAGGCGGGCGGCTACAAGCTTGTGCCCTGATCCTGAGGCCCTGAACGCCTGAATGCGTGGAGTAAGTCATGCCCGCCATGTCACTCGCCGAATATGCACGTCACGATGCCCTGGGGCTCGCCGAGCTCGTCGCAAAGAAGGCCGTGACGCCGCGCGAGCTTGCCGAGACTGCCTCTGCCGCCATCGCCAAGGCCAACCCAGAGATCAACGCCGTCGTCGAAACATATGCCGACCGCATCGGCGCCCTCGACGAAAAGTCGCTCGGCAACGGCCCGTTCCGCGGCGTGCCGTTCCTGATGAAGGACGTGTTCGGCCATGAGAAGGGCCGCAAAATCGAGTTCGGCTCGCGGCTCTGCAAGGGCATGATCGGTGAACAGGATACGGCCTATGCCGAGCTCGTCCGGGCGGCGGGGTTCAACATCCTCGGCCGGAGCGCCGCGCCCGAGTACTCGATGGCCGGCACGACCGAAGGCGCACTTTACGGCAATACGTCGACGCCTTGGAAGAAGGGCTTTTCGGCCGGCGGCTCGTCGGGCGGCGCGCAGGCCGCCGTAACTTCTGGCATGGTGCCGATCGCGCACGGCTCCGACA
>DAORNH010000357.1:1494-1948 GCA_035440865.1 Hyphomicrobiaceae bacterium | reverse complement strand
CCGGCAAGCTACTGCGGCGGCGTCGGCCTAAAGCCCTCGCGCGGTCGCGTCTCGTTTGCGCCGATGGTCGACGAGAACGGCTACGGCCTCGCCCAGAACTTCGTACAAGCGAAGACGGTGCGCGACGCCGCAGCCGCCCTCGACTGCCTGGCAAAACCCCAGCCGGGCGACCCTTTCGTCATTCCACGCCCGTCGGAGCCGTGGGCCGTGGTTGCCAGACACAAGGCACCGAAATTGCGCATCGGCTGGACCTCCGCGCCGCTGATGGGCCTCATCACCGACCCTGAAGTGCGCGCCGCGATCGTCGCGACGGCCAAGACGCTCGAGGACATGGGCCACATCGTCGAGGAGAGCGATCCCGACCTCGGCGGCATGGAGGCCATGCGCGGCATGTCGGACGCCTGGTTCTTCGGCTTCGATCTGCGCCTCGAGGGCTACTCGAAGCGCTCGGGCC
>DAORNH010000357.1:354-1374 GCA_035440865.1 Hyphomicrobiaceae bacterium | reverse complement strand
CGGCTCGGCGCCTTCTATACGCGGCACGACGTGATGCTATCCCCGACGACCTTCCGTCCGGCGGAACCCTGGGGCAACTACAATCTCGGCCGCGGCGACGTCACCATGGAGACGCTGATCGAGAAGGTATTCCGCGGTACGTGCCAGTATTCGCTGCCCCATAACATCATGGGGACGCCGGCGATGTCGCTGCCGCTCGCGATGACCAAGGCGGGCCTCCCGGTCGGCGTGCAGCTCGCGGGGAAGCCCGCGGAGGAGCACGTGATCCTGCAGCTCGCGACCGCGCTCGAGCAGGCCATGCCCTGGGCTGACCGCGTGCCGCCGCTGCACGTAACGAAGGCATAGCCGCCGGAGGCGACGGCCTATCGCTTGAGCCAGAAGCGCCCCTGGCAATGCCGCGGGATTGACAGCCGCAGGTCCGGCTGCAGCGTGCGCACGTCGCGATTGGCGCTACATTCGTCGAGGTGGCGGATCGGGTTCATGAACGAGGCCGATGGGACGGTGACGACGATGTCGAAGCCCGTATCGTCCTCGCGCAGCACAGCGCCGCAGAAGTGGCGATCGGCCAGCAGCGCGTAGCCCCCGATGCACACCTCTTTTTGCAGCCACCCTCCTGCACTGGGCGCCGTCACCGGCGGCTTTTTCGGCACGAGCGGCGCCGAGGACGCGGCCATGACCTTGATCTGCAACACGCGCGAGCAGGGCGGGTTGAGCCACGGCAGGAAGATCTCGAGCGTCACGATCTGCTCGCCGCCGGGGCGCTTCACACCGGTCAGCCACATCAGCGCATCGAATTCGTCCTTCTTGAGGAACTTCAATTCCTTAGCGTCGCGCCGCTGCACCATCCCATAGACGGCCGTGAGGGGAACGCCGAGGACGTTCGTCGGCAGCACGTTGAGGCTGCGCCCCGCCTCCGCGGAGATGATGGCGCGCAGCCGATCGTCGAGGTCCGCGATCATCGGCGCATCGAAGGGCTGCCCTTCGGTCGAGGGCCGCTCGACGTAGCCGAGGCTGACGACC
>DAORNH010000357.1:0-207 GCA_035440865.1 Hyphomicrobiaceae bacterium | reverse complement strand
GCCGCTTCGAAATGCGAGGCATCGCTTCCCCCTCCGCGACAACAGACAACAAACCCAGGCGCGAATCTCACTCTCGTTAGATAACGTGACGCTGGGTTTTGGCAACCGGGGACGATGGCACCCTCGCGGCCGGCCAGGAGGCCGGCCAACTTTGCCATGGACTTCTCGGCACACCGCGCCGAACATGGCCGCTAACGACATGATCGA
>DAORNH010000356.1:3399-4233 GCA_035440865.1 Hyphomicrobiaceae bacterium | reverse complement strand
ACACCGATCGGCAGGAAGATGAGTGGCATTGCGGCAGCGGCGCCAAGGCCGATGCTCCTCGGAAATCGCTTGAATGCGGGGGTCATGAGGCGGGGGCTCCAACGCGGGACAGGAACGAACTCCTGTTCGCGACCCTAGCCTCGACCCACCTCAGGTTTGGTTATCGATTTGTTGCCAGATTTCGTAAAATGCGTGCCGAATTGAGATCGCGCGGTCGCCCCGTGCTTTGCTGACAATCATTTTCAGCGCGTGACAATCACTGAAACAGGTGAAGCGGCCACCAGCGACTGAGGCGCCTCCACCGCTTTTGCAGTCAGCGAGAATGTGAGGGCAATGACCGCCCCGGCGACAAGTCCAGCGATGATCTGGGACATGAAGGTTCTCGTCTTCCGATGACGGCCGCAGAATCGCGGCAAATCGGGCAGCGTGCAGATGACAACGCCAAACGAACCTTGTCCCCAACATAATGCTCCTGATTCGAGAAATTGTCGACAACCATTCAGCGCATCGGCCGATCCTATTGACGCTGGGATTGATACCGATCCGAGCGAAGCCCTGAGTCGCCCGATCGAGGGTGCCTATCGGAATTTGGCCCGGCACGACAAAAAAGGCTGCGCCGGATGCTCCGGCGCAGCCCATGTGACGGTGATGGGGACGCCGCTTACTTCAACGGCCCGACGTCGTGACTGCGATGGCCGCCGAGCGCGAAATTGAGGCCGATGCGCGACACCCAGAGCGAGTGATGCTCGTCGAAGCGGTCATTGCCGATCCTCGCCGAATCCGTACCGAAATCGTAGTAGAGCACGTCGCCTGTGATGCGCACGCGATCCGACC
>DAORNH010000356.1:1725-3381 GCA_035440865.1 Hyphomicrobiaceae bacterium | reverse complement strand
CTGCGACCCAGCCGACTCGAGTACCGTCGATCGTGAAGGCACCTGCCGGAGCAATGCTCGAGTACCGGGTCTCGAAGTCGGCAAAGGCGAAACCGCCGGTCGCATAGATGAAGAGGTCACCCATGGCCAGACCGCTCTTCGTGCGCAGAGACGCAATCCAGTTGGTCGAGCGGGACACTGTCTCGTTGCCTGCGTCATAGATGTTGCGACTGTCATAGTCGGCGATCGAGATATCGGCCTCGACGCCGAACACGACGTTGCAACGCACCCAGTTGCGACCGATCTGGGCGCCGAACGAGAAGCCGTCCTCGACGTGCTCGACCGATGCGCGGTCGACGAAGTTGTCCCGATCGGTCAGAGTCGACGTGAGGCTACCCATGCCGGCATGGACGCCGATAAAGGCACCGCCGAACTTGTCGCCGCCGCAGCAGCAGTCGCCTGCAGGCGGCGCGGCGTGGTAGGCGGGGGCTGCCTTCTTCGGCATGCCGTCGGCCATTGCGGGCAGCGCCCCGGCGATAGAGATCGCGGCACCCGCGATCAGGCTAGCAAGGATCTTCGACATTGAATTTTCCCTGTCAGGGTTCTGCTGGGGCGAGACCCCGGCGCGGCACAACGCATGAACGGAAACGCATTGTTAACTGTTGGCGAGTTGTGGATGATTCGTGGAAAATGTCGATGCATCGCATTCAGAACGCTCCCCAATTCGGCGACATCTGTTGCGGTTGCGCTGCGATCGCCTCAAGTCGCGGCCAAAATGAGAAACCGGCAGCCAGGGCGAACCCGACTGCCGGCCAGACTTTCAAGCTTCGCATTGGGCGCATTTGCCCAGAGCAATTAGTAGTTATAGGCGCGCTCACCGTGATCGACGAGGTCGAGGCCCTCGCGCTCCTGATCCGTCGACGGCCGGAGCCCGACGATCGCGGAGATGACGAGAAAGATCAGCGCTGAGATGACGCCGGACCACACGAGCGTCACAGCCACGGCCTTCGCCTGGATCCAGAGCTGCGCCATGATCACGTACTCGCCGATCTTGCCGGTTTCGTAATCCATCACACCGGTGCCGCCGAGCATGGGCGCTGCAACGATCGCCGTGCCGATGGCGCCGACGATGCCGCCGATGCAGTGCACGCCGAAGACGTCGAGCGCATCGTCGTAGCGAAACGTGTTCTTGATCGTGGTGCAGAACACGTAGCAGACAATGCCGGCGACGAAGCCAAGGACGATCGACCCCATCGGGCCGGCGACACCGGCAGCCGGCGTGATCGCAACGAGGCCTGCGACAGCGCCAGAGACGGCGCCGAGCATCGAGGGATGGCCCTTACCCAAGTTCTCGACGAGGATCCAGGCGAGCGCTGCTGCTGCCGTCGCGACCATCGTGTTGAGGAGAGCGAGCGCCGTGCCGCCGGTCGCCTCGAGCGCGGAACCCGCGTTGAAGCCGATCCAGCCGACCCAGAGCATTGCGCCGCCGATCATGGTCATGGTGAGCGAGTGCGGGGCCATCACCTCGCGGCCGAATCCGACACGGCGGCCGATAATGAGCGCACCGACGAGGCCCGCGATGCCCGCGTTGATATGCACGACGGTACCGCCGGCGAAGTCTATCGCGCCCCAATTGTAGATCATGCCCTGGTTGGCCTTCGCCTCGGCGAGCTTGGC
>DAORNH010000356.1:0-1644 GCA_035440865.1 Hyphomicrobiaceae bacterium | reverse complement strand
CCAGTACCAGACCATGTGAGCGATCGGGATGTAGACGAAGGTGAGCCAGAGGGGCACGAACAGCACGACCGCCGAGAACTTCATGCGCTCGGCAAAGGCGCCGACGACCAGCGCGGGCGTGATTGCCGCGAACGTCATCTGGAAGGCGATGAAGGAATACTCGGGGATCACGACGCCGGCACTGAACGTCGCCGCAGTCGCGTCGGCGTCCATGCCTTTCAGAAACACGCGTGACATGCCGCCGATGTAGCTGTTGAGCGCACCGCTACCCTCGGTGAAGGCGAGGCTGTAGCCGTAGACGACCCATAGCACTGCGACGATGCAGACCGTGCAGAACACCTGCATCAGCACCGAGAGCATGTTCTTCGAGCGGACGAGGCCGCCGTAGAAGAGCGCGAGGCCGGGAACGGTCATGAGCAGAACGAGCGCGGTCGCGGTGGTCAGCCAGGCGACGTCGCCCTTGTTCGGCTTCGGCGCATCGGCGGCGAGCGCGAGATCGGGAAGGGCGATACCGATTGCTGCGGCGGCAATCGCCAGGAGGAGGAGAAGTCTTTTCATGTGATGGGACCCGTCATGTTCGGAATGGATCGTGGATCGCGGCGCAGGCGCGCTCAGATGGCGGATTCGTCCTGCTCGCCCGTGCGGATGCGGATGGTGCGCTCGACGCTCGAGATGAAGATTTTGCCGTCGCCGATCTGGCCGGTCTTGGCCGCGCCGACAATCGCCGCAAGCGCCTTGTCGACGTCGGAGCTGGCAACAACGGCCTCGATCTTGATTTTCGGCAGGAAGGCGACGGCATATTCCGCACCGCGATAGATCTCGCGATGCCCCTTCTGCCGTCCGTACCCCTTGACCTCGCTGACGGTCATGCCCTGCACACCGATCTCGGTCAGGGCATTGCGAACGTCCTCGAGCTTGAACGGCTTTATGATGGCCGTGATCAGCTTCATGGCTTGTCCCCTTGCTGCGACCGCACATTGTGCAGTGCGATCCACAATGAGACGCGCTAGCAAGCGCTGTGCCAGTTCACGACGGCAGGCGTAACGACTTGAAACACCCTGCCGAAGTCAGCCGTGTCGCCCATGCCATTGCGGTCAAGCAAGCGACTAAAAATTAATCAGAAATCTGCATTAGCCTATTATTCAGGCAGAAAATCTGTGCGCCGCTGGCGGGTCAGCCCTTCTTGCGCCGCAGAAGAGACGAGGATGCCATCCCGAGTGAACACGCTTCCGCGGCAGAAGCCGCGCGCGCCGTGGGCGCTCGGGCTGTCCTGAACATAGAGGAGCCATTCGTCGGCGCGGAACGGGCGATGGAACCATTGCGCATGATCAAGGCTCGCCAGCTGGATATCGCGATCGAACATCAGCTTCCCGTGGGCGATCAGCGCCGTATCGAGCAGCGTGAAGTCGGACGCGTAGGCGAGCACGCACTGGTGGAGCCGTGCATCGTCCGGCAGCGGCCCATTGGCCTTGAGCCAGATGTGCTGCTGCACGGGGCGCTGCGGATCCCGGCTGAGGTAGCGCGAGACGTCCACCGGCCTCAGCTCGATCGGGTTCTCGCGCTGCCAATAGCTGCGCATGTTTTCCGGCAGCGTGTCGATGAGCTGCGCCATCAGCTCCTTGACGGAGGGCAGAGCCTCGGGCG
>DAORNH010000355.1:0-4234 GCA_035440865.1 Hyphomicrobiaceae bacterium | reverse complement strand
GCCGGCCCCAGTTTCGTCGCCCGCACCTGCGAAAGTTCCGCCAGCTGCTTCAGTTCCGGCGCCCTCCGGCCCCGCAACGACTGCGGCACCAGGCGCCGCCAAGCCCGCGCCGCCGCCACCGGTCGTGACGGTGAGCCGGCCCGCCATCGACGAGGTCGTCGAGTGGGACGAATACACGGCGCGCTTTGATGCCGTCGAGATGGTCGAGGTGCGGCCCCGCGTCAGCGGCTACCTGACCGAGGTCGCCTTCAAGGACGGCCAGTTGGTCAAGAAGGGCGATCTCCTGTTCGTCATCGACCCGCGGCCGTTCGAGCGCGCTCTCGAGGCCACGAAGGCCGAGCTCGAGCTCGCCAAGACCCGCGCCGAGAATGCCGGCCGCGATGTAGAGCGGGGCCGCCCCCTCGTCGAGCGCAAGATCATGTCTGAGAAAGTGTTCGACGACCGCGCGAACGCGCACCGTGAGGCCGAGGCGCAGGTGAAGGTCGCCACCGCGCGCATGAAGATCGCCGAACTCGACCTCTCCTTCACGCGCATCACGGCACCTGTTGCGGGCCGCATCGGCCGCGCGCTGCTGAGCCCAGGCGCCTACATCGCCGGCGGCGGCGCGCAGAACACCCCCGTCCTGACGACCATCGTCAGCCAGGACCCGATCCACCTCTACTTCGATGTGAGCGAGAACAACTATCTGAAGTACAAGCGACTAGGCCAGAAGGGGGCCAAGGCGGGCGCCTCAGAGGTCGGCTCGGCGGTGCTCGTCGCCATGCCCGACGAGCGGGACTTCCGCCACAAGGGCCTGCTCGACTTCATCGACAACCGCCTCGATACGGGGACGGGCACGTTGCGTGCGCGCGCGGTGCTCGAGAACGGCGCCGCCCTCTTCTCGCCCGGCATGTTCGCGCGCGTGCGCGTCGCAGGCTCGCCGCGCTACTCGGCCATGCTGCTCCCCGATTCGGCGATCTCGAGCGACCAGGCCTCGAAGTTCGTGCTGGTCGTTGCCGATGACGGCACTGTCTCGAGAAAGCCCGTGCAGCTCGGTCCGATCTACAATGGCCTGCGCATCATCAAGGTGGGGATCGGCAACGAGGACTGGATCGTCGTCAATGGCCTCCAGCGCGCGCGGCCCGGCAGCAAGGTGACGCCGAAGCGCGAACCGATCAAGGTGTCCGAGGCGCCGGCCCCGGCCGCGCCTGCGCCGGCGAAGCAGCCGTAACCGAACAAGCTGCAACACGTGCAAACGAGCGATACTCTGAGCGACTGATACGGGGCCCGTCCACCAATGCGGATCAGCCGATTTTTCATCGACCGGCCCATCTTTGCAGCCGTCGTCTCGCTGTTCATCACTATCGTGGGCGGCATCGCCTACATGAGCCTGCCCGTCGCCCAGTTCCCGGAGATCACGCCGCCGACCATCACCGTCTCGGCGAGCTATCCCGGCGCTAGCGCCCAGACCGTCGCCGACACCGTTGCCGCCGTCATCGAGCAGGAGATCAACGGCGTCGACGGAATGATCTACATGTACTCGCAGTCGACGAGCGACGGCGTCCTCTCGATCACGGTGACCTTCGATATCGGCACCGACATCGACAAGGCGCAGGTGCTCGTCCAGAACCGTGTCGCCTCCGCCGAGCCGAGATTGCCGGAGGAGGTGCGCCGCTCGGGCGTCACGGTGCGCAAGAACTCGCCCGACCTGCTGCTCGTCGTCCACCTGCTCTCGCCGGATCGCACCTACGATCAGGTCTACATCTCGAACTATGCGCTCCTCAATGTGCGCGACGTCCTCAATCGTATCGAGGGCGTCGGCGCGGTGAACGCGTTTGGCGCGCGCGAATACTCGATGCGCGTCTGGCTCGATCCGGAGCGCATCGCCGCCTTCAACCTCACGGCCGAAGAGGTGCTCGCGGCGCTCCGGGCGCAGAACGTGCAGGTGGCCGGCGGCTCCATCGGCGAGCCGCCGATCAGCGCCACCGGCGCCTTCCAGCTCTCGATGCAGCTCAAGGGCCGCCTCAAAGATGCCAGCGAGTTCGAGGAGATCGTCGTCAAGACGGGCGCGGAAGGCCGCGTGGTGCGCGTGCGCGACATCGCCCGCGTCGAGCTCGGCGCCCTCAACTACTCGACCTACGGTTATCAGGACCGCTACCCGGCGACCGTCATGGTCGTCACGCAGCAGCCGGGCTCGGACGCCTTGAAGACGGCGAGCGCCATCAAGAAAGCGATGGCCGAGCTCTCGAAGACGTTCCCGAAGGGCCTCATCTACCGCATCGTCTACAACCCGACCGAGTTCATCGAGGTCTCGATCCGAGAACTCGTGAAGACCATCGGCGAGGCCGTGCTGCTCGTCGTGCTCGTCGTCCTCCTCTTCCTGCAGACCTGGCGCGCGACCGTCATTCCCGTGGTGGCGATCCCGATCTCGCTCATCGGCACCTGCGCCGTGATGCTCGGCCTCGGCTACTCGATCAATATGCTGAGCCTCTTCGGCATGGTGCTCTCGGTCGGCATCGTGGTCGACGACGCGATCGTGGTCGTCGAGAACGTCGAGCGCAAGTTGCGCGAGGGTCTCTCGCCCCTCGAGGCCGCCCGCGTCTCCATGGACGAGGTCGGTGCGGCGCTCGTCGCCATCGCCCTCGTGCTCACCGCCGTGTTCGTGCCGACCGCGTTCGTCGGCGGCATCACGGGCGCCTTCTACCGCCAGTTCGCCGTGACGATCGCGACGGCGACGGTCATCTCGGCCTTCGTCTCGCTCACGCTCTCGCCGGCGCTCGCCGCTCTCCTCTTCAAGCCGCACGACGCGCACCACAAGGGCGCGCTCCTCATGCGGCCGGTCCACTTCCTGTTTCGCATGTTCAACCGCGCCTTCGACGCGCTCGCCTATGGCTACAGCGTGCTCGTGCGCGGCCTCGCCCGCGTCTCGGCGCTGATGCTGCTCGTCTACGCCGGCCTCATCTACCTCGCCGTCTGGCTCGTGATGCAGACGCCGACCGGCTTCATCACGCCGCTCGACCGCGGCATCATCATCATCTCGATGCAGTTGCCACCGGGCTCCTCGCTCGAGCGAACCGATGCCGTCCTCAAGAAGACGAACGAGATCGTGCTGGCGACGCCGGGCGTCAAGCACACGAACGGCTATACGGGCCGAAATGGCGCGACCTTTACGAATGCCACGAACGCGGCGGCCATGTTCCTGGTCCTCCATGACGCACTCGAGCGGCACGCCAAGGGCCTGACGATCCAGTCGATCGCAGCCGATCTTCGCCGCAAGCTCGGCCAGATCCAGGAGGCGAACTTCGTCGTGATCGTGCCCCCGCCCGTGCGTGGCATCGGCAACTCCGCTGGCTTCTCGCTCCGTCTGCAGGATCGCAGCGGTCTCGGTTCGGCCGAGTTCTCGCGCGTTGCCGGAGAGCTGATCCAGGCTTTGAACCGGCCCGGCTCCGGCGTCGTCGGCGCTTTCACCACCTTCCAGACCAACACGCCTCAGCTCTTCCTCGATGTCGACCGCGTCAAGGCGCAGATGCTGAAGGTGCCGGTCTCGAACATCTTCGAGACGCTGCGCATCTATATGGGCTCGGCCTACGTCAACGACTTCAACATGTTCGGCCGGACCTATCGCGTCACCGCGCAGGCGTCGGGCGAGTTCCGCCTCGATCCCGAGAACGTGACGCGGCTGCGCGTGCGCAACGCGGACGGCCAGATGGTGCCGCTCGGCTCGCTCGTCACCTTCAAAGAGGTTGCCGGGCCCGAGCGCGTGCCGCGCTACAACCTCTTCCCGACAATCGAGATCAACGGCGCGGGTGCCCCCGGCACGTCGTCTGGCCAGGCGCTCGAGATTGTGCAGAAGATCGCGGCCGAGATCCTGCCTGAGGGCGTCGCCTACGAATGGACGGACCTCTCGTTCCAGGAGAAGCGCGCGGGCCGCACCGGCTACTACATCTTCGCGCTGTCGGTTCTGTTCGTGTTCCTCGCACTCGCCGCCCAGTACGAGAGCTGGTCGCTGCCGCTTGCCATCATCCTGATCGTGCCGATGTGCCTCCTCGCCGCCACTTTCGGCGTGTGGCTGCACAAGCAGGACATCAACATCCTGACCCAGATCGGCTTCGTCGTGCTCATAGGACTGGCGGCGAAGAACGCCATTCTGATCGTGGAATTCGCGCGTCAGTTGGAGGAGCAGGGTCTTGACCGGGTCGAAGCTGCGGTCGAGGCCTGCCGTCTCCGGCTCCGCCCGATCATCATGACGTCTCTC
>DAORNH010000354.1:4029-4246 GCA_035440865.1 Hyphomicrobiaceae bacterium | reverse complement strand
ATCGGAACTGGCTCCTCCCGCTCGACAGTGGGCTGACGCTCGCGAGCGATTTCCCGGTCCATCCCGTGCCGCTCAGGCCCGGGCCGATCCTGGGGCGGGCGATCGGCCGTGAACCGGTCCGCTGCAGGCCGATCTGGGTCTCGCCGTTCCGCACTCAGCCGTTCCCCGCCATGCCGATCACCGCCATGCCGATCACCGCCGCGCCGGTCACCGCCTT
>DAORNH010000354.1:0-4007 GCA_035440865.1 Hyphomicrobiaceae bacterium | reverse complement strand
GCCACCCGTACGATCGGAATAGAGCCGATCCATGGCACCGCGATCGGGCTGATCCGAGCGGTCGCCTCGGTCGAACCGATCGTACCTGTCGCCGCGGTCACTGCGATCTCCCCGATCCCCGCGATCGAAACGGTCGTTCCGGTCCTGGCGATCGTGTCGGTCGAAGCGGGACTGGCGATCACGGAAGCGGCCGTGCCGACCATCGTTATGGCGCTGCCCGCGATGATCATCGCGCGAGCGACCACCGTCGTCGCCGCGAGGGCTGTCGTAGGCGCGTGGCTGCTCACCGCCGCGGGGCCCGTCGTAGCGCCCCCCCTCCGTTCCGCGTGGAGCGTCGGGCTGGCCGCCGAAGCCCGCGGGGGCCGGTTGCGGTTGACCGACCGACATATCGGACACCCGGAAGCGCGGGTCCATCGCCGAGGAGTGATCATCGCCCGAGTCGTCGTCATCATGATCGAGAGGCTCACCCGGCAGTCGCGGCCGCATGCCGTTGCCGTTCGAGCCGTCGCCATGCTGCGGCGACTGCTGCTCGCGCACCGCGAGGATGATTCGGTTGTAGTGCTCGGCGTGTTGCAGATAGTTCTCAGCGAGCACCGGATCGCCGGAACTCAGCGCATCGCGCGCGAGCGACATGTACTTTTCGGCAATCAAGGTCGGGGTGCCGCGGATCTTGACGTCCGGGCCGTTGCTTTCGAAATTCCTGGTGAGCGGATTGTGGCTCTTGCGGTGGTTGTTGTTCCGACCGCGGCCACGCCTGTTCTGCTGTCCCTGCCTCATGGGCTTTCGTCTTCACTCCACGGATGATTCTTCGGACGCCTGCCAAACGACAAGTCGTCCCGCTGCCGTCGTTACATCGCTGGCTTCAATGAGATCCTAGCAATCATGAGCCTGCAAAGCGTGCATCCCGAACAGCTCCGAGTACTCTCGAAGTCGATCAGCTAAACCATTCATCGGCACGCACATCCCGCCGACCCCAAACTTATCGACCGATGCGCCGCCGGCGTCATCATCATCGCCCCTGCCCCTCTCGAGCCTTGCGCGGCCGAGCTTTCGAGCGGCTCAGCGCGCCGTGAGGCTTCAGAAATCCCAAGGCCTCGACCGCATGCAGGCAGATGCCGTACGCGACTACCGCGCTCGCCGCCTGTCATCCACGAGATCCTCTCACAGGACACTCGACAGCTGCTCCCGGGACTAGGATGTCTGCGTTGTAAAGGATCCCACGCTCTTTCAGCAGCGGCCCATCAGGTGACGTCCGACCCCCGCGCGATGCGCAGGAGGATATTCGGTCTCCAGGACCTTCACTCGAGCACCAATGGCCGAGCAAGAATGGCCGATTTGCCTTGGCTGGCCACGGACCGCGGTGGTCGCTACAAGCTGCCCGAAACTTGAGGGTGCCCGAAGCACGATTCCACAACGCAAATGGCCTGCACGCAGGCTGCGGGGATTTATCGCCAAGCCTCGAAGCCTAGCGCCCTCACCCCACCTACGCTCTTGTACCCTAGCTCGGCTTTCACGCGATTCCAAGCACAATTTGTCCAGGGGACACTGCAATGCGCGGGTCTGGTCACCCTGCCCAAACCTTCTCTCACCTATCGAAATCGACGGCGGTTGTGTTGCCGCCACAAACCAGCACCGCGACCCGCTCCCCCTCGATAGGCCTGTATCTGCCGCTCAGCAGTGCGGCCAGGGCGGTCGCGCCGCCGGGCTCGGCCACCAAACGCAGCGTATCCCAGAGCCTGAGTTGCGCATCGCGGATTGCCGCGTCCGTGACCAGCACCACCCGCTCGACGGCGCGCCTGGCAATCGGGAACATCAGTTCGCCGACCTGCCGCGGAGCGAGCGAATCGGCGGCGATTCCGCCTCCCGGGGCATCGACAGGGCGGCCCGCGGCGAGAGCCATCGCCAGGGTCGGCGCCAATTCCGGCTCGACGCCGATGACGCGCACGCGCTTGTCGTACCAGGCTGCGATGCCGCCGATCAGCCCGCCGCCGCCGACCGCGACGAGGAGTGTGTCGATACCTGCCGCCTGCGCATCGAGCTCGGCGCCGAGAGTGCCCTGTCCGAGGAGTGTCTCGACCTCATCGTAGGCATGCACGGACGCGGCCCCTGTCGCCGCGATATGGGCCTCGCAGGCCGCCAGCGCGTCCACATAGCGCTCGCCGCCGACGACCAGATCGGCGCCATAACTCCTGATCCGCGCGATCTTGGCGGGCGATGAAATGGCGGGGACGAAGATCGTCGCCTTGTGACCGAGCTCGCGCGCGGCGTAAGCGACAGCGGCGCCATGATTGCCGCCGGACGCTGCCGCGACCGCCGCCGCTGGCACCCCACGCGAGAGGAGGCTCGCGAAGGCGCCCCGCGCCTTGAATGATCCCGTATGCTGCAGGCTCTCGAGCTTCAGGACGAGCGGTGCCGACGGCAAGCCGAGCTCGCGAGCATCAATGCTCAGCACCGGCGTCCTGCGGACATGGGGCTCGATGAGCTTCGCGGTCGCAAGAATCTGCTCGCGATCGATCGCTGCCACGGCTGTCTCCATCGTTGTCGGCTGCGGCCCGTGTGTCGCATGCGACACTGCGCATGTCAGCACACACGTCAGCGTGAAGAGTCATGCCGCAGTCTCACCACGATCGCCCTTATTCACTGCGCATCAAAGTAGATGGCGCGCCGTCGCTAGTCGAAACCAGAGGGACGAGGTGCATGATGCTGTCGGATGCAACGCGCGATCGAATTCTAGCTCACGGGCTCGGTATCGCGAGTCGCGCCGGCTGGCATGCGTTGTCGTTCGGAGACCTCGCGCGCGACCTTGATCTGCCGAAAAGCGGCCTTGCCCGCCATTTCGCGACCAAGGACGAACTCCAGCTTGCCGTGCTCGATCAGGCAGCGCAGCTCTTCATCCGTGATGTGAACGACGTCGCCGCCGGCGAGTCCCAAGGCGCCACGCGACTGCGGACGCTGTTCTGGCGCTGGCTCAACTGGTCGCGCGCACCGCGCCTCAAGGGCGGTTGCCCGTTCGTCCATGCGAGCGCTGAATCAGAGGCGTTGCCGCCGGCGGTCCGCGCGCGCCTGAAGGAGGTGCTCGACGCCTGGTCGGCTGTGCTCCGCGAAGCGATCGATGCCGCACGCGGCCAGACGATTGCCACCGACACCGATGCCGATCAGCTGATCTTCGAGCTCCACGGGCTCTATCTCTCGCACCACTTCTGGCACTGGTCGATGCGCGACCCGACTGCCGAGGCTCGCACGATGCGCGCCTTCGACCGCATCGTGTCGAGCCCCTCGCGTACCGGCCGCTGAGCTCAGCCGGTAGGCTTCGCTGCGACGCCGGTGCCGATCGGGCAGGTGACGCCCGTGCCGCCGAGGCCGCAATAGCCGTGCGGCACCTTCGCGAGGTACTGCTGGTGATAGTCCTCCGCGAAGTAGAATTCGCCCGCCGGCTTGATCTCAGTCGTGATCGTGCCGAAGCGCTTTGCATCGAGCGCGCCCTGGTAGGCCTTGCGTGACGCCTCGGCGGCGACTTGCTGTGCCTCCGAGAACGTGTAGATGCCGGAGCGGTACTGCGTACCGACGTCGTTCCCCTGCCGCATGCCCTGCGTGGGGTTGTGGCTCTCCCAGAAGAGCTTGAGAAGCGTCTCGTAGGACGTTTCGGCCGGATTGAACACGACGAGCACCACCTCGTTGTGCCCTGTCATGCCGGAGCAGACCTCCTCGTATGTCGGGTTCGGCGTGTGGCCCGCAGCATAGCCGACGGCCGTCACGATGACGCCGTGACCGAGCTGCCAGAACTTGCGCTCGGCCCCCCAGAAGCAGCCGAGGCCAAACATGGCCATCTCGCTGCCGGCCGGATACGGGCCTTTGAGCGACGCACCGTTCACGTAGTGGGTCGACGCCGTCGGGATGGCGCTCACACGGCCCTTTAGGGCCTCGCTCGGCGTCGGCATGGCGGATTTCTTGCGGAACAGCAGCATGGCGTACCTCGTTCGGGTCGCGGGTTCACTCGATCTCTCTTG
>DAORNH010000353.1:1027-4261 GCA_035440865.1 Hyphomicrobiaceae bacterium | reverse complement strand
CACCCTCGAAGATGTTGAGGATGCGCGCGTCGCAGAGCACGCGACTGACGGGATACTCGAGAGCGAATCCGTTGCCGCCGTGAATCTGCAGCGCGCTGTCGGCGTTGGCCCAGGCGATGCGGGCGGCGAGCAGCTTCGCCATGCCTGCCTCGAGATCGCAGCGCCGGCCCTGGTCCTTCTCGCGGGCGGCGAAATAGGTGATCTGGCGCGCGACCATGGTCTCGACCGCCATCATGACGATTTTGTTTGCAACGCGCGGGAAGGAGAAGATCTCCTTGCCAAACTGCTTCCGGTCGAGCGCGTAGGCAAGTGCCAGGTCCATCGCCGACTGGGCGACACCGACCGCACGCGCCGCCGTCTGGATGCGCGCCGCCTCGAAAGTGTTCATGAGCTGCTTGAAGCCCTGCCCTTCGCTGCCGCCGAGCAGCTGACCTGTCGGCACCTCGAAGCCGTCGAAGGAGATGTCGAACTCCTTCATGCCGCGATAGCCGAGCACCTCGATCTCGCCGCCCGTCATGCCCTTCGCCGGGAACGGGTTTTCGTCCGTGCCGCGCGGCTTCTCGGCGAGCAGCATCGAGAGGCCCTTGTAGCCCGGCTCCTTCGGATTGGTGCGCACGAGCAGCGTCATCACGTCGGCGCGCACGGGATGCGTGATCCAGGTCTTCTGGCCGTAGATGCGATAGACATCGCCGTGACGCTCTGCGCGTGTCCGGAGCGAGGCGAGGTCGGAGCCTGTGTTGGGCTCGGTGAAGACGGCCGTCGGCAGGATCTCGCCCGAGGCGATCCTCGGCAGGTACTTTTGCTTTTGCTCCTCGGTGCCGTTGTTGAGGATGAGCTCGGCGGCGATCTCGCTGCGCGTGCCGAGCGAGCCGACACCGATGTAGCCGCGCGAGAGCTCCTCCGAGACGACGCACATGGCTTCCTTGCCGAGGCCGAGGCCGCCGAAGCTCTCAGGCAGCGTCAGGCCGAACACGCCCATCTCGCTCATCTTGGCGATCACATCGAGGGGAATGTACTCGTTCGCCGTGTGCCAGCCGTGGGCATGAGGCAGCACCTCGGCGACCGAGAAGCGGCGCATCTCGGTGCGCATGGCGGCGAGCGTCTCGTCGAGGCCGGTCTCGCCGAAGGTCGTCGCACTTGGATCAGCGGCGATGGCGCGGGCGAGCGCCGCCTTGGCCTTGGTGAGGTCTGCACCGAGAAAGGCCGCGGCCGCGCCATCGGCGAAGCGGCGCGCCTCGTCGGCGCCGACACCGAGATCGGCGAGGCGGACGATCTCGCTCTGGCTCATCGGGATGCCGCCGGCGATCTGGGCGAGGTACTCCGTGAATGCTATGTCGAGGATGTTCTGCTCGATCGCGCCGAAATGGCCCGATGCGGAGATGCGCTCGGCCCAGCCGACCATCTGGCGCAGCGCCTCGACCGTTGTCGCAAGCCAGGCATAGCCGTGGGCTGCGTGTTGGGCGCCGTCGATGCCGAGCTCGGCGACGATCTGTCTGACGCCCCCCTTCGCGGCTTGCAAAACCCGATCGGCCGATGAGACTGCGAGACGATGCCGCTCGAAAGGAGACGGCGTCGCGGAGCGTGCAGCAGCGGTCATGGCGTGATCCTCGTCGCGCTCGTGAATTGGTGCGTATTGCGGTGCACCATAGTGTCGCCGGAGCGCAATTCAACTACGGTCGATGCCGCACCTCACTGAGATGGCGGGTCGACACTTTATCTCGCTCAAGATGCGACCTACACTGGGCTCCGCATGGAGGCGAGGGGACATGTCTGAGCTGATGAGCGAGACGCGCGGCTTTCTCGTCGCCGATGGCTTTGCCGTCGGTGATGCTGGCGCCGGCCTCCTCCTCGCCAACCGGACGTCTTGCGGCAAGCTTGAGGAGCGGCGGGTCTGGGTCGGCGGCGCAGGCGCAGCCCCGTGGACGGCCGAGCGCATCGCGGCGAGTTTCGCGACATTGCCGGCCGTGGGCGCGGCGACGAGTTCATTCCTCCTCGTGCCCGAGACCGGGGGCCTCTCGCGCGACATGCTCGCCGTGCTCAAGGCGCACGGCATTCAGGTCCGAGTGCCGGTCCAGTTCTTCGACACACCCTACAAGTGGGAGCCGGCCGAGTTCGGCACGCAGTCCGGTGCGGATGCGGCATCGGTGTTCCATGAATTCGCGAAGGGCAGCGAGCGGCTCATGTCCAGCCGGGTCGCACAGCCCTTTCACGCCCTGTCGGGCCTCGGCGAGCAGCGCGGCGGCTTCCAGAGTGGGCCCGACCTCGTCGAGCATCTAGTTGAAGAGCTGACGACACCGGCCGTCCGGCCTCGCTTGATCGTCGTCGCCGGGGCGGCCGGTGCCGGCAAATCGGTCGCCTTCGCAGCGCTCTTTGCCCGACTTCACGCGCACTTTCTCGGCGAGAAGCGGCATCATCGCAGTGCCGGCCGTCCGGTGCTGTTCCTGCCGCAGCATATCCAGGAGCAGCAGGTCTCCTCACTCGCAGGCCTCCTGTCGGCCGTCGCGAGCACTGACGCGGCGCAGCCGACATCGCCGGACCTCATGCGCTGGCTGAATGCGGCCGGCCGCACGATCTGGATGTTCGACGGGCTCGATGAGTTCTTCTCCGGCGAGAGCGATTTCCTGCCGGCGATCGAGGAGCAGATCGCACCCGAGCGCCGCGGACGGATCGTCATCTGTACCCGCGACAGTCTGCTCACGTCGTCCTCGGGCCTCGCAGCCCTTCTAGATCGGCATGTGCGGACGGCCGGCCAGGGCACCGTCGCGATTTACGAGGTGGACCGCTGGCAGCGTCCATCGCAGCGCGCGCTCGCCTACCAGCGTCTCGAAGGACGCGCCCCGGTGCGCCTCGAAGCGGCGGACCCGCCGAAGGTGGCCGCATTCCTCAAGCACCTCGACGCAAGCCCGGCGGCGGCCGAGCTCGCGACGCTGCCCTTCTACTGCAGCCTGATGCTCGGCGCCGCGGCTCAACGCGGCTCGGGAATCGCCCCGTTGACGGAGCAGGACCTCCTAGCCGAGGCCGTCGACGGCATGATCGATCGCGAGGCGGAGAAGCTCTCCGGCGGCGAGGCGGGCTTTGCCTGGGACGTTTTCTCAGGCGCGGAGACATTTGCCGATCTCGCCGAGATCGTCGAGAAGATGGGGCACGAGCGCTTCTCGAACGTGCTCGAGCGTGGCCACATCCACGCCGTGCTGCGCCAGATCGGTCGCGACCGCCTCGTTGAACTCGTCGAGG
>DAORNH010000353.1:0-887 GCA_035440865.1 Hyphomicrobiaceae bacterium | reverse complement strand
TCGGGCCGGGCGCCGCGAGTGGCGCCGTGAGCTTCAGCCACGAAATCATCGCGGATTACCTCGCTGCACGGGCCGCAGTCCGCGCGATCAGCCTGCAGCCGGACAATCCGGTCGCGCTCGGCCAGGCGATCGGGCTCCGAGCCGATCTCGAGCCGATCACGCGATCGGTCTACCTGCGGACGCTGGTGCACGCCTTGAGCCGGGACCGCAGCCTCGCCGCTGCCGTTCTCGAGACGGCGCAATCGAGCCGGATCGCGCGCATCTACAAGGCTAACGTCGACATTCTGGCTCGCGAGCTTCTGCGCGGCGTGAAGGCGGCCTGATGCCTCGATCGTTGTCAGCGACCATGCGCCCCACGCTCCTCGCCATGGAGCGGCTGGCGATCAGCTCCTGGCCCGCTCGCGAGACACGTGATGTTTCCGGCTGGCTCTGGCGCTCGTCGAGTGGCGGCTCGATCCGCGCCAACTCCGTCTCGACTCTGGCGTACACCGGCCGCGACATCGACGCTGCCATCGCCGAATGCGAGCGGCTCTATCGGGACCGCGGCGAGCCCGTCCGCTTCAATATCTCCGAGATCTGCGCGCCGGTCGACCTCGACGCGAGGCTCACCGCCCGCGGCTATGGGTTGAGCGATCCCTGCACGACACTGTCGAAGCCGATCGCATCGCCATCACAGCCTCCAGGCGACGTCGAGGTGACAGCGGCCCCGACATCTGAGTGGCTCGAGGTCTACCTCGCCGCGATCAGCGCGAGCCGGCGGCCCGTCGCCCAGTCGATCGTCGAGCGCGTACCGGGCCCGCGGGCCTTTTTCGCCTGCCGCCGGTCCGGACGCGTCATCGCGACAGGCCTCTCCGTCGCCGACGGTCCGCTTGCCGTCGTCATGTGCA
>DAORNH010000352.1:3936-4316 GCA_035440865.1 Hyphomicrobiaceae bacterium | reverse complement strand
GCACGTGGCTGTAGACGTCGGTGATCTCGGAGAGCTTGGCGCCCTTCAAGGCCATCAGCTGGAAGCGGATCGGCAGGAAGTGCTCGCCGACAATGAACAGCTTCGAGCTCGGCAGCAGGTGGTGCACGTCGGCAACGCGGCCCGCGAGCGAGTTCTCGATCGGGATCATGGCGAGACGAGCCTCGCCCGACTTCACCGCGCCGATCGCATCCTCGAACGTCGGGCAGGGGAGAGGCTCGAGGTCCGGGGCGACCTCGTTGCAGGCGATGTGGGAGTTGGCGCCGGGCTCGCCCTGATAGGCAATGCGCGGCTTCCTGTTGCCGGCGGAGTCGGCGGCGCCGGTCTTCGAAGTGCGTTTCGGCATGGGGGATCGGTTCCGT
>DAORNH010000352.1:392-3895 GCA_035440865.1 Hyphomicrobiaceae bacterium | reverse complement strand
CGGCGGGAGTATCGACACCGAGCGGAACCGTGTCAACGATGGCCACGTCGATGCGCATGCCGTCCTCGAGCGCGCGCAACTGCTCGAGCCGCTCGCGCGTCTCGAGTGGGGCGGGCTTCAGCGCAACGAAGCGCTCGAGCGACTGGCGGCGGTACGCGTACATGCCGATGTGGTGATAGAGCGGCCCTTCGCCCGTCGGTGCCGTCGCGCGCGTGAAGTAGAGCGCACGGAGGCGATTGGGAGCGATCGGCGTGCCGACGACCTTCACGACATTCGGGTTCGTGCGCTCCTCGGCAACCATGATCGCGCAGGCGATCGTCGCGATGTGCGGGCCCTTCACGGCGAGCGGCTCGATGCAGGCGCGCACGAGCTTCGGATCGAGCGTCGGCAGGTCGCCCTGCACGTTGACGATCGTATCGAAGTCGCCGTCGGGGTCGACGTGATTGAGCGCCTCGAAGATGCGGTCCGAGCCGGTCATGTGGTCGGATCGGGTCATGACGGCCTCGCCGCCCGCGTTCCGGATGGCGTTGCTGATTTCGGTCGCGTCGGTTGCGACGACGACCCGACCGATCTCCGCCTCCATGGCCCGCCGCCAGACATG
The DNA here is from genome assembly GCA_035440865.1 of Hyphomicrobiaceae bacterium. GTDB lineage: Bacteria > Pseudomonadota > Alphaproteobacteria > Rhizobiales > Hyphomicrobiaceae > DAORNH01. Next base: position 3,294 of record DAORNH010000352.1, on the reverse strand, counting down.
GACGATCATCGGCTCGCCGGCGATGTCGGCCATGGGCTTGCCGGGGAGCCGGCTCGCCTGCATGCGCGCAGGGATCAGGATCAGGGCGCGGGGCATCGGGCTCGCCTGCTCGGATGTGTTCGAAGTGACAATTGGTCTCGGCTGCACCTCCTAGAACAGCCGTGAGTTCTGTTGCAAGGCTTTCGGCGGCTTCTATAGTGCGGCCCGGTGCGCTGTTGGACGTGCGCCGATGGGCGCGTTGCCGAACACACCTCGCGGCGGATCACAGGGACCGGACGACCGATGGACGGCTACAAATTCAACAAGTTCGCTGGCGGCGCATTGTCGGCGCTGCTGTTCATCTTCGGCGCCAAGACGCTGGTCGAGATCACGCAGCACAGCAGCCATGCCTCCTCCAAGCTTGGGATCGAGCTTCCAGCCGCAGCCAAGGGCGCAACGGCGACGGCCGCGCCCGCCGCTGCCAAATACGAGTTCGCCAAGTTGAAGCCGCTGCTCGAGAAGGCGAGCGTCGAGGAAGGCGAAGTCGTCTTCAAGCCGTGCGTCTCCTGCCACACTGTCGAGAAGGGTGGGCCCAACCGCGTCGGCCCGAATCTCTATGGCATCATCGGCCGCAAGGTGGCGTCCGTGGGCGGCTTCGAATACTCGGAGCCCATGAAGAAAAAGGGTGGCGACTGGACGTTCGATACACTCGGCGCCTTCCTCTACGATCCGAAGGGCACCGTCCCCGACACCAAGATGGTGTTCAATGGCGTCCAGGACATGAAGGATTTGGCCGATCTCATCGGCTACCTGCGCAAGCACGCCGACGCGCCGGCCGAGCTGCCGAAGTAAGAGTGCGAGCCGCGTGAGCTGTTTCACGCGGCCAACGCGCGAACAACATCAAGCGCCTCACTCCCGTCCCGCGTATCGCGAGGCTGCCAAGCCGTGCCGGCAGGCGATCAGTTCGCCTCGATAGGCGCGCTCGCGCCCGTAGACGATCCATACGTCATCAGGGCTGCCGAGTTCGGCCTCGACGCGAAATCGGCCGGGATGGCGTTCGGCGTAGTCGAGATACACGAGCCCCGAATCGATCTGCCCTGCGAGCAGCTTCTCCAGGATGATCGGAATGGCGCGTTCCGGCACGCGCACTTTCCATTGCGAGAGATCCGCATAGCCCTCCGTCGCCGGCATCACGAGACCGATCGAGGTCGGCTCCACGATCTCCGCCCGCGTCAGGATCGCGAGCTCCCGGCTCGGCGAGATGAAACTGTCGATCGCAAAAAGGCGGCGATAGTTCGCGCCGAGGATGCGTGGTGTATCCGGATGTACGGCACACTGCACGACGAAGTCCGCCCTCCTCGCGAGGATGTCCGCGACCGCCTCGTCGAACGTGGCGACAAGCGCGATGCGGGCTTCGCGGAGGCCATGGAACTCGATGTAGCGGCGCGTAACGAGCGCGTGGTTGGTTCCTGCCGGTCCGAGCGTCGCGAATGTGGTCATCGTCGTTCCGCCTCGGCCGCGTCGGCCACGTCTACGACCGCCCCTCGAGCACCATCTGCGTCTGCGTGACGACGGCGACGAGCTTGCCGTCCGCGTTGGTGATGCGCGTCTGCCAGACCTGCGTGCGCCGCCCGCGGTGGATCGGCGTCGCCTCGCCGGTAACGTAGGTGCCGCTCTTCGCGGGACCGATGAAGTTCGTCTTGCTTTCCATCGTCGTCGTCGAGGCGCCGGGCGGCAGATTGAGCACCGTGCCGCAGGCGCCGAGCGTGTCGGCAAAGGCCATGACGGCGCCGCCGTGGATCGACGGGAAGCTCGTGCACACCTCGGGCCGCACCAGCATGCGCGCGACGACGCGATCGGGCTCCGCCGAGACGATCTCGATGCCGAGCATCCTCGCAAAGGGAATGTCGCGCGACTTCAAGTTTGCGACGTGCTCTTCGGCCATGGGCCCTACTCCTTGAGCACGATCAGCGCGTCGGCGGCAACGACGCCCTTACCCCTCTCGTCGACGAACACGGGGTTGATGTCCATCTCGACGAGTCGGGGCGCCAGTGCCATCGCCATGCGCGAGACATCGACCAGCATCTTCGCGAGCGCCTCCTTGTCCGCGGCCGGCTTGCCGCGATAGCCGTCGAAAAGTTTGGCTGCGCGGAGCTCTGCGATCATGTCGCGTGCCGTCTCGATGTCGAAGGGCGCGATGCGGTAGGTCACGTCCTTCAGGACCTCGGTCAGGATGCCGCCGAGGCCGAGCGCCACCGTCGGTCCGAAGCCCGGATCGTTGATGACGCCGATCAGCGCTTCGAGACCCGAAGCCATCTCGGCGACGAGCACTCCGTCGATCTTGGCATCGGCCTTGTAGCGGCGCGCGTTGGCGAAGATCTCGGCCGAGGCCTTGGCGAGGTCGGCCGCCGCGACAGTGAGCTTTACGCCGCCGGCCTCTGTCTTGTGGGCGATGTCGCGCGAGACGATCTTCACCGCGAACGGCGCCGTCATGGCCTTGGCGGCTGCCGCGACGTCGCGGCCTTCAGGCACCACGATCTCTTTCGTCACGGGCACGCCGTAAGTCGCCAGCACCGCCTTGCTCTCGACCTCGGAGAGCGTCACTTTTCCGGCCGGCAACTTGGCGCTGGCGGTCGAAGCTGCAGGGGCCTTGCGCGGCAGGAGCCTGCGGCGATCCTCGGCAAAGCGCGCGAGCACGGCCGCGGCCTTGGCCATGCGCGCCGGCGTCGGCCCGTGCGGAACATAGGTGGGTGCCGCCCGATAGGCATCGTCGAAGCGCGCCCATCCGGAAGGTGCGTTGCCGACGGCGATGCGCGTGTAGTCGCCGCGAATGTCGGCAAACTTGCTGGCGTCCCCCGCACCGACGATCACATGACGGACGTCGCCGCGCTCGAAGCGGTCGAGTAACTCGTCGCGTGTCAGC
>DAORNH010000352.1:0-277 GCA_035440865.1 Hyphomicrobiaceae bacterium | reverse complement strand
AGTTGGCGACCTGATTCGACCGCTCCGAGAGTTCGCGGAAGGAGAGCTTGGTCTCGCCCGCATCGCGGCTTGCCACCCAAAGCGCTGGCCGGGTATTGGTCTTGGCGTAGACATCGAACCAGTCCAACGCCCAATTGAACGTCTCAAGCTGCGGCCACGCGAACTTGGCGTAGGCGCGGTCTGGATCATTGCGTTGGGCCAGCAGCAATTTTCGCGCTTCTAAGAACGCTTCCGTGGCACTCATGAACGTCTCCTCGAAACCCGCTCGGGCAGGCTG
>DAORNH010000351.1:4119-4341 GCA_035440865.1 Hyphomicrobiaceae bacterium | reverse complement strand
CGCCGACGCTGGCCCTGGCTCAGGAAGCCCGCCGGCACATCAGCGAGCGCTTCGAGCCCGAGGGCCGCCAAAGCCATATCGATGCCGGCCGGGTCGCTGCCGCTGCCGGTCAGATAGGCTTGCCAGAAGGCGAGGTTCTCGGCGACGGTCAACTGCGGCTTCACGGCGTCGCGATGGCCGATCAGGTGGGTGAGCTCGCTCGCTTCGGCCTCGCCGCCACCG
>DAORNH010000351.1:3734-3950 GCA_035440865.1 Hyphomicrobiaceae bacterium | reverse complement strand
AGCCGCAACGGCTCCTCCCCTCAGCAGTGACCACGTTCACCGATCAGCAGCACGGCAGTGCCAATCTTGACAAGCGTCGGCGTGTCGCTCATACCAGACGCATGATCAAGGCCAACCTCGCTCTGCGACGTCGCCGTTCGTGCAAGCTTGCGCGGATGCGATGAGGGCCGTTTGATCCGATCCCGTCGAGCCGCGCTGACCGCGCGGCTTTTTTGT
>DAORNH010000351.1:845-3591 GCA_035440865.1 Hyphomicrobiaceae bacterium | reverse complement strand
GCACCACCGGTCTCGAAATCCGCGAGCGGCTCGCGGCTTCCAAGACCATCGAGGTGAGGAGCATCGACCCAGCCAAGCGCAAGGACCCGAAGGCGCGCCAGGCGTTGATGGGCGGGGTCGACGTCGTCATCCTCTGCCTCCCCGACGATGCCGCCAAGGAGGCCGTTGCGCTTGCCGGCGAGCTTGGCGACAAGGGCCCGAGGATCATCGATGCGAGCACGGCGCACCGCGTCGCCGAGGGCTGGACCTACGGCTTTCCCGAAATGACCAAGGGTCAGGCCGAGGCCGTCGCCAAGGCGAGGCGGATCGCCAATCCGGGCTGCTATCCGACGGGTGGCATCGCCCTCATCCGCCCGTTGGTCGAAGCCGGCATCATGCCTGCCGACTTCCCTGTCACGGTCAACGCGGCGTCAGGCTACAGCGGCGGCGGCAAGTCGATGATCGAGGCCTATCAGGCAGGCACCGCGCCGAGCTTCGAGCTCTACGGTCTCGGCTTCGAGCACAAGCATGTGCCCGAGCTGCAGAAGTATTCGATGCTGAAGCGCCGGCCGATCTTCATTCCTTCGGTCGGCAACTGGCGGCAGGGCATGCTCGTCAGCGTGCCGCTGCACCTCGACACGCTGCCGGGCAAGCCCAAGGCCGCGGACCTCGAGGCGGCACTGACCGCGCACTACAAGGGCGCGGAGCTCGTGCGCGTCGTCCCGGCCGCGAACGCCAAGGGCGGGCGGCTCGGCATCGAGGACCTCAACAAGACGGACGTGATGGAACTCTCCGTGTTCTCCCATCCGGGCCACGGGCAGGCCGTGCTGGTCGCGCGGCTCGACAATCTTGGCAAGGGCGCCTCAGGCGCTGCCGTCCAGTCGCTCGGGCTGATGCTCGGCGTCGATGTCGGCATTTGCGCGGCGGGCTGATCCGGTGACGTGATCCCGTAACGATGGGGTGCCCGGCCGAGATGGCCTGGCACCCCATGTCTGTCACGGCTTCTGGTTCGAAAACACGATCGTGCCCGAGGCGGCGAACATGCCGCCGACGCCATGGCAGACCGAGATTTTGGCGCCCTTCACCTGCGCGGGCGCGATGCCACGCATCTGGCGCACACTCTCCTGGAGGGCGTACATGCCGTACATGCCCGAGTGCATGTAGGAGAGGCCGCCACCGTTCGTATTGATCGGCAGCTTGCCGCCGGGTGCCGAATGCCGCTCGCCGATGAAGGCCGCCGCCTCGCCTCGCTTCACGAAGCCCAGATCCTCGAGGCCGTAGAACGGCAGATGCGCGAAGGCGTCGTAGATCATCAGGTGATCCACGTCCTTGTGCTTGATGCCCGACGTCTCGAAGGCCTTGGAGCCGGCGACGCGGAAGGCGCGGCTCGAGGTGAAATCCGCCATCTGGCTGATCATCGGGCTTTCGACGCTCTCGCCCGTGCCGAGGATGTAGACGGGCTTGGTCGGGAAATCCTTGGCGCGCTCGGCGCTCGTCAGAATGAGCGCACCGCCGCCGTCGGTGACGAGGCAGCACATCAGGATGCGGAACGGGTAGGCGATCATGCGGCTCTTGAGGACATCCGCGACCGTGATCGGGTCCTTGAAGGTCGAGCGCGGGTTCTTCGCTGCCCATTCGCGCTGCACGACCGACACCATGGCGAGCTGCTCCTCGCTGATGCCGTAGTGCTTCAGATAGCGCAGCACAGGGATCGTGAACATGCTCGGCGGGCCGAACACGCCGTAGGGCGCCTCGAACTGGCCGGCGAGGCTGCCGGGATACGGCGGGCGCGGTGTTACGGCGACGCGCGACTTGCCGCTCTCGCCGTGCGTGATGAGCACGGTCTTGCAGAGGCCCGCGCTGATTGCGGCGGCCGCATGGCGCACATGTAGCATGAACGAGCAGCCGCCGACCGCGGTGCCGTCGGCCCAGGTCGGCGTGATGCCGAGGTAGTGGGCGAGCGTGATCGGCGTCTCGCCGGCGGTGGCGATGCCGTCGATGTCGGAGGGTTTGAGGCCGCAATCCTTCATCGCATTTAGGGCCGCGTCCGCATGGAGCTGGATTTGCGACAGGCCGGGGATGACGCCGAGATCGGTGGTCTCTGCCGCGCCGACGACGGCGATGGAGCCGGGTTTCATGGGTGCGCTCCTCTCACTTCGACGCGGGCTTGAACAGGGGCAGCGTGATGTCGTCCGTCTGCTTGGCGAATGTCACCTCGAGGGCCATGTCGAGCTGGAGGGCCTCCGGCGTCTGCGGGCAATCGACGATGTTGGTCATCAGGCGGGGGCCTTCCGCGAGTTCGACCACGGCGATCGCATAGGGCGGCGTGAAGCCTTGGGCCGGGCGGTGATGGATCACGTACGAATAGAGCTTGGCCTTGCCGGAGGCCTTCACGACCTTGACGCCGCGCGACCCGCACTTCGGGCAGAAAGGGCGTGGGGGGAAATAGGTATGCGTGCAGTCGTTACAGGTCTGCAGCCGAAGCTCGCCCGTCTTCGTGCCGTCCCAGAAGTGCTTGGTCTCCGGGGTCGGCTCCGGCATGGGCCGTTTGCCTTCAGGGGCCTTGCTCATGATCACTCCGTGCGTGCTGGTGGGCTCGGCATCCAGCGCACCAGGAAACGCACGGTCTGTCTATGGGAAAGCGTGACGTGCGTGGTGGCCGCGTCGATCGGCATTGAAAATGCTGCGCCTGCCCTCCGCCGCCCTCACCTCGTCATCCTCGCGATGGCGTCCGGGGTCATTCCCGTGAACCGCGTGCTCGATTGTC
>DAORNH010000351.1:345-790 GCA_035440865.1 Hyphomicrobiaceae bacterium | reverse complement strand
ATCGTCGCCATGCCGCACCAGCCTGTCGCGCCGGCAAGCATCAACCCGGCGCCGACGAAGGCCGACAGCCACACGAATACCGGCGAAACCGAGACGCTGAGAACAGCACCGAGCACGATCAAGAAACCCGCGATCAGCTGCACCTGGCGTTGCAGCTCCAACGGCTGGGACGCATCCTTCATGACCGGCAGACCGGCGCGCTTCCAGCTCTCGATGCCGCCCTCGACGATGGTCATCGTGGCGGGGTCGAGCGAGACCTGGCCCGAGCAGAAGACGAGGCCATTGGCCTTGATGGCCTGCGAGTAAGGTCCGACGGCGTTGGGGGCGTTGGTGGTGGCGATGGGCGTGAGCATAGTGGATGATGGGGTGAATGGTGATTGGGTGAATACGACAGGATAAAGCCATTGTACGCCAGAGAGCGGACTCTGGCGGATGCCGGTCCAGG
>DAORNH010000351.1:0-208 GCA_035440865.1 Hyphomicrobiaceae bacterium | reverse complement strand
CCTGGCCGATTGGCGGACGTCGGCCGACCCGTCTGCTACCTTTTTCCCCACGGCGTCGGATCCGTTGCGTTGTCTTTTCAAGGCCGTGACCTCGCCAAGATGGGCCGGCTTGCGGGTACCTGTGCCATGTCGTTGCGTCGCCCCTTCATCCGTTTTCTCGTGGTCGTCTTGGGGCTCGTCTGCCTTCAGCCGCCGACCGGAGCGCAAC
>DAORNH010000350.1:4062-4377 GCA_035440865.1 Hyphomicrobiaceae bacterium | reverse complement strand
CCAGGCGGTGGCCCGCGCCGCTCAGTCCTGGCCGGGGGCCGCGCCGGTCGCCAGCACCGCTCCTCCCAGCACCGTTCCTCCCAGCGTGGCCATCCCGCCAGGCGTCGTCGTGGACGGCGGCCCCCCCGTGACGCGAACGACCTACGGGGCGACCACCGGCTATCGCGCGCTCACGAGCGTCTCGGCGACGAAGACCGGCGCTCCACTCGACCAGACGCCGCAATCCGTGGCCGTCGTCCCGCGCGCCGTCATCGACGATACGGCGCCGCTCTCTGTCGGGGAGGCGCTGAAGAACGTCTCGGCGGTGTCGTCCGG
>DAORNH010000350.1:2622-4052 GCA_035440865.1 Hyphomicrobiaceae bacterium | reverse complement strand
CTTACTATTTCCAGGGTATCGGCTACCGCATACGTGGCTTCGAGTCCGAGGTCCTGGTCGACGGCTTTCCGCTCTATTACGGTGGCGGCGACTTCAGCTCGCTGGTCAACGTGGAGCGCATCGAGGTCCTGAAGGGACCCGGCGGCATATTCTATCAGGGCGGCCAAACGCTCACCGGCGGCGTAGTCAACCTTCTCTCGAAGCTGCCTCACGGCGAACGCCGATACGAGGTCGGCGTGGTGTTCGGAGGGCACGGCACCTGGATCCCTTGGTTCGACATCAACCAGCCGCTCAATGCCTCGAAGACAGCACTGTTCCGCATGACTGCCGAGTTCGAGCAATCGCGCGAGTTCATCGACGTCGTCGAGCGCGAGCGGTATTCACTCAATCCGACTTTCATGTTCCGGGACGACGCGAGCACACTCGTGATCCAGCTGCATGCATCCCGCAGGACTCAGCACGAGTACTCGGGGCTGCCCGCCGTCGGCACCATAGATCGATCGAGCTTCTCGATCCGGCGCGATCTTTTCGTCGGCGATCCCGCGATCCCGAAGCACGTCAACGCCAATGAGCGGATCGCCGCCTACTTCAAGCACAAACTCGACGATGTGTGGACCATCGACGTGTCCGCGCGATACGGCAGATCCTCGCTGTTCGAGCCGACGCAGGCTCTCTTCAATTTCTTCGGCAGCTCCAACCAGCCGGTTTTCGGCTCCAACTTCTCGGTTCTCTCGGCCCTGCTTACCGAGACGACACACGAGATGGCGTTCAATGCCAACGCGATTGCCAAGTTTCAGATCGCGGACAGTCGCAACACCTTCCTCGTCGGCATCGATTTCAATCGGACCACTGACGAAGGCAAGCTCACGGGCACCTTCCCCTATCTCGTTGACTTCCTGAACCCGACGTTTCCCCGGTACACGTTTGACCAGCCGCTGGCGTTCACGATTGTCGACAACACCTACTGGAACTCGGGACTCTCAATCCAGCTGCACTCGACGATCAAGGATCGCTTCCACATCCTGCTCGGGGCGCGTCTGGCCCACGTCGATGTCATCTCGAGAGAGCTGACGACCGGCGGATCTTTCCATACGGACGAATGGAAGGTGCTGCCTCGTGCAGGCATCGTCGTCGACATCGTACGGGGCGTCTCGGCCTTCGCGAGCTACAGCGAGGGGCTGAGAGCTGTGCCGTTCTTCTCGGCGGCCGCGGCGCCCAAGCCTGAGGAGTCCCGGCAGATCGAAGGCGGCCTTAAGATCGCGCTACCGACGGGGCTCAGCGCGACGCTCGCCCTCTTCGAGATCTCACGGCTCAACGTGGCGACGCCGGATCCGAACGTGCCGTTCGCGCAGGTCCAGACCGGCGAGCAGCAGTCGCGCGGGTTCGACATCGACCTAGTCTGGCAGCCGATCGCAGGCCTGTCGGTCCTC
>DAORNH010000350.1:2252-2509 GCA_035440865.1 Hyphomicrobiaceae bacterium | reverse complement strand
CAAGGGACTGGCCATCGGCGCAGGAGTCTACGCCGCGAGCCGGAAAGCCATTGGCATTGACAACCTTTACTTCACTCCGAGCTTCATGAGCGTCGACGGCAAGATCAGCTACGAGATCGGTTCGTGGACGTTCGCCGTGATCGGCAAGAACCTGCTCGATGCCGAGTACTGGCAACCCTACTTCTATTTCGATGGACGCGTCGCGCCGAGCGAGCCGCGGACGGTTTTCGGCTCGGTGTCCTACAAGTTCTAACGTC
>DAORNH010000350.1:396-2242 GCA_035440865.1 Hyphomicrobiaceae bacterium | reverse complement strand
GCAGCGAGGCAGGCGCGAGTCGGACGGTAACGTCCGGCCCGCGTCGTTACGATTTTTGACGACAGGAGGACCAGCATGCTGACCCGTCGCCAGGCCGCCGCGGCATCGCTCGTGGCACTTTCTCAAATGATGACGGCGCGCTCGATGGCCGAGAAGCCTGCCGAGACCTATCATGACCGGATGATGAAAGCCGCCGACTACCCCAACGAGCAGATCGCACTGCTGGTCTATCCCGGCTTCACTGCCCTCGACATGGTTGGGCCGCAGTATGCCTTCGGGTCCATGATCGGCGCGAAAGTCCACATCGTCGCCAAGACGATGGAGATCGTGGAGAGCGACACGAAGCTCGCATTCCGTCCCTCGGCGACATTCGGCACCTGCCCCGACCCTGTCGACATCATCTTCGTCCCCGGCGGGACCAAGGGCACGCTCGCCGCGATGGAGGACAAGGAGACGATCGCCTTCCTGAAGTCGCGCGGGGAGAAGGCGAAGCTGGTGACGAGCGTGTGCACGGGCTCGCTCGTCCTCGGCGCGGCCGGCCTTCTGAAGGGCTACAGGGCGACCTCGCATTGGCTGACGCTCGATCTCCTGGCGGAGTTCGGGGCTGTCCCGGACGATCGCAGGGTGGTGATCGACCGGACGAGGATGACCGGTGCGGGCGTCACCGCAGGCATCGATTTTGGTTTGCAGATCGTCGAGAAGCTGCGCGGCCGCGAGTACGCCGAGGCCGTTCAGCTGCTTGCCGAGTACGATCCCGACCCGCCGCTCAAGGCCGGAAACCCCAAGACCGCGCCGAAGGCCGCGCGCGACCTTCTCACCGAGATGTTCGCGCCCTTCCGCGAGGACGTGAGGCAGGCGGCCGCTCGCATCGCAATGTCCCGGTGAGGGTCTCGCCAGGCGCAGGCCGAATGTGCTCCGGAGCCGTTCGGCGCTCGGCGGGCCAGACTGCCATGTCTATCCAGCAACGGAGCTTGCTCGGACGGTCACAGGCGGCCGCCCGGATGTCGGCTCTGCCCGAGGCTTTCAGATGTCGACCTTTTCGGCGATCTCAATCGCATTGTCATTTCGACGCCAAAGTAACGAACAGTACTTTCGATTTTCGTGTGTCCGAGCGAAAGTTGCACCGCTCTGAGATTCCCGTTCGCCGGTAGCCAGCGCTGCTTTGGTCCGGCGCAGCGAGCGGGTTCCGTACTTCAGTCGATCGAGCCCGATGCTGCTGATCCAGTCGCCGCATCGGCCTGCTCGAGCACAAGCTCGGCGTGCCGCTGCTCGAGCGTGAGCAGGCCACGGTTTGGCTTTCGACCGCAGGACAAGCATTCCTGCCGTTCGCGCAGGCCGTGCTGGCTGCCATCGACGACGGCCGCGACGCCGTGTGCGCGGCGGCGGCCGGAGAATGGGGGCGCGCGCCAGCGCACATCGCTGGCTCTCGTCGACACGCTTGCCGACACTCATATCTTCGACGTGCTGCGCCGTTTCGCGCGGCACTCGAAAGGCGCCACGCTCGATCTCAGAACCACGATCAGCCAGGAGATGGCCGACCTTGTGCGCTGCGGTGAGGCGACGCAGGGCCTGAAGTACTGCCCAGAGGCGAGGGCCGAGCTGCTATCCACCATCGTTGCGCAAGAGCGCATGGTGGTGATCGCCGCGCCCGGGCATCAGCTCGAAGGACGCCATGCGGGGCAGCGCGATCTCGTGGGTGAGCGCTGGATCGGATTTCCGCCCGCGCGGGGCCGCGGGGCGTCGGCCACATGCTGGCGCGTCAGCTCGCCGCCGCCGGCCGCGACGATGCGCCGGTTATGATCATCGACAGCCTCACGGCGCAGAGGCGGCTGGTCGAGGCGGGCTT
>DAORNH010000350.1:0-367 GCA_035440865.1 Hyphomicrobiaceae bacterium | reverse complement strand
GAGCAGCGTGCGCGACGAGCTTAAGCTCGGAGGCCTTGTGGTGATGGCAGGTAGCCCGGTCGCAACGACTGTGCCCGTCGCCTTGGTCCACCGCCGCAAGGGCTACCTCAACGCTGCAGCCTGCGCGCTGATCGCAATCCTGAACGAGGGAACGGCCCGCCGACAGCCACCCGCTAGGCGACGTCTTGGGCCATGAACCGCCTCGCCCGAGCGAAACCGCATGTTCCTGAAAGTTCCCGCTATCGTGGTCAGCAGATGGCAAGCAGCCCTAATCTCTGTCCGTCACGGGAGCTGAAAATCGATCTAAAGTTATTGATGACCTTCCCGAGACAGGGGGTGCACTTCGTTCCGGACACATAGGTTACAC
>DAORNH010000349.1:1791-4403 GCA_035440865.1 Hyphomicrobiaceae bacterium | reverse complement strand
CCTCGCCGCCCGCAAGCCGCGCGAGCTTTCCGGCGGGCAGCAGCAGCGGGTCGCCCTCGCCCGCGCGCTCGTCATCGAGCCTGACGTGCTGCTGCTCGACGAGAGCCTGTCGAACCTCGACGCAAAACTCCGCGACGCCATGCGGCTCGAGATCCGCGATCTGCAGCGCGCGCTCTCTCTCACCACGCTGTTCGTCACGCACGACCAGACTGAGGCGCTGACGATGTGCGACCGGATCGCGGTCATGAATGCCGGCCGGATCGAGCAGGTGGCGAGCCCGCGCGACATCTACGACCGGCCGGCCTCGCGCTTCGTCGCCGATTTCGTCGGCCGGAGCAACGTCTTGAATGCCGCGCCGGACGCGAGTGGTCGGCTCGCGCTTGCCGGGCGAGCACTGCGGCTTGCGAAAGCGCCGCCGCCTGGGTCTGTCGAGATCTTCCTCCGCCCGCAACGCCTGATGCTGCGCGAGGCCGCCGATGCGCTGCCCGATGCGCTCAACGGTCTTGCGGGGCGGATCGCGGCGAGCATGTTCGTCGGCGATCGCATCGAGCTCGCCGTCGAGACCGAGGCCGGGCGTCTCATCGTCGAGCTGCCACACGCCGCCGACGCGCCGCCGGTCGGACGCGAGGTCATGATCGCGTGGCGGCCGGAGGATACGCTCGCCTTTGCGGTGCCGGCGACATGAGCGGCCTCGAGCGATCTCCGCTCGCGCGGCTCATTGGCGTCCTGCTCGTCGTGCCGGCCGTGGCGGTTCTCGTCTTGCTCTACGTCGTGCCGATGGCGGGCCTCGGTCGCATGGCCTTCAACGAGACGGGCCCGACCGGGGCCATGGTGGAGGCCTGGTCGCTGGTCACGTTTCGCGCGACGCTCGGCGACAGCTTCACGCTCGAGCTCACCTGGAACTCGATCTGGCTGTCGCTCGTCTCGACGTCGCTAGCTCTCTTCCTCGCCTATCCGCTCGCCTTGTTTCTCTTCCGCACGCGCTCGCGTTTCAAGGCGCTGCTCACCGTGCTCGCAGTCGCGCCGATGCTCGTCTCGGGCGTGGTGCGCGTGTTCGGCTGGCTCGCCCTTCTCGGCGATCGCGGTCTCGTCAACGCGGCGCTGATGGGGAGCGGGCTCACGAGCGAGCCCACGCGGCTCGTCTTCAATTATTTCGGCGTCTCGATCGGCCTTGCAGAGAGCCTGATGCCCTACATGATCCTCGCGCTGATCTCGGGCTTCGGTCGGCTCGACCGGGCCTGCGAGGAGGCGGCGGCGAGCCTCGGGGCGACGCCGTGGCGCGTCTTCCGCCGCGTGACGCTGCCATTGAGCCTGCCCGCCGTGATCCTCGGTTTCTTGCTCTGCTTCGTGCTGGCCATGAGCGCCTACGTTACGCCGAAGCTCCTTGGCGGCGGGCGCGTGTTCCTGCTCGCGACCGAGATCTTCGAGCACGCGAACACCAACGTGAACTGGCCGGCCGCCGCCGCGCTCGCGATCTATTCGCTCGCGCTGATCGGGCTGCTGACGGCCGCCTACAGTGTCCTCACGCGACGGAGCGAGCGATGAGTGAGGATGCGGGGCCGCTGCTGAAGGTGCTCGCCGTGCTCGTCTATGCGCTGCTGCTCGCCCCTGTCGCCATCGTGCTGGTGATCTCGTTCTCGGCCGACACCTTCATCGTCTTCCCGCCGTCCGGCTACTCGCTGCGCTGGTACGAGCGCGTCTTCGCCAATCAGGTGCTGATGCAGGGCCTGAAGCTCTCGGCCATCCTGGCACTTGTCGTCGCGGGCCTCTCCCTGTTGGTCGGGCTGCCGGCCGCCTACGCGATCGCGCGCGGGCTCGTGCCCGGTGCCGCGGTACTCAAGGCCTTTTTCCTTGCGCCTTTGCTGCTGCCGACGCTGGTCGTCGGCCTTGCGCTCCTCATGGCGCTGCAGCCGTGGCGGCTCACGGCGACGCTGACGGGCCTTGCCCTCGGTCATATGGTGGTGACAGTGCCGTTCGTCATCCGGCTGATGGTAACGACGTTCGCGACCCTGCCGCAGGAGGTCGAGGCCGCAGCAGCGAGCCTCGGCGCGACGCCCTGGCGCGTGTTCCGGCGCGTGACGCTGCCGCTCGCGCTGCCAGGGCTCGCGGCCTCGGCGTTCCTGGCCTTCCTGCTGTCGTTCGACGAGACGGTGATCTCGCTGTTCCTGTCGGGTCCGCGCGCCTCGACCCTGCCGGTCGAACTCGTGCGCTACGTCGAGGGCCGCACCGATCCGCTGGTTGCGGCGCTTTCGGTGATCCTGATCGCCGGGACGATCGGCGTCGTGCTGATCGTCGAGCGCCTCGTCGGCGTCGTGCGCGTCATCGGCAAGTGATCTTCAGACGACGCGGTCCTTCTCAGGCACCGGCTCGCCGCGCGTGATGCGCGCCATGTTCTCGTACATGCGACGGACCGTCGGCTCGAAGGTATCGGCGGTGACGGCCGCAAGGTGCGGCGTCACGACGATGTTGTCTAGGGCGAGCAGCTCGCTCGTCGCCGGCAGCGGTTCGATCGAGAATACGTCCATGGCCGCGCCGCGGATCGTGCGGGCGCGCAAGGCCGCAGCGAGATCGGGCTCGACCACCACGCCGCCGCGCGCCACGTTGACGAGGAT
>DAORNH010000349.1:488-1781 GCA_035440865.1 Hyphomicrobiaceae bacterium | reverse complement strand
CCGTTTCATGAGCTGGAGTGCGGCCGTATCGATGAGGTTCGTCGTCGCCGGTGTCAGCGGGCAATGCAGGGAGACGACGTCGGATTCCGCCAGCAGCGTATCCATGGTCGTGTGCGTGGCGCCAAGTGCCTCTGCCTCCTCCGCCGGCAGCGGCGTGCGCTTCGAAAAGAGGACGCGGCAGCCGAATCCCTTGAGCAGCCGCGCCACGTTCTGCCCGATCGCGCCGAAGCCGACGACCCCGACGGTTTTTCCGGAGAGCAGGAACGTCGGCGCGGGCAGATTGCTGATGCCACGCCAGTCGCCCTGCTTCAGATGATGGTGCCCGAATGCCGAGAAGCGCAACGTCGACAGCATCAGCCCGATCGTGAACTCCGCAACCGAGAGCGCGTTGCTGCCCGTCGTGCGGGCAACGCCGATGCCGAGATCTCGCGCTGCCTCGACGTCGAAATTGTCGACACCGACACCCCACTTGTGGAGGAGCTTCAGGCGCCGTGCGGCAGCGAGCACCTCGCGCGTCACCGCGACCTGGGCCGAGATCGCGAAGTCTGCGTCGCGGATGGTCTCCTTCATGTGCTCGATGCCGGGCTTTGTGCCGTGCGTCAGCACGAAGCCCGCTGGCAGCAGCGCACGCAGCTCCGCCGCGCGCGGCGGAGTGATCACGTCAAGGACGGCGACGGTGTAGGTCATGATGCCTTGGGCTTGCCTTATGAGAGAGTGAACCGGACGCCTGGCCGCGCGAGGCCGCCTGCGATGCCGACCGGTGTGCCATCCGCGCGCCAGCAGGCAGCGCCGGTGAGGATACCGTCGTCGCCGATCGAGATGGCGTTCATGCCGCCGGCGACGCGATTGCCGCGCTCGAGCCGATGGCCGCGAGCCTCGAGATCGGCGGAGATCTCCGCGCCGAACGCCGGCTCGAGCTCGAGCGGGCCGCCCTCCGTCCACACTCGCGGCGCCTCGACGGCCTCCTGCGCCGGCATGCCGTGGTCGATCAGATTGACGATCGCCTGGAAGGCGGAGGGGAAGATGCGCAATCCGCCCGGCAGACCGAGCGCGTGACGCACCTGGCCGTCCTCGGCAATCATCATCGGCGACATGGACGTGAAGACGCGCTTGCCCGGCGCGATCGAGAGCGCGCGGCCGGGATGCGGGTCGAAGTTGTGCATGTAGTTGTTGGCGATGAGGCCCGTCCCCGGGATCATCACGGCTGCGCCGAAGACGCCGTTGATCGTCTGCGTGGCACTGACCACGTGGCCGTCGGCGTCGGCGACCGTGACGTGGGTGGTATTGGCCGAC
>DAORNH010000349.1:0-405 GCA_035440865.1 Hyphomicrobiaceae bacterium | reverse complement strand
CGTCAGACGCTCGACCGGCACCGAGACGAAGGCGGGATCGGCGGTCGCGACGGCACGGTCGGCGAAGGCGATCTTCAAGGCCTCGGCGAGGAGGTGCACGGCGTCCGCCGAGCCGAAGCCCATGGCAGCGATGTCGTCGCTCTCGAGGATGTTCAGCATCTCAGCGATGTGCACGCCGCTCGAGGCCGGCGGCGGCGGCCCGATGATCGTGCGACCGCGGTAGGCGGCGCGGATCGGCTCGCGCTCGACGATCGCGTAGCTCGAGAGGTCGGCGAGACTGACCGTGCCACCCTGCGCCTGGATATTCTCGGCGACGCGACGGCCGATCGAGCCGCCGTAGAGTGCGTCGGAGCCCTCCGCCGCAATGCGCTTGAGCGTTGCCGCAAGCTCGGCCTGCACGACGCG
>DAORNH010000348.1:0-4413 GCA_035440865.1 Hyphomicrobiaceae bacterium | reverse complement strand
CCGCTGTCGCCAGGACGGCGCTGAGGCCGAGCGAGACGAGGAAGGTCTTGATCATCTTCACCGTGTCCTTGTTGATCGGTTCGGCACGCTCGACTTCCGGCCTCGACTGGCCGTCCGTGCCTCGACTGGCCCCAGGTATCTGATTTGATTGTGGCCGCAACGGGGACACCACTCAGGGGCAAACGCGTTTGCCGCAGCTCAGGTCAAGAAATCCATGGATCGCGCAATCTTGCCTCGCTTGGCTCGAAAATTGTATACGGGTAGCGCAATGATGGCGCGTCCGAATTCGAAACGTCCTGCGACCGGCGGCCGCCGCCCGACCCTGTGAGACCAGCGATCACGGAAGCCTCGCCTGGCGCCCTCGCGGCCCCTCTCTTCACCGATTGGCAGGGAAAGCACGCCGAGCTCTGGGCCAATCAGGCCGTGCGCCTGCAGCATCGCGCCCATCTTCTTGATTTGTTCTCGCGCGACAGCCTGGCCGAGCTCATCGACCGGTATCCGCGACAGCACTATGCGCTCGTGCACATGGGCGCGCAGGGAGATCGGCGGCTCTGGCGCGAGGGGGATCTGGCCGGCATGCCGGGCCACAAGGTGATCGAGGCGATCGCCAATGGCCGCATGTGGCTCAATCTGCGCCGGGTGTCCGAGGTCGACCGCCGCTTCGGCGCTCTGCTCGATCAGATCTTCGCGGAGGTCGAGCGGCGCGTTCCTGGCTATGCCACGTTCTCGCGCACGAGCGGCATCCTGATCTCCTCGCCGATGGCGCAGGTCTACTACCACTCCGATCTTCCCGGCCAGTCGCTCTGGCAGATCGAGGGGCGCAAGCGCGTCTACGTCTATCCGCCGAAGGAGCCGTTCCTCTCCGGAGCGCAGCTCGAAAACATCGCGCTCTACGGCATCGAGGTCGACCTCGCATACGAGCCTTGGTACGACGAGCATGCCGAGATGTTTGAGATCGGTCCTGGCGAGATGCTGCACTGGCCGCTCAACGCCCCGCACCGCGTCGAGAACCTCGATTGCCTCAACATCTCGATGACGACCGAGTACTGGACGGAGGCGATCCGCCGACGCCAGATGGTAAACCTCGCCAACGGCATCATGCGGAACTCGTTGCGCCTCGCGCCGCGCAGTCGCACCATCGCCGGTCCGACGTTCTGGGCCAAGGCCATGCTGCAGGCCGGTGTCAAGCGGGCGGGCCTCCTCGAGAAGCCGCGCAAGGCACGCCGGCCGATCGACTTCCGCCTCGATCCCGAGCATCCCGGCGCGATCGTCGATCTCGCCACGGCGGCCGAGTAGTCGCGTGGTCCTCACGACGAGTTTCGAAAAGTCGCCAACGAAGGATGTGCGGCCATTGTCGCTGCCAAAGCGCTATCGCGTGGCGGTCGAGCGCTCGCCCCGCCACTGGCTTGCCGCTGCAGACGCGGAGCAGGGCCTCGTCCGCACGCCGTTCCAGGCGCCGTTCTGGCTCGAGGCCTGGTATCACACCCTCGGCGCGAGTGGGGAGCGCGAGCCGGTGCTCGTGACGGCGCGCGACGAGACGAGCGGCCAGATCGCGCTCCTCCTGCCCTGGATGCTGTCGCGGCAATCGGGCCTCCGTGTCGTCGAGCCGGCCGATGGTGGCGTCAGCGACTACAATGGCCCGATCCTGGGGCCCGCCGCGCCGCAGGATGCGGTCGGTGCGGCCGATCTCTGGCGCGACATCAAAGCTGCTTTGCCGCCTGCCGACCTCGTCCGCATCGAAAAGATGCCGCGCGAGATCGCTGGGAAGGCCAACCCGCTCGCGCTCATCTCCAGCGTAAAGAACAGCCCCCTCTGGGGCCATGTCATCAACATCGAGGGCACGTTCCTCGAGTTTCTCGCAAGCCGCGGCAAGCACTTCCGCAAGGAGATCCAGCGCAGCCGCCGTGTCCTCGAGCGCGAGGGCTGCGTCTCGTTCCGTGCGATCACTGATCCAGGTGAGGCGCAAATGGTGTTCGATACGCTCGAGGCTTACCAAGGCGCCCGCATGCGCGAGGCCGGCGTCGACTACCGGCTCGATGAGCCCGCGACGCGCGCCTTCTACCGACGCGCCCTGGCGGATGGCCTCGGGAGCGGGGAGGCGCAACTCTTCTCGCTGGAAGTCGATGGCGTCATCGTCGCGGCGGTATTCGGTATTGCCGACCAGAGCGCATTTCTGCTGCTGCGCATTGCCAATGCCGGCGAGCGCTGGAGGCACTGCTCGCCGGGTCGGCTCATCGCCGCCGAGATCATCGAATGGCTGATGGCCAAGGAGATCAGGTGCATCGACATGACGATCGGTGATTACGCCTTCAAGCGCCAGTTCGATCCCAAGCCCTACCCGCTCGTCGAGCTGGTCGAGGCGCTCTCCTGGCGCGCGCTACCCGTCATCGCACGCCATCGCGCGCGCGACCTGGTGCACCGCAACGAGCGGCTGCTCGGCATCGTGCGTCGCGTGCGTGGGCGCATCAAAGGCTGAGCGAGGCTGCCGTCGCCATCCCGTCAGATGAGCTTCAAGCCGCGCAGGCTCGCATGTCCGCTGCGGCCGACGATGATGTGGTCATGCACCGCAATCCCGATCGGCTTGCCGGCCTCGATGATCTGCCGCGTCATGTCGACGTCGGCGCGTGACGGAGTCGTATCGCCAGAGGGATGATTGTGGACCAGGATGAGTGCGGTCGAGGCAAGCTCGAGCGCACGCCGGACCACTTCACGGATGTAGACCGGCGTGTGATCAACCGTACCCCGGCTCTGCTGCTCGTCGGCGATCAGCTGGTTGCGCTTGTCGAGAAAGAGGATGCGGAAGCTCTCCTGAGTGTCGAAGCCCTGTGCGGCCCGGCAGTAGTCGATCACGGCGGTCCAGGACCCGAGCACCTTGCGGGGCGCAATCTCGCTCTTCGCCGCACGCACGACCGCGAGATGGAGTGCTGCCGACGGCCCGATGCCTTCGATCTCCTGGAGCCGCTCCGCTGGCGCGGCGAGTACCTCCGAAAGAGAGCCGAATCGCGCGAGCAACGCCTTGGCGATCGGCTTCGTGTCGCGTCGCGGCAGCACCGGAAAGAGTAGCAACTCTATGAGCTCGTAGTCGGGAATCGGTCCCGCGCCACCCTTCTCGAAGCGCTCACGGAGCCTGCGGCGATGGCCTTCGTGGCCGCTCACGGCCGCGAGTGGTGCCGCCGCGGCGGGCGCCTCTCGTGGCAATGGCAGAACCTCTCCCGGCCACAGCGCAAGCTGCGGTGCCTCCCCGGACTGCGGGCGCTCGGACGATTGCGCAGCAGGCAGCGGCGACGGCTCGGCGATGCCACTTGGCGGCTTGCCGCGTCGCATCTCGTGCCCCCTAGGCTTTGCCGTACGGCGGCCGGTCGAGGCCGGCGGGCGACAGCGTGAACACCTCGCAGCCCGTCGCCGTCACGCCGACCGTGTGCTCGAACTGGGCGGAGAGATCGCGATCCCGAGTCACGGCCGTCCAGCCGTCATGCAGCACTTTCACGTCGGCGCGGCCCAAGTTGATCATCGGCTCGATGGTGAACAGCATGCCGGGCTGGAGGGCGACGCCGTCATTGGTGTCCTGGTAGTGGAGGATGTTCGGCCGGTCGTGGAAGACGCGGCCGAGGCCGTGGCCGCAGAAGTCGCGCACGACGCTGCAGCGCTGCGAGCGCGCGAAGCGCTCGATCGCGGTGCCGATATGGCCCGTCCAGTTGCCGGGTCTCACCGCCGCAATGCCGATCATCAGGGCCTGGTGGGTCACCTCGATCAGGCGCTCGGCGCGCCGAGAGATGGCGCCGACCGGGTACATGCGGCTCGTGTCACCGTGCCAGCCGTCCAGGATTAGCGTGACGTCGATGTTGACGATATCGCCTTCGCGCAGCGGCTTGGGGCCTGGAATGCCATGGCAGACGACGTGATTGACCGATGTGCAGATCGCCTTCGGGAACCCGCGATAGTTGAGCGGAGCGGGAATGGCGCCGTTGTCGCGCGCGAACTCCGTGACGAGATCGTCGAGGCGCTCGGTGGTGACCCCGGGAACCACGAACGGCGTGATCATGTCGAGGGCAGCGGCTGCGAGACGGCCCGACCGTCGCATGCCTTCGAAGGCTTCGGGGCCGTGGAGCGTGACGGTGCCTTCCGGCGCGCGCGTCGCTCGAGACAGCTGCAGGTTCATCGCGCGCGTTCCTCATGACGGGTAGGCGTTTGCTCTCTGGCGACTATATATTGTGCGTCTCAGGGCGGGTAAAGATCGGACGGCCGGCGGACGGCCCAGGCGATGGTCGAGGCGATGATGAGACGAGCCTTGCTGATCCCACTCGCGGGCGCGATCCTGGTAGCATGGGTCGCCGGCCCGGTCGTGGCCGATCCGCCCCGCGATCAGCGCGACGATATCGGTCATGTCCCACAAACGCGTTTCGATCCCGGCGG
>DAORNH010000347.1:0-4419 GCA_035440865.1 Hyphomicrobiaceae bacterium | reverse complement strand
TTCGGCGTGGAGCCGATGAGCCCGGTGCCGGTCGGCAGCTATCCTGCCAACGCCTTCGGACTCTTCGACATGCACGGCAATGCAGCCGAGATCGTCGCCGACTGCTACGCCGACCAGCATACCGGGCTGCCGGCCAACGGCTCGGCGCGTGCGAGCTGCCGCGATGCCCGCTATGTGCTGCGTGGCGGCAGCTGGCAGATGCTGAAGCTCCGGATCAGGAGTTCCTGGCGCGATTTCGTTGAGCCGGGGTTGAGGCGTGAGGACATCGGCTTCCGCGTCGCCCGCGATATCGCACCTGCCGAGGGCGATACTCCGGCACCGACAGCCTGCCCGCGCTGATCTTGGAGCGGCTTCCCCAGAGAGGCCGCTTCATTGCTTCCGCAACTCGATTGATCGCCGACTGCCATTGCCGTGGAGATGCCGATGCCTGGCTCGCTGTCCGATCGTCTGCGGAGACGCCGAGATGTGCAGCGAGCGTGGTCGGCTGCCCTCTATGCGCGATTGTCCGGATCGGTGCCGGCATGGGCTGCAACCATGTCCCGAGCACGGGGCCTGCCGGTCGATGCCGGCCCCCCTTCTGGCAAGCTTCTTGCGCGACACGAGATCGAGCACCCGTGCGCATATTGAGGGGCGCGCTCTATGCCGGGCTGAACCCTGAATGAACAGGAGGGCTTCAAGCGTCTCGAGACATCCGGAAAATCTGGTCTGCCGGACGCAATCAGCTGAAAGAGGGTCGTGAGCTCGTCCCTCGAGAGCCCCAACTTCCAGGAGATCACCATGATGGGTCTTTCCATTGCCAAGCGAAAGGGACGGGCGGGCCTGATGGCCGCGCTGGTCCTCGCGTCGCTCACCGTGCCGGTCACGCCGAGCTTTGCTCAGCAGGACGCGGCAGCGAAGCGCGCAACCGACGTTCTCGTGCGCTCGATCACTCCGGGCAGCCGCCACGACATCGGCTACGGCCACATGTCGCGCCGCATCCCGATCATCTCTGATGGCGGCACGACGAGCCACGTGATCGTCGACTACCGCTATCAGCACGACGTCACCTTGTTCTTCGACTACGACAGCTACGAGATCACGGACCGGGCCGCGCGCCAGCTCCGCCATCTCGGCTACGCGCTCTCCTCGCCAGAGACGCTTCCCTACCGCTACCTGATCGCGGGCCACACCGACGGCAAGGGTTCCGCCGAGTACAACCAGAAGCTCTCGCTGAAGCGCGCGATGGCCGTGCGTGACCACCTCGTCAAGGTGTACCACATCGATCCCTACCGGCTGATCGTCACCGGCTGGGGCTTCAGCCAGCTGAAGGTCCCCTCGAACCCCTACGCCTCGGTGAACCGTCGTGTCGAGGTCGTGCTCGTCGCCGACCCGTCCTACGCGCCGAACCCACAGCCGAACGCCGACTACCGCATCCCGGGCCCGGTCTATGGCCATATCCCGATGCCGGGCGTCGCCGCTCCGATCCCCTGCCCGCCGGGCGGTGTGCCCTCGGTCATCCCCGACCCGCGCGGTGGCCGCTCGCTTGACGACTTCGGACGTGGACGGACGCCGGTCGGCTGCGACCCGGCTCCAGTGATCGCTCCGCCGGTTACCCCGCCCGGAAATTATAAGTGACGAATGCCCCTTCTGAGGGCACTATTCCCGGCGGGAAGGTGTCCTCAGAAGGAAGACGAGAAAACCCGAAAAGTCGCTCTGCTTTCTCCAATAACTGTCCAAGTTCTTCTGACTGCCAACCCACAAAGGAAGGAATGACGATGTCCACCCTGAAGTCCAAGCTGATGGCAGCCGGTCTTGCCGGTCTTGCCGTCGCCGGAGTGGCGGGCCAGGCCCAGGCCCAGAACCGCGCTCCGACCGTTCTCGTGATGACCGAGGATGCCGACCCGAAGGCCGTTGCCCGCTCGAACCGCATGATGAAGCGCGTCTACGACGCGATGATGGACGAGCTGATGTCCAAAGGCTATTCCGTGATGCACGAGAATCGCCTGACGATGGACTTCACGACGAAGCCCGGCGAGCGCCGGACCGAGCGTGAGCTCCTCCAGATCGCCCGCCTCGTGAAGCAGCCGCCGATCGACATCGTCGTCTCCTACGAGATCTACGCCGTCGTCGAGCAGGTGCCCTACACCAACAAGGACCCCGTCTACCGCGCCAACGTCTCCATCTCGGGCCGCGCCATCGCGGTTGCCTCCGGTCGCTTCCTCGGCGCCTTCGACGTCGGTCCGCAGGACATCGGTCCGCTCGCCAAGTCGTGCATCGGCCAGGACCACTGCCTGCTCGAGTCGGTCGGCGCCGAGACACGCGTGATGGGCCGTGACCTCGCTCACGCCATCGGCAACAAGGTAGCCATCGGCATGGGTGACGGCGGTCGCGTTCCCCCGGTCGGCGGCCCGATCCCGGGTGTCGTCGGTCAGCCGATGCCGGGCCCTGGTCCGGTCGGTCCCGGCCCGGTCGCTGGTCTCCCGCCGGTTGGCATGCCGGGCCCCGGCCCGATGGGTCAGCCTGGTTGCGCCGGCTTCGTGGCCGACTTCTCGATCAGCATCGAAGGCTTCACGGCCACCGAGCTGACGGCGATGGAAGAGTACCTCGCGTCCTTCTCCTGCTTCATCTCGAAGCGCGTGGTGCCGCCCTCTGGTCCGTCGCGCACCAACTTCTGGTACACGACGCAGTCTGACGAGGCTCGCCTCTTCCGCAACCTCCGACTGATGCTCTCGCAGATGAACCTGCTCGAGCGCCAGGACAAGATCGACCACGCCATCATCGAGCGGATCGGCGACAACAAGATCCGCGTCCGCAAGCTGAAGTAAGCCTGTAACTCGAAGCCAGGGCGGCGGATCCTAACGGGTCCGCCGCTTTGGTCGTCGGTTGAACGTCGTTGGTGGGTGCTGACGCGTTGTGGCACTCTGCCGGACTGCCGAATTCCTGAACAACTGTTGCTGTCAGAGGTGCCCTGTGTGCGATCGGTCAGCAGGCCTCACTCCAACCGATCGCGGCCCAATCGTCCGCTGGACGTGGCGGCGGCTCGGCGCCGGCGTCGCCGGGCTTGGCCTCGCGCTCTCCGTGCTTGGCCTCCTCGGCCGCCAGGAGGCGGTTGCGCAGCGCGGCGAGCTCATCATGCGGCCCGCGGGCGTACTCGATGACGTCAAGAGCGTGAAGGACTTCTGCGACCCGAAGCGCCTCGCGGGGCTGCTCGGTCCCCCTGTCGAAGATGCAGAGGACGTGGATGCTCCGGTCCACGGCGTCGCGTTCCAGTTCATCGTGACGAGCGGCGCACCGAACACGAAGGAAAGCTTCTATATCGCCATCTTCTCCTACATGAACCTCGAGGCGTTAGCGAACCAGACCACGATGCTGCTCGCCCAGCTCGGCATCCCGCCCGAGAAGGCTCGGCTGACGAACTACGAGCGCTGTGCGCCCCTCTTCACGAGCGTTGCGGGCAAGAGTTCGAAGGCGCATCAGCCGCTGCTCGCCATGGTGAAGCGTCAGACCTTGCTCGGCGAGAGCGTGCAGATCATACCCGTCGCAGCACTCTATCTCTCGCACAGCGGCGCGCTCGCAGGCCTCCTCGTGCCGCCGAAGGATGCGGCCCCTCCGAAGGCAGATGCTCCGCCCGCAGTCGTGACGCCGAAGCCCGATACGCCGCCTTCCGTGCCGCCGAAAACGGATGCCGCTCCGCCGCCGAAGTCAGACACTCTGCCCTCGAAGCCAGTGATCATCCCGGTGAAGCCGATACGCTAGCTGTTACGCTAAGTTTGTTTGCCACGACCGACCGGTGCAGTATGCTTCCAGTGTTTGACGAGCTGAGCACCGGACAGGCCTGTCACGGCACGGTCCGGGAGGGTGAAGGGCCAAGCGAGGTGCACCCGTGACGGCTTCATTTGAGGCAAAGAGTGATGCGCTCCCGCAATCAACTGGATGCGGGAAGACGGTCTCGCGCTGTCGCAGCGCAGTCCGATTTCCGCCGTCGGTGGTGAAGGCTGGGCTGGCGTTCGGCCTCGTGCTCGGGGTCGCCGGCTCGCTCTCAATGTCCTCGGCGACCAGCCAGGACCGCTCAGGCGCGGTGCCGACACCGGTCGTGATCGGGCTTCTCGAGGATGTGCCTTCGGCCAAGGCACTCTGTGAGCCGGAGCAGATGCTGGAGCTTGCCGGCGAAGCGGTCGACGATGTCAAGGATGTCCGGGCGCCGATCCACGGGCACGTCCTGCAGTTCGTCAATCCCACGACCGATGGCCGTCAGGAGACTTTCTACGTCGGGGTTTATTCGTATCGCTCGACCGAATGGGTGGTGAACAACTCCGCCATCATCCTGAAGGTCGTTGGCGCGCAGATCAGCCTGTCGCTGCGCTCCGCGCGTCTGACCTCCTACCTCGAGTGCGGCGGCATCTACACCGTTCGCGCGCCGTCGGTCAACATGTGCCTGCC
>DAORNH010000346.1:4157-4420 GCA_035440865.1 Hyphomicrobiaceae bacterium | reverse complement strand
CCGACGCACGAGTTGCCGACATCGGTGTGCACGGCGTAGGCGAAATCGATGGGCGTCGCGCCGCGCGGGAGCGCGATGATCCGCCCCTTCGGCGTGAAGCAGAACACCTGGTCCTGGAAGAGCTCGAGCTTCGTGTGCTCGAGAAACTCCTCCGGATTGTCCCCCTTGAGAAGTGTGTCGACCAGGCTGCGCAGCCACATGTACGGTCCGTCGCGCCCGTCGCTTTCGCCCGGCGCTCGCTCGATCGCTGCCTTGCCGCCCTC
>DAORNH010000346.1:0-4072 GCA_035440865.1 Hyphomicrobiaceae bacterium | reverse complement strand
GTGTGGATCGACTGGTAGCCGTTCTGCTTCGGCGTCGAGATGTAGTCCTTGAAACGGCCGGGCACCGCCCGCCAGGCCGAGTGGATCACGCCGAGCACGCCGTAGCATTCCTGGCGCTGCTCGACAGAGACGCGGAAGGCGTAGATGTCGGAAAGCTGTTCGAGACTGATCTGCTTGTTCACCATCTTGCGCCAGATGGCATAGGGCTTCTTCTCGCGACCCGACACCTCGGCCCGTATGCCCAGACCAGCGAGCTTCTCGCGCAAGGCGCCCGCAATCTCGTCTACGAGCCCCTGGTTGCGCTCGCGCAGCTGGCCGAGCTTTTCGGTGACCGTTGCGTAGGCCTCCGGATTGAGCCAGCGGAATGACAGGTCCTCGAGCTCCTCGCGGATCGCCTGCATGCCCATGCGGCCGGCGAGGGGGGCGTAGATCTCGAGTGTCTCCTCGGCGTTGCGCTTGCGGCTCTCGGGCGAATTGTGCTCGAGTGTGCGCATGTTGTGGAGGCGATCCGCGAGCTTCACGAGCAGGACGCGGATGTCGGTCGAGATCGCGACCAGCAGCTTGCGGAAGTTCTCCGCCTGCTCGGCCTTCTGGGTGACGAGGTCGAGCCGCTTGATCTTGGTCAGCCCCTCGACCAGCGCCCCGATCTCGGACCCGAACAGACTGTCGATCTCGTCGCGGGTGGTGGCCGTGTCTTCGATGACGTCGTGGAGGAGGGCAGTCGCGATCGTCGCATCGTCGAGTCGGAGGTCGGTCAGAATCGCCGCCACCTCGAGCGGGTGCGAAAAATACAGTTCACCCGACTTGCGCTTCTGGTTCCCATGCTTGCGCATGGCATAGACGTAGGCGCGGTTGAGCAAGTCGGTATCGGCGGTCGGATCGTACCGCTGCACTCTTTCGACGAGATCGAACTGCCGCATCATGTCATGTCACCGCCGGTACTCGAATCCGGGAGCACGCACCGCCAAGTATAACGGTTCCCCGGCGCGACGACGAGGCGGCCGCACGACGTATCGCGATCGGATCTGGCGGGCTTGCCGGCGGCCGTCGGCCCGCCGACCGAACTCAGCGGCCGCGGCTTCCCGAACCGCCCGAGCCACCCCCGTTGCCGCTTGCCGACGGCTCCATCGGGGTCATGCTCTCCATCCCGCGCAGGAGCTGCTCCTCGGAGATGGTGATGTGATCGACAGCCATGTCGGCGCTCTGGTCGTCGCGGCCGATGAGCTGGCCACGGCGGTCCGTGGCGACGATCGGCGCCGCGCCGGCCTCCGGCTCGTCGATCTCCGTATTCTTCTGGATCGAGCTAATGAGCTGCTCGCGCATGTCGTCGGCATTGACGGTCTCTTCGGCGATCTCGCGGAGTGCAATCACCGGGTTCTTGTCCTTCTCAGGCTCGACTGTGATCGCCGAGCCGTTGGCGATCGCTCGGGCGCGATGGCCCGCGATCAGAACGAGCTCGAACCGGTTCTGAACCTTGTCGACGCAATCTTCGACGGTCACGCGCGCCATGTCGATCCCTCTTCTACGATCCCGAGGTGTCAGTCCGGAAACATCACGGGGCCATGACGCAAAGCCAAGGCCTGCGCGAGCAAACTGCCATCGCCCGCATCCGGCCAGCGACCTCACCGGCCCGTCTCATGCTTGCGCCCTGCATGGCCACGAACGGGCCGCCCGCAGAGAAGCTCGAACTGCCACACATCAGACACACTAAACCCCAGGTGCGGCTACACCCAGGGCGACTGCCTCCATATGGCACGATCTAAGATCCAGCGCAATCGCGTCGATGAGATCAGGCCCAGGCCAACCGGCCCGAGGTCACGTGCCGAATGAATAACTGCGGGCGCCAGACCGTATCGGCGGCGGATCGACACAGATTAACGTCTGTTCATCCCAAGACTGGAGCAGAGCCGGTCCAGCCCGTTCGGATCGGAGGGGTTAGCGACGGAGAATAGCGATGATGGTCGAGACAGTGGTCAAGTACGCGCCGATCTGCTGGTTCATGCCTATCGGCCTGATGGTCCTCTACAGCATCTGGATGCCCTGGAGCGGGTCGCGCATCGCCCGCGCCGGCCTCGTTCTCATGGCCGTTGCCACCGTTGCGGCCCTCGCCGCCGTGCTTATCGGCGCATGGCTCGGCGATGCCGAGAAAATCTTCATGGCACTTCGCAATACAGTCATCGTGCCGGTGCTGGCGCTGATTGCGGCTGCAGCCCTAGTCGGCCTCGGCGACGTCGCCCGCCAGCTCCTGGCCGCGCGCTCGCTCAGCCATGACGCGGCCGCTCGACGGGACATCACCACGCGCCTCGTGACGTTCGCCGGCATGGTGGCGCTGATGATCGTGATCAGCCTCGGCATCGGCGAAGGCGCCGGCGGCGTGACGCTCACCGGCATCAAGAGCAGCAACTGGCTCACCGGGCTTGTGATCCTGCTTGCGGTGGCCGGCACCCTCGGCCAGCGTCCTGCCCGGGAGACCAATCGATAGCGGACATTCGCCCGCGCCTGCCTCGCTTTTCGGGCGGCTGCCGATGCGACCTCGCACCGGCAGCCGTGCGCATCAGGACGGCAAGCGGGTCACTTGCTTCCAGTGCCCGACCTTGGGACGCGGCAGCCCCACGGTGTCGCGCAAGGTCGTGCCGGGATACTCCGTGCGGAAGAGGCCGCGCCGCTGCAGTTCGGGAACGACGAACTTCACGAAGTCCTCGTAGTTCCCGGGGACGTACGTCGCCGCGATGACGAAGCCGTCACAGGCCGGCATCGAGAACCACTCCTCGAACATGTCGGCGACCTCCTTCGGCCCGCCGACCCAGGGATTGTGCAGCTGTCCGCGGCCCGAGTACTTGATGAACTCGCGCGGCGTCGGGTTCTTCTTGCCGGAGGCCTTGAGCACGCGATCGCGGATCGCCTGCAGGCTCATCTTGGCGATCTCGGCATCGCTGAATGGCTCATCCATGCCCTTGGCGCCGAAGTCGACGTTGAGTGCCTCGGAGAGGAGGAGGAGGCTGTCCACCTCGCGTGGCAGCTTGGCGATTGCTGCGCACCTGTCCTCGGCCTCGGCCTTGGTGGCGGCGACGATCGGGTAGACGAGCGAGCAGATCTTCATGTGGTCGGGATTGCGGCCGGCCTTGGCGCAATCGGCCTTCAGCTCCGCATAGGACGCGCGTGCCTGCGCGCGCGTCGGCAGGTGTGTGAAGATCATCTCGCCCCACTCGGCGGCGAACTTGCGACCGCGACCGCTCTGGCCTGCTTGAATGAGGACGGGATGGCCTTGCGGCGAGCGCGGCACGGTGAACGGCCCACGCGAGGAGAGATACTTTCCCTTGTAGTCGAGGCGTCGCACCTTCTTAGGGTCGGCGAAACGGTTGCCGGCCTTGTCGAGGATGTAGGGATCGTCGTCCCAGCTGTCCCAATGGCCCGTGACGATCTCGAGGAACTCGTCCGCCCGGTCGTAGCGGACATCGTGCGAGAGATGCTCGTCGCGGCCCATGTTGTAGGCCTCGGCATCGTTGAGCGAAGTGACGATGTTCCACCCCACGCGCCCCTTGGTCATGTGATCGAGCGTCTGGAAAACGCGCGCGACATGGAAGGGCTCGTAGTAGGTCGTCGAGTAGGTGGCGCCGAGGCCCAGCTTCGACGTGACGGCCGCCATGCTCATCAGGCAGGCGATCGGGTCGATCTTCACGCAGCGGACGCCGCCCTCTACGGCCTCCTCGTAGCTCCCGCTCTGGAACTCCGGCATCGACAGGCGATCATCGAAGAAGCCGCAGTCGAACTTGCCCGCTTCGAGCACCTTGGCGATGTGCTGGTAGTACTCGGGTGTCGTGAAATCCATCCGGCTGTCGGGGTGGCGCCAGGAGGCGGAGAAGTTCGTGCAGTTCTGGGCTTGCAGAAAGCCGACGAGAGACATCTGGCGCATGATCGGGTCCGCGGATTGGGGGCACGGTGTGAGATGGCAATAGGCAATGACCAATAGGCAATAGATTTTGCAGCGCAGCAGGGTTGCGCCGACACACCGGAATCCTGCCTACTGCCTACTGCCTACTGCCTACTGCCTACTGCCTACTGCCTACTGCCT
>DAORNH010000345.1:0-4447 GCA_035440865.1 Hyphomicrobiaceae bacterium | reverse complement strand
ATGGGGCGGATCGAGGACGATCTCACTGCCATCTTCGAGGCCGTCAAGGAAGCCGCGCTCACGATGCAGCAGGGCGGCGGGGTCGGCATGGACTTCTCGACGCTCCGGCCGGCAGGCGCGCTCGTGCGCAGCATCGGTGCCGACGCGTCGGGACCGGTGAGCTTCATGGACGTCTGGGACGCCATGTGCCGCACCATCATGTCGGCCGGACATCGGCGCGGCGCCATGATGGCGACGCTGCGCTGCGATCACCCGGATATCGAGGCCTTCATAGAGGCGAAGCGCGATTCCGCCCGCCTGCGCAATTTCAATCTCTCCGTACTGGTGAGCGATGCCTTCATGGCGGCCGTCGCCAAGGGTGATCGCTGGGCCCTCACGTTCGGCGGACGTGAGGTGCGCTCGGTGAATGCCCCGTCGCTCTGGGACCGTCTGATGCGTGCGACGTACGACGTCGCCGAGCCGGGCGTGATCTTCATCGACCGCATCAACAGGCGCAACAACCTCGCCTACTGCGAGAGGATCGCTGCCACCAATCCCTGCGGCGAGCAGCCGTTGCCGCCCTATGGCGCCTGTCTGCTCGGCTCGATCAACCTCGCCCGCCTGGTCACGAAACCGTTCGAGCGTGAGGCGAGGATCGATCTCGCCCGGCTCGAGCGCCTCACCCGGGATGCCGTTCGCTTCCTCGACAACATCATCGACGTCTCGGGCTTCCCGCTCGAGCCGCAACGGCGCGAGGCCTTGGCGAAGCGCCGGTTGGGTCTCGGGGTGACGGGACTTGCCGATGCGCTCGCCATGTGCGGGCTCGGATACGGTGACGCGGCCGCCGCGCGCCTGGCCGCCGGCTGGATGGCCGCCATCCAGGGCGCTGCCTACGAGGCGAGTGCGGAGCTTGCGGGTGAGAAGGGTGCATTCCCCCTCTTCGAGGCAGCTCCGTTCCTCGCCGCTCCCGCCGTCGCGGCCCTGCCCGAAAGCGTCCGCCAGTCGATCCGCCGCCATGGCATCCGCAACGGCTGCCTGACGTCGATCGCGCCGACGGGCACCATCTCCCTCCTCGCCGGCAATGTGTCGAGCGGCATCGAGCCTATTTTCGACCTCGCCTACACGCGCCGCGTCCGCCAGGCGGATGGAGCCCAGCGCGAGACCAACGTCGAGGACTGGGCGGTCGCGGAATGGAAGCGCCTTAGAGGGCCGCAGGCGACCCTCCCGCCTGCCTTCGTTACGGCGGGCAGCGTCAACCCGCGCGGCCATCTCGAGATGCAGGCCGCCTTGCAGCCCCATGTCGACGGCGCCATTTCCAAGACCATTAACTGCCCGGTCGACATGCCGTTCGAGTCGTTCCGCGACATCTATTCGCAAGCCTACGAGCTCGGCCTCAAGGGCTGCACCACATTCCGGCCTAACGCCATTACGGGCTCCGTGCTTGAGACCTTGCCGCAACCGGTAGTGGCGCCAGCCCCGCCGGTGGCTGCAATCGTGATCGGAAGCAGCTCAGCGCCCGTCATTCCCCCGACGCCCGAGCAGGTGCCAGGTGTCGGCGGCAGTGCAGGGAGAACCCCCGGTGACATGGCCGACATCCACTACATGTCACGGCCACTTGCCCGGGACGATGTGCTGCCGGGGTTCACGTACAAGTTGCGCTGGCCGGGCAGCGACCACGCCATCTACGTTACCATCAACGACATCATCCGCGATGGGCGTCGCCGGCCGTTCGAGATCTTCATCAATACGAAGAACCTCGAGCATTACGCCTGGATGGTTGCGCTGACGCGCATGATCAGCGCCGTGTTCCGGCGTGGTGGAGATGTCTCGTTCATTGCCGAGGAGCTTGGCGCCATTTTCGATCCGCAAGGCGGGCGCTGGATGGACGGCCACTACGTGCCGAGCCTGCAGGCCGCCATCGGCAATGTGATCGATGACCACATGCGTCGCATCGGAGCTTTGTCAGAAACGGAGCACAAGATCGCCGACGACGCCCGCGCTCCGCAGTCGCGACTCATCGCGCGTGGAGATGCCACCGATCCGGCTGCCGACGGCGTGCGCGCCGGGCCGGCACGATCGTTCGGCAGCGCAGGACCAGGGGAAGGCGATACGAGTGCTCTGGCGGGCTCGTGCCGGCGTTGCGGAGCCAATGCCGTCGTTCGAGACGGCCGATGCTGGGTGTGCCGCAACTGTGGCTATGCGCGCTGCGGCTGACCTGCGGCCCGGACTGTCAGCACCGGCAGCACCACTGGTGGCATCGAGATCCAGGCAATTTGTCGCATGCGGTCACAATTCAGCTCCAAACCTAGCCTACGCTGCACACGTATGAGTCTGCAGGTTGCCTCGGGACAGTATGCTCCCTTGAACCAAACGTCGATGGAACCGGCCGGCTCGAAAACGGCTGACCCGAAACCGGCTGATGGTGCGGCGCGTTGAACCGGCTGAACTGCCGGAAATTCGAGTTGTTGCCCCGGGCGACCGGGCCCTGTTGCCTGTCCTTTGGACGTCGATATTCGGAGCGTGAGATGGCTGCCCGCAGCTTCCCCCTGGATCGCAGCTTGCCCCCGGAGCCGAGGCTCGCATCGGATCGTAAGTTCGCCGCGTCAGCTTGGGTTGGCGCCGGAACCGCGATGCCAGTCGTCGAGATGCAGCCGACCGAGACGCTTCTTCCACCCTCGCGCTTCTACTTCTGGCGCGGCGCCTCAGGCCAGTCCTACGTGCACACCATCCACAGCCTCATCGACTGCCCCGCGATTACCCAGGCGTGCTACGTGCTCGTGCGCCGCCTCGGCGATGGCTCGATGAGCGTACGGGCCGTCGGGCGCACGACGGGGCAGTCAGAGACGCTGAACCTCGCACACATCCGCCATCTCGCCGCGTCCCTCGGCGCCAACGAAGTGCACCTCCACCTGATGGCCGATGGCGAGTCGCGGCGCGCTCGGGTCGAATTCGATCTGCGGGCCAGCCTGTTCGCAATGCTGGGCGATGCCGCAGTCGCCCGGCACTGAGATGGCCACCCGCGCCCTATTCGAATCGGCATCGGCCCAGGGCATTCGGGGTCGGCACGTCACAATCTTGCGTTGCCGCAATTGGGCGGTCGGGTTGCTGTCGGCTGCAAGCCTCACGGCATTGAACCGTCGAGTCAGCTCGGCGATGCATTGCTGAGCCATCCGGCCCGTCAGTCACGCAGTAGGACGAGCCCGACGAGATAGACGCCCGGCAGCAGCAGCGCCCACCAGACCCTATCGTCGATGTCGAGCATGGCCAAGCCGCCATTGTGCGCGAGCGAAATCCCGAGCCAAGCGAGGCAGACGATGACGAGGATGCGCACCATGCGCCGCTCCAACCCGATGAGCCGATGACGGCGATCGAGCAAGTGTCATGCCATTCGACCGGGTCGAGGCGCCTCGCCTTGGCAGGAAGAGGCCGCGGCAAGGGCCGGCGGCGCACTCGCCGCCGTCTCGGGCGGAGTGGCGCAGCCACGCAGAAAGCCGGGCACATGGCCCGGCCTCCCGTCTCAGGCCGGCGGACGCCGACCCACTTTCCACGATGCTTACTTCAGCGGTTCCGGCGCGCAGCAGGGGGCAGCCGCACCGATGTGGTAGCGCAGGCCGACCTTGAACTCGTGCGCTTCCATATCGCGGATCACAACGCGGGGGTTCAAGAAGCCCGCCGAGTCGTGACGCTCGGAGGTCGCCTTGCCCATGTCGATGTAGCGATAGCCGAAGTCGAGGATCGCACGCTGGCTGATCTGGTAGCCGACACCGGCCATCAGCGACCAGGCAAAGGCCATGTCGCGATCGCCGTGGATGCGATTGACGAGCGCGGGGTTCCCCGTGAAGTAGACGTCGTCGACGATGTGGTAGGCGACGCCGATGCCGGCACCGACATACGGCACGAAACCGTGGAAGTTGCCGAGATCGTGGTAGGCGTTGAACATCATGGTGTAGGAGCGCACGGACGTGTGCAGCGGGTCGACGGGCGGAGTTACCGGGGGAGCCGGCAGCGGCGTCGGGTAGAACCAGGGGCCCGGCTCGCCGTCGACTTTGCGGTCGCCGTGATACTCGAACATGACTTCGCCGCGGAGCCCCCGCGAGCCCGTGCCGCAGCCCATGCCCGCGCCGCCGAACCAGGTGTTCTCCATGGTGGCATTGGCGACCTGGTCGGTCACGAGATAGTAGATGATGTTGCCGCCAGCATCCTCATCCCAACCCGACACAGTGGCGGGATTGGCGCGCGGGTTGGTCACAGGCCAGCGCACATCCGGGTCGCGCGACCAGGAATATCCGACGTCGGCGCGGAAGTAGCAGGGGCCGGCCGGCACCATGTGCGGATGCGGCGGCGCATAGCCCGTGTCCTTGATCGAGCCCGGGCGGCCGGGCAGATCGGCGGCGGCGGCCGGGGCGACGGCGGCGCAGGTCGCAACGGCGAGTGCGGCCGAGGCGAGAACGGCCTTCAAGGCGGGTTT
>DAORNH010000344.1:4122-4459 GCA_035440865.1 Hyphomicrobiaceae bacterium | reverse complement strand
AGGCTCGCCCGCGAATCGGCCATCAGATTGCGCGTGTGCACGGCCAGCGACGAAAGTAGCAGGATCGGCGCACCGTCCGCCTCCGTGGCGACGGTGACCAGCGAGACATAGGGGTGGCCGCTTCCCTTCTCGAGCGTGGCAAGGCTCGCCTTGAGGGCGCGTCGCATCAGGTAGCGTGTCGCCCGGGCCGCTGATTCTGCCGGGGTTTCGGCCATATCGGGCCGTGATTGCTCTCGCGGATCGGTCAAGAGACAGTGCCTCCCACGTCGCGCCTCCGACGCATCTGAATATCGCCAGAATCCTTGTTCAGTCCGCATTCAGTGCGCCGGCCGCATTC